>JBOIAB010000075.1:0-1959 GCA_050738635.1 Steroidobacteraceae bacterium
GGATGATCTACGCGAGATCGAAGAGGCCGCCTCGCACATCCAGGCCGAGGGTGAACGCTACGCGCCGCAGCATCTGGCCATGGTCGGCCGCGAGGCGCCGCCAGCCAGGAGAGCGGAGTCGTGAACCTGGTCGGGAGAAGTCGATGAGTACCGAAGCAAAGGCCCACGCGGGTCCCTACGCGGATATCGCCCCTGCGCTGAATGACTACACCCTGGATGTTCTGTTCGGGCGGGTGTGGGAAGGCAGCGCTCTTTCCAAGCGCGACAGAACCCTCATTACCGTGGCTGCGCTGGTGGCGTTGTACCGTACCAGCGAGCTGCCGTTCCATCTGAAATTCGCCCTTCAGAATGGCGTGACTCGCGAGGAACTCATCGAGCTCATCACGCACCTGGCGTTTTACGCAGGATGGCCTAACGCCAATACCGCCGTCGAGATTGCCCGGAAGGTCCTGGGCGAAGTCGCTTGAGGCGATCGGCACCACGCGTCCGCGCGGCTACGTGTCTTATGTGGACGTACCCCATGGCGTGCAACTCGATGGGACTGGGCTTTTTTTCTCCCACGTGCACCTGCACGGAGGTCCAGCGCCGGTGCGCCGCTTTCTGCCGGAGCTGATCGAGCGCGTTTGGGACAGCGAGATAGAGGCCGGTCGCGTGTTCGACCTACGGTTGCCGCTCAAGCAGGCCGCCGAGGGCTACCGCGCGATGGATGAGCGGCGCGCCATCAAGACGCTGCTCACGCCATGAGCCTTGGAGTCAAACGATGAACAACTGGCCGAAAGACGAGCTACGTCGTCTCGCAGAGACGGACGACCTGCACATCTCTCCGTTCCGCGGTGACTTAAAGACCTATGGAACACCGACCTGGATCTGGTCCGTGGTCATTGACGATGCACTCTACGCGCGCGCCTACAACGGGACGAGCTCGCGCTGGTACCAGGCAGCGCTGCAGCAGAAAGCGGGACGGATCCTTGCGGCTGGAATGACAAAAGAGGTTTCGTTCGAGCCGGTCGATGATCCGATCCAGACGCGAATCGACGATGCCTACAGGGCCAAATACAGCGGCAGTCCGTACCTCGCACCGATGATCGGCGCGCGCGCACGTGCTGCGACGGTGATCGTGAGCCCGCGTGACCCGCGGGCCTAGAAGAAGAAATCATGAGTACGAAAGAACCCTCCAACACGGGGCCCACCGAATATTTTACCGGGAATGCGCGGATCGATCCTCTGTTCCAGTCGCCGGGGCCGGCGAAGGTCAGCGGCGCGAGCGTCACATTCGAACCCGGCGCACGCTCGGCATGGCACATTCATCCCTGCGGACAAACCCTGATTGTCACTGCCGGGCTCGGCTGGACGCAATGCGAGGGCGAACCGAAAGAAGACATCCGCCCCGGCGACGTGATCACGTGTCCGCCTGGCAAGAAGCACTGGCACGGCGCAGCGCCGAGTACGGCGATGACTCATATCGCGATTCAGGAAGCTGATGCGAAGGGCAAGAACGTCGAATGGCTGGAAAAGGTGAGCGACGAGCAATACCAATCGCCATTGGCGGGGAAGTGAAGCGAGGCGAATGCGCGTCGCGGAGAAAATGATGCCCACGTGTTCGGCAGACCGTGGCCCAGAAAATCGGGGGCTCTATTGCGCGTGCCGAGGCACGGAATCACTTCTGCCGCCAGCGCCCGAGCCGATTTCAAGCACCCGTCCCTCAGCGGCGCCGGACGCGCTCCCGGTAATGCCCGAGGCGCTTGGGGCGCATCGCGCAATGCACTCGCGACGCGGGATCGGGTCGGCAGCTGCCTGCTTGACCCGTCGCTCCAGATGCGAGAGAATGTGAGCGTAAAAGCATATTGCTGTATTTATGCGAACTACGTTCGATCTGCCGGATGATCTCATGAAGCGCGCCAAGATCGCGGCGGTCAGGCGCGGCTCGACATTGCGAGATCTCGTGGCCGAGGCCCTGCG
>JBOIAB010000076.1:0-19595 GCA_050738635.1 Steroidobacteraceae bacterium
CCGCAGGCCGCGCTCGCGCATGCGGGCAATCGCCGGCGTGATCACGCGAATCTCCTCGTCGCCGAGATGACCGCTCTCGCCGGCATGCGGATTGAGGCCGCAGACGGCGATCCGCGGCCGGTCGATACCCCACCATCGGGCAATGTCCCGGTCGATGATCGCCAGCACTTCGCACAGCAAGTCGGCGGTGATCGCAGCGCTCACACGCGCCAGCGGCAGGTGTGTCGTAGCCAGCGCGACGCGCAGCGAGGCCGTCGCCAACATCATCACCGGCCGCGGCGCGCGGGTCTGCGCGGCCAGAAACTCCGTGTGGCCCGTAAAAGGGATGCCGGCGTCATTGATCACGCCCTTGTTGACGGGCGCCGTAACGATCGCGGCGAATTCGCCGCTGATGGCGCCGTCGCAGGCGCGCTCCAGAAGGCGTATCACGTAGGGGCCGTTACGTGCATCGAGTTTGCCCACGGCGACCGGTGCACGCAGCGGATGATGCTCCACCGCAAGCGTTCCGGGTATGTGCCGGGACGATGCCTTGTCGTACGGGCGCAGCTCGACGTTGACTCCGAGCACGCGTGCGCGCTCGGTCAGCATTTCCCGGTCACCCAGACAGACGAGGTCGCAGTCGAGCTGCTGTGCCGCGATGGCGAGACACAGGTCCGGGCCGATGCCGGCAGGCTCCCCCGAGGTCAGCGCGATGCGCGGCACACGTAAGCCCCCGGCCGATCAGCCCGTCATGACCTTGACGTAGGCGTCATCCCGCAGGTGCTGCAGCCACAGTTCCGTGTTCTCGTCCGCCTTGCTGGCGCGGATCGCCTCCATTGCATTCAAGCGCACGACTTCCTGCGTCTCGTCATGATTGCGCCGCCCGAGGAGCTGTGCGATGTGCCAGCCGAACTGCGACTTGAATGGCTGGCTGATCTCGCCCACCTTGAGCTGCTCGACCTGGGTCGAGAAGCTCGGATCGAAGACATCGGGACTCTCCCAGCCGAGGTCGCCGCCCTCCGATGCGGAGCCAGGGTCCTGCGAGGCAGCCGCGGCCGCGACCGCGAAGCTCTCACCGGCCAGGATCTTCTGCCGGATCTGCTCCAGCCTCTGCCGCACGGTCGCATCGTCCTGCAGGGAGTTGGTCTTGAGGAGAATGTGACGCACGTGGACCTGCTCCACGATGTCCTTCTTCTGCGGGCTGCGTACCTGATTGAGCTTGACGATATGGATTCCGGTCGGCGTGCGCAGCGGGGCGCCGACCTGACCGGCCTTGAGGCCCAGGATGAGGTTGGAGAGAAAAGTCGGCAGCTCCGATCCCTTGCGCCAGCCGAGCGAGCCGCCTTGCAGCGCATCTTCGCTGTTGGAATAGGCGACCGCGAGCTTGCCGAAGTCCTCGCCCTTGCCGGCGCGACGGTAGACGTCGTCGGCCCGCTGCTGCGCCTGGGCGATCTGGTCCGGGGTGGCGTTCGGCGGCACTGAGATCAGGATATGTGAAACGTTGTATTCCTCATTGCCGGCGGGCTGCTTGGCCTGCTTGGCGAGGAACTGATCGACTTCCCGGGGCGTGACCACGATCCGCTGCAGGACGTCGCGCTGTCGAAGCAGCCCGAGCGTGAGCTGCTGGCGCATCTCCTCGCGGTAATTCACATAGTCGATCCCCTGCTGTGCGAGTACGTTCGGCAGGTCGGAGAAGGGGATATTGTTGCGCTTGGCGACATCCGCGAGCGCCGAGTTCAGCTGGTCCTCGGAGATCGAGATGCCGTCGCGGTCGGCCTGCTCCAGCTCGATCCGCTGCAGGATCAGGCGGTCCAGCACCTGCTTGCGAAGCACGCTATCCGGCGGCAGCGCCATGTTCTGCGCCTGCAAGCGGCTGCTCACCTCCCGCATCTGCGCATCTACCTCGCTCTCCATGACCACCCCGTCGTTGACGACGGCGGCGATACGGTCGAGCAATGTGCCCTGGGTCGACAGATCACGGGTCTGGGCCTGCGCCGCGCCCTGGAAGGCCAGCGCGCCAAGAAGCAGCACCACCATGGAAGTGGGCCTGGAGAAAAACCGCCGCATGCGCTCTTTGTCCTCGTGGAATGGCCCCCTCACTCCGGGGCCAGGAGTGACCGGGAATTCGATTCCGGCGGAGTGTAGCCGGGAATGGCCTCGATGAGAGAGGTATCCGAAGCCGATCCGACACTGGCGAGCCCCGTGAGTTCCAGCTGCAGCCAGATCCCGGTGTCCTGCTGGCCGGTGCGGGCCGTGCTGGTCAGGGGCCGGGCGCCGACGTAGCGGCGAGCGCCGAGGCGGACACTCCAGCAGCAGGCCCGGTACTGAAAGCCGGCGAAGCTCTCGAGCGCGCCATGGTCCGCCAGGGAGTACACCTCGCGGGCGAAGATGTCCCAGGATTTGGCCACCGGCCACGCGCCCGACAGCTCCACCTGCGACACGTTGCAGCTCGGCGTCACCGGAGTGCCGCAGAGCGGCGTGGTGATGGTCGTCTGCGGTGGATAGTAGCCGGTCGCCACCGCCGCTTCCTCGAGGATGCCGCGCTCGAAGCGGTAGCCCAGGTTCACGACCCGGTCGGGTGCGGGACGGTACTGGATTTCGATCTCGCCGCGCTGCGACTGTGAGGTCTGCGGGTCCCATTGCAGCGCACCATTCGCGCTCCAGTTCTGGAAGGCCGTGAGGGCGAGCTGCGCCACGAGGTCCGAGCGCCGGTCCGTGCGCTCCACTTCGGTGGGCAACGTCACGCGGGGCGTCGTGAAATAGAATTCCTGGCCGAACGTGGCCGTCAGGTATTGCCGGCCGTCGAGCGCATTGAGCAGCCGCGTGGTCACGCCGAGGCTCACCTGATTCGCATCACCCACGCGGTCCGTCCCGACGTAGCGATTGGTCCGGAAGAGTTCTACCGGGTCGAGGTCGGGAACGGCGGTATCGAAGACGGGTAACTGCGACTGGTCACGGTACGGCACGTAGAGATACATGGCGCGCGGCTCCAGCGTGACCGTCCGCTGATCGCGCGAACCCGCGGCACGCTCGAGCTCGAGGCCCGTGTCCAGGCTCGCGATGGGCAGCGCCCGCGAGGGCTTGGCAGGCTCTCCCGGCTGCGTATTCGACAGTTGATACTGTGTGGCCCGATAACCGACCGACGGCCGCATGAAATAGCCCGGGCCGACGAAATTGAGCGAGGCCTTGGGATTGATGTCGAGCCGCCAGCCGGTGACTCCGGTCGAGCGCTGGAAGTCGACCGCTTCGGCATCGAAGCCGTAGTTGAGCACGGCCCCCGGCCCCCAGCCATAGTCGGAGCTGACCGTGAGGTCCGGCACCCGCGCATAGGGGCGCTGATCGCGCGCCAGCGTGCTGTCGATCGTCTGGTACTGCTCGGCCATGCCGGCGACGTTCCAGTGCAGGTCGCGGTAGGAAAGGATCGCACTGCGGTCGAGGAAGGGAGTACTCGTGCCCTCCGGGCCCGTCGAGAAATCCTCGAAATACTGGGTGTCGCTGACGTTCTCCCCTTCCAGCGTCAGCCGCAGGCCGTCGGGCAGGTCGGTGACGTTGACGAGCTTCACGCGGCTGCGGCTCGAATGGTAAACGGCATCGTCCGGTAAGTAGTCCCAGGTGAGCTCGCCGCGCTGCTGTTGCGTGAGGTAGCGGAAGTCACCGCCGACGTCGGGCCCGCGGCGACTGTACTCGGTTGGCTGGAAGGTGAAATCGGCGTTCGGCGCGATGTTCCAGTAGTAGGGGACCGACACCTCCGCGCCGCTGGTCGAGCTGTCGCCGAGCACCGGGAAGAGGAAGCCACTCTTGCGGACATTACCGAGCGGAAACGAAACCCAGGGCAGGTACAGGATGGGTACGCCCTTGAAGTCGATTTGCGCGTCGCGTCCCGTGCCGATCTTCTTCTTGGTATCGAGAACGATCTTCTTGGCGCGCAGCACCCAGGACTGATCGTTGACCGGGCAGGTGGTGAAGGTGACATGCGCGAGGCGCATCATTCCCTGCGGGCTGAGTTGCATTTCCCTGGCGGCACCGCGCGCCGAGCGCTGCATCAGGCTGAAGCTCGCCGACTCGAATTGCGCGCCCGTCGTGGGGGAGTAGCTGCCGCCCGCGCCGGTGACGTGTACCAGCGGATCGGTGTAGTCGATGCCGCTCTGGGTGCGCAGCGAATTGTTGCTCCTCCTGTATTCGACCTGACTCCCCTTGATCGTGCGATTTCCCTGGCGCACCACCACGTGTCCGCTCAGGGTCAGCACACCGTTCACGCCGACCATGCGGTCGCTCGTGATGCTCACCGGACCCCCGCTGGCGAACGACTTCTCGGTTGCCGAGCCGCGGCCCGTGGGACGGTGGGTGGTGGGCGTTGCAGGAGCTGTCTGCGGCGTCGGGCTCGCCGCGGGAGCCGGTGGCGGATCCGCATGCACGAGCGAGATGAGGCCGCCGAACGACAGCAAGGCGGTCCAGAATGGGGTCCGACGCGACATGAGGGACGGCATTATAATGGTGAGATGCCTGAGAACGATGCGCGTCTCGCGCTCCTGCAGGGTTGGCTGGCGCGCGATCTCGGTCTGCGCCCGGCGAGCATCGAGCGCGCGTCGAGTGATGCCAGCTTTCGGCGGTATTTTCGGGTGGTGTGCGACGACTGCACTCTCGTAGCGATGGACGCGCCACCGGCGACGGAGGACGTCCGGCCCTATCTACACGTGACGGCACTGCTCGAGCCGCTCGGAATCCACGTACCGCACATATATGAGGCCGACGTGGCCCAGGGATTCGTGCTGCTCGAAGACCTGGGCTGCATGCACTACCTCGCTCAGCTCGACGCCGGCGGCGACCCGCGGCGCCTCTATGGCGACGCCCTGCAGGCGCTCGCGGAGATCCAGCTGCGCGGCGCCGCGGCGGCCGCCGAGCTGCCGCCCTATGACCGGGCGCCCCTCGCCCGCGAGCTGGCGCTCATGCCCGAGTGGTTCCTCGACCGGCATCTCGCGCTGCAGCTTTCTGCCGAGGAACGCGAGACGCTCGTCGCGGCCTTCGAGTTCCTGATCGGCGCGGCGTTGTCGCAGCCCGAGGTGTTCGTGCATCGCGACTATCACTCCCGCAACCTCATGGTGGTTGGGGAGCGCAACCCCGGCGTGATCGATTTCCAGGACGCGCTGCGCGGTCCGGTCGGCTACGATCTGGTCTCGCTGTTGAAGGATTGTTACGTCTCGTGGCCACGGGAGCGGGTCCTCGAGTGGGTGCGCGATTATCGCTCGCTGCTGCAATCGCGCGGCGGGCGAGTCGGCGGCAGCCCGACGCAGTTCCTGCGCTGGTTCGACCTCATAGGTGTGCAGCGGCATATCAAGGTCCTCGGCGTCTTCGCGCGCCTCTGGTACCGCGACGGCAAGTCGGGGTATCTGCGTGACCTCCCGCTGACGCTCGACTACGTGCGCGCGACCTGCCGGCTGTACCCGGAGCTCGCCGAGCTCTCCAGGTTTCTCGAGACCCGGGTCGCCCCCGAGCTGCCGCGCGCCAATGAGCGCGTGGCCCGGGAAACGGCGCCGCCGGCGTGAGCGAGTCGCGGCCAGCGCGGCTTCGCCACGCGATGTTGCTCGCGGCGGGACGCGGCGAGCGGCTGCGGCCGATCACCGCCAGCCTGCCGAAGCCCCTGGTCGAGATTGCCGGCAAGCCGCTCATCGTCTATCACCTCGAGGCGCTGGCGCGGGCCGAGATCAGGGACGTGGTCATCAATCTCTCCTGGCTCGGCGACAAGATACGCGGCGCACTGGGTGACGGCGGCCGCTACGGTGTGCGCATCACGTACAGCGAGGAGGGGCCCGTGCCGCTGGAGACCGGCGGCGGGATTCATCGCGCGCTGCCCCTGCTCGGCGCGGCCCCTTTTCTGGTGGTCAATTCCGATGTCTGGACTGATGTCGATTTCAGTCGCGTTCTGACATTGGAGGAAGATGCCGACGCGCGGCTGCTGCTCGCGCCCAACCCACCGCATCATCCGCGCGGTGACTTCGGCCTCGAGGGCGACTTTGTGGTGGAGCGGGAGGCCGGACGCTTCACCTACACAGGCATCGGGATCTATCGGCCCGAGCTCTTTGCAGGATGCACGCCGGGAAAGTTTCCCCTGCTGCCGCTGCTGCGGCGCGCGATCGCGGCGCGGCGCCTGCGCGGCGAGGTTTACCGGGGAGAATGGCTGGACATCGGCTCGCCGGATCGGTTGGCGTGGCTGGACGCCAGGGAGCGCGCCGCGCGAGGGCACTCGGGCGGCTGACCGGGGCGGGTGGCGTAAAATAGCGGCCATGGCCAGTCTCAAAGACATCCCCGTCGTCGCCGACGGCGCGCCCACGCCGCGGGAAAGCCCTCGCAGTGGTGAAAAATATCTTACCCCTCAAGGGTTTACCGCAATCAGGGACGGTATCAAGGCGTCTACCGCGGGCGGCGGTTGGGCGCCCGGGTCGGCGGCGCGCGCCGGCAAGCCTGCGTGGTTACGGGCACGGGCGCCATCCGGGACGGGCTTTCAGGCGGTAAAGGGCATCGTCAAGGAGCATCGCCTTGCCACGGTCTGCGAAGAGGCGAAATGCCCGAACATCGGCGAGTGCTGGAACGCCGGCACCGCCACGATCATGCTGATGGGGGCCGTCTGCACCCGCGCCTGCCGCTTCTGCTCCGTCGATACCGGCAACCCGCATGGCTGGCTGGATGCGGAGGAACCGGCGAACGCCGCCCGTAGTGTCGAGCTGATGAAGCTCAAGTACGTGGTGCTGACTTCGGTCGATCGCGATGATCTGCCTGACGGCGGCGCCGGACACTATGCCGTCTGTATCCGGGCGATCAAGCTGCGCAATCCCAACACCGCCGTCGAGGCGCTGACCCCGGACTTTCAGGGAGTGCTCGCGGACGTCGCGACCGTCGTCGACTCCGGGTTGGACGTTTTCGCGCAGAATATAGAGACGGTGCGCCGCCTGACTCACCCCGTCAGAGACCCGCGTGCCGGCTACGAGCAAACGCTGCGGGTGCTCGCGCACGCGAAGCGGCACAAGCCCGCGGTGTTGACCAAGAGCAGTCTGATGCTCGGCCTGGGTGAGACCGACGCGGAAATCGAGGAGACACTGGCGGATCTGCGCGCGGCCGGTGTCGACATCGTCACTCTCGGCCAATATCTGCGCCCAACGGTGAATCACCTGCCGGTTGCGCGGTATGTCACTCCCGCGGAGTTCGACCGCTACCGTGAGAGTGCTCTTTCACGGGGCTTCCTCGAGTGCGTTTCCGGACCTCTGGTGCGCTCGAGCTATCGGGCCGAACAGGCGCTGAATCGCAACAACGCAGGCCTCGACAACGCTCGGCTCGTGTCGGAGAGGAAGGCGGTTTGAGCACCGAGCAAAGTAACGTTCTGGCAACGGCGGCGCGCCCCATGGCGCGTGCCGTCCCGCCGCACATCGTGCGCAACCTCGGACTGGTGGAATACGAGCCTACCTGGCGCGCCATGCAGCGCTTCACCGATCAGCGCGCAGCGGACACGCCCGATGAGATCTGGTTCCTCGAGCATCCGCCGGTATTCACGCTCGGCATGAATGCCACTCGGGATCATGTTCTCGCCGCCGGCGACATTCCCGTCGTGCAGATCGATCGCGGTGGCCAGGTCACTTATCACGGCCCGGGCCAACTCGTCGTTTATCCTCTGGTCGATCTGCGGCGCGCGGGTCTGGGTGTGCGTGACATCGTGACCGCCCTCGAGCGCAGCATCATCGACTATGCCGCAGAGCTCGGAATCGCGGCCGAGTGCCGCAGGCATGCACCCGGCGTCTACGTCAACGACCGCAAGCTCGCGAGCGTCGGTATCCGCGTGCGCCGCGGCGCCAGCTACCACGGAGTGGCACTCAACGTCAGTGCCGACCTCGACCCGTTCCGCCGCATCAATCCCTGCGGCTATCCCGGCCTGGAGATGACCCGGCTGGCGGACCTCACCCCGGTCCATTCCGTGGCCATTGTCGCCGAAGCGCTGCAGCCGCACCTGCTGAGGAACCTGTACGGACGTCCATAACCGATCTGTCACCGTCTGCCGACTGACGGCATAACTGCGGCCGTTTCATCATTGCCAGCTATCCTCCCGAGGACCGGCAATGCAAGTCATCTACAAGAAGCTGCTGCGAGCAGCCGCGTTCGTTACCGCAGCCCTCGTCATCGGCGTCGTCTCGGGCTGCTCCCGTCCCGCCGCGCCAGGCGTGACGCTCCTCAATGCGTCGTATTCGCCGACACGCGAGCTCTATGGTGAGTACAACACGGCTTTCGAGAAATATTGGAAGGCGAAGACCGGCCAGACCGTACACGTGAACATGTCCTACGGCGGCTCGGAGCTGCAGGCCCGCTCCGTGGCCGAAGGGCTGGGAGCCGACGTGGTCACGCTCGCTCTGGCGGCGGATATCGATGTCATCGCGCAACAGGCAAAGCTCCTGCCGCTGAACTGGCAGACGCGCCTGCCGCAGGACAGCTCGCCTTATACCTCGACGATCGTCTTCCTGGTGCGCCAAGGCAATCCGAAGAACATCCACGACTGGAGCGATCTGACCCGGTTCGGCATCTCGGTCGTGACACCCAACCCGAAGACTTCCGGTGGCGCACGCTGGAACTTCCTGGCCGCGTGGGCCTGGGCGCTGAAGCAGCCTGGCGGCAGCGATGCGAGCGCCAGGGCGTATCTGCACGACCTGTTCCAACACGTTGCGGTGCTGGATACGAGCGCTCGCGCCGCCACGACGACTTTCGTGCAGCACGGGCTCGGCGACGTACTCATCGGCTGGGAGAACGAGGCATTGCTCGCCATTCGTGAGAAGCCGGGCGCTGGTCTGACCATCGTGTACCCGTCCGTCAGCATCCTCGCGGAGCCGCCGGTGGCAGTCGTGGAGCAGTACGCCCTGCAGCACGGCCAGCGCCCGCTCGCGACCGCCTATCTGCAGTACCTGTACGGTACGCAAGGGCAGGAGATCATCGCGCGCAACTTCTACCGTCCGCGCGACCCGGAGGTCGCGGCGGAGTTCGCCAAGCAGTACCCGAAGCTCGAGCTCGCGACCATCAGCGACTTCGGCGGCTGGGCGAGCGTGCAGCAGAAGTTCTTCGCCGACGGCGGTGTGTTCGATGAGATCTATTCGCACGGGCAGTAAGGAGCACTGCCGTCCGGAGGCCCTCGCGGGCTTCCGAACGGCAGCCTCTCGGGGGACTTACTTCTGGTAAGGGTAGTAGCGGAAGGAGGCCAGACCGACGAAGATGTTGCCTTCCGGAGCGCCGCCGACACCACCGAAGGCGGTGCGCTGCAGATACTCGGCCTGCACGCCGAACTGCAGGTTGCCGAGGTGGCCCTGGTAGTACTTCCACCAGAATCCGCCGCTCACATCATCGATCGACTTCGTGTTGCCGACGCAGGTTCCGCTGAGAGCATCGCATCCCGAGTTGTTGAACTCGGGCGCGCCGTAGCCGTACGTGGCACTGCCGACGTTGTAGTAGGTCGCGCTCTCCCTCTCCCGGCCGCCGTAGGCGTAGATGGTGAGCCGGTCGGTCGGCGTGAGGATGAGGCCGATGAGAGCCTCGTACTCCTTGATCGGGGCGAGCGCGCCCGTCGGCTTCATCGTGACATCGGGCAACTGCGCCGAGCCGTAGCGGCCGATGCCCTTGCCGGCGAGGCCGCTCACCTGAAATGACAGCATCTTCGGCAGGATCGGCAGGATCATACCGCCGCCGATGCCGCCACCGGAGGTAGTGGAGCTCGCCCGGTCGATGCTGGAGCGGAATTCGCGGCCCAGGCCGTAGACTTCATAGTGTCCGAAGCCCGGGTCGAACGCCGCTTTGACGATCACGTCCGGCGCGACGTCATCCGTGTAAGTGGTGGTGTTGTTCTCCAGTCCAGCCGAGTCGCCCGAGTTCTGGTAATTGACGCTCGAAGGCGGGAACGTGGTGCCGCTCGGCAAACCGGTGGAATTGATGCCGTTCGAGGTCACGGTCTGCGGGCTCTCGAGCGACAGGCCGAGCGAGAACGCCTTGCTGAAGTGCTCGACGACGCGCAGCTGCGGGTTGCGCGTCCAATTGAATCCCGCGACGTACTGGGCGTCGATGGTGAGCGGCACGTTCTCGTCGCGGACATTCAGGCCGTCCTTGTAGAGGGTCGCGAGGCTCCAGCTCTGGCCGGCGACGACGTCCAGGCCGTA
The DNA here is from genome assembly GCA_050738635.1 of Steroidobacteraceae bacterium. Taxonomy (GTDB): domain Bacteria; phylum Pseudomonadota; class Gammaproteobacteria; order Steroidobacterales; family Steroidobacteraceae; genus 13-2-20CM-66-19. The sequence continues at coordinate 10,155 of JBOIAB010000076.1, forward strand.
GTCGGTCTGCATCCGCCCGTAGAAGTTGCGCATGCGCAGCGTATAGCTGTTGCTCTCGCGCGAATTCGAGGTCGTTCCGGAGCTGAGGAAGTCGGTCTCCATATAGGCTTCCGGCTTGATGCCGTCGAACTCCTCGCCCTGGGCGAGCAGCGAGAAGCGGCTCTGACGGGCGCTCTCACGGAACTCCGATACCTGGCTGTTCGCGTTGTCATAGAACGGAATGCCGGTATTGAAGTCCGAGCCGACGTCGGCCGACTGATTGCGGTTGCGATAGATGGTCGCAAGCTCGGTGAAGCCGCCGAAGGTGAGGGTGAGCGGGCCTGTCTGAATGGCAGGGGCAGGGGCCGTTGCGGTCTGCGCAAGCGCGGGCGCCGAGACCGCCGCGAGGGCAAGCGCCACGGCTGCAGCTATCGCGGCCGGCACGTTGCTTCGGCGTCCGGGAACTTCTTGCGAACGAACAAATTCGATGCTCGTGCGAGTCATCATCAGGCTCCTGATTATTGGTGGAATGGGCCGATGCGCACGATCGGCGGGCATCTATGGGGGTCTCTCTGGCGCCTTGCCGCCGTCGATCGCGCAGCGGCGCGTACTGTGCGACCTTTGTGCGACAACCGTATTTCGGAAAGATGACGGCTTGGTTACAGCCCCGAATCGGCCGGCCACGGGCCGGGCACAAGGCTTCAGGATCAGGCAGATCCGCTGCATCTGCGGGGCGGCGGGGTATCGGCTCTCCTGTTTGCACGCTCGAGCACCGGATCCGCGGCGCCTCAATCGGCGCGGCAATGTTCACCCTGTTGCTACTGATGCCGCTGGTGCAGTGGCTGCCCGCCATTGCCGGACCTCCTTTTCAGACCGACGATCCGGAGCCGGTAGACCTCGGTCACTACGAGTTCTACGTCTTCTCGGGTAGCGACGGCACGCCGCTCGAGACCGACCCGGTCGGCCCGGCGCTGGAGTTCAACTGGGGCTCGCTTCCCGATCTGCAACTGCACGCCGTGATGGGCTTGGGCGCAGTCGTGCCTGACGCCGGGCCGAGCGCCTACGGCCTCCTCGATACGCAGCTCGGCATCAAATACCGCTTGCTCTCGCAGACGGCATACCGTCCCGACATCGGCATTTTTCCAATGGTCGAGCTGCCGACCGGCAGCCGCGCGCGTGGGCTCGGCATCGGCAAGACCTGGTACAAGCTGCCGATCTGGATGCAGAAGGACTTCGGCGCGTGGACCACCTACGGCGGTGGCGGGTACGAGATCGTGCGTCAGGTCGGGTACCGGAGCTTCGCGTACGAGGGCTGGCTCCTGCAGCGCGACGTGGGTGAGAAATGGACCCTCGGCGGCGAGATATTCCACCACGCAGCCGAAGGTCTCGCGACGGCGCAAACGAGCCCGGCGACGATGCTCGATGTGGGCGGCTACTACTACTTCGACAAGCCCGCCTTTCAGCTTCTGTTCGCCATCGGCCACACTGTCGTCGGCCAGCCGGAGATCTACTCTTACCTGGGCCTCTATTGGACCTGGGGCGGCAAGCCGCAAAGCGGCGCCCTGGCTGCCCCCACAGCCGTCGGCCGGGCGCAGGCCGCGAGACTGCCCGTGAGTGGCCCAACGCCGTGAAGTGACGGCCCGTCGGTCAGCCGCGGCGCGCGACGGTGCCAGCCGGGTCACGGCTCGGTGACAAACCGGTTTCAATTCCAACCGCGAAGAATTCCGAGCCTAACCAGGATGTTATTTGTGGCGTCTTATACTGCGCTGGCCAATGCAACAGGCGGAGGGAAGCTTGCGCATGAACATCCTTGTCAAGAGCGGCATCGTCGCCGCGTTTGTGGGCGCCGGCGCATGTCTGGCGCATGCCGACGTGGTGACGACCACCGGCGGCATCAAGGTCGTGTCGTCGGATGGCGATTTCTCCGCCGCCGTCGGCACGCTCGTGCAGTTCGATGGTTACGCCGATGAGAACGACAGCAGCAGCAGGATCGGCAGCGGCGTCGCCAACGGCAGCGCGAGTAACGCCTTTAGGTTCCGACGCGCGTGGATCACGCTGGCCGGCAAGGTGTACAGTTTCCATTATCACATCGACTTCGACACGGTGACGGGCGCCCTGCAGAGAGCATGGCTGGAGCATGACCTGTTGCCGCACGGGTCGCTGTTCATCGGGCAGGACAAGCCGTGGGCCAGCATGGACGAGATCGCGCGCAACCCCGATACGCCTTTCCTCGAACGCAATATCGCTTCCTCGAGCGGCGTAAATGCGGCCGTGACTTATACCAACGGTGTCTTCTACGAGTGGCACGACCGAGGGTTCACGGACAGCGACAACCTGTGGCTCGGCGCCTCGGCGTCGTCACTGCACAAGCAGTCAGGAAGCACGGACACGATCACGCAGGGATCGGCGTACGACGCCCGCATCGCCTATGCGCCAATAGTGGACAAGGATCGCTGGCTGCACCTGGGGGCATCGATCATCGACGCAACGGCTGCGGCGGGGAGTACGACGTCGGGTGCAAACGCTCTTACCGCAAGCTACGCGTACGGTAACTTTTACGACAGTGATGAGAAGCTGACGCTCGCGAGCTACCCTGTCTCCAGCACAGGTGCCAGGCCGCACTCGCGGGCGCTGGCCGGCGAGCTCGCCGGCGCCTATGGGCCGGCTTACCTCCAGGCCGAATACGACCACGTCGCATTCAGCCAGACAGGAGAGCCGGACGACATGGTGACCGCCTATTCGGCGACGGTGGCGTACACCCTCACCGGCGAGACGCGCCGCTACAACACCCAGGATGCTACCTACTTAGGCATAGTCCCGCAGCACAGCTATGGCGCATGGGAGCTCGCCGTCCGCTACGACCAGGCACGTAACGACGGTAGCGATGGGATCTACACGGGGCTGGCGCTACCCGGTGCAAAGGCTGCGGCAGCGACCGCAGACAAGGTTACGGTCGTCACCGTGGGCCTCAACTACTATCCCAACGATCACGTGCGCTTCGTGTTGGACTATGAGCACGGCGAGGCCGATCTGGGCAAGGCCGGCACGGACCGCCCGAACACCATCGGTGCGCGCGCGCAGCTCTGGTTCTGACGCGCTATCCGCCGTCAATCCGCTATCAGCTTGTAGCCAGCTCCCGAAGCAGTTTGCAGCCGCTGCGGTACGGCAGGGTCGAGCTCGATCTTCTGCCGCAAGCGATGGACGAGCTGCTTCAGGAGCTGCCGGTCGCCGGAGCCGCGGTGGCCCCAGACATGCACCAGGAGCCGGTCGGAGCTGACAGTGCGGCCCGCGTTTGCGAGTAGCATCTGCAGCAGCCGCAACTCGAGCTTGGTGAGGCGCACGGGCTCGGCATCGCCGATGCGTACCGTATGCTCGTCGGTATCGAGGGTCAGCTTTCCGGACGATAGGACTGACGCGCTCTCCGTGCCTGCCCGACGCAGCAACGCCTTGGCGCGCGCGAGCAGCGTACGCGGGCTGAAGGGCTTGGTCAGGTAGTCGTCGGCTCCCAGCTCGAGGGCCCGGACCAGGTCTTCCTCCTCACCGCGCACGGTCAGCATCATGACGGGTACGCGCGAGTTGCGACGGATCGCTTCGCAAACCTGAAACCCGCTCGCGCCCGGCATGTTGATGTCGAGAATGACCAGGTCCGGCGCTTCGTCGGCCACCGCCCGGATGGCGGCGGTTCCGTCCGGCGCCTTGATGACCAGATAGCCTGCCTGTGTCAGTGTGAACCCGACCAGGTCACGCAGATCGCGGTCATCGTCCGCCACCAGAATCTTCACGCTGTGACCTCCATTGGTAAGCTCATCGTGAAACGGGTCCGGGCTGTCGCGGTGCGTTGCACGCTCACCGTGCCGCCGTGCCGCTCGACGATGGAGCGCACGATCCACAGGCCGAGTCCGAGGCCACCGGGCTCCGGCTCCGGCTCCGCGCCCCGGCTGAAGGGCGCGAAGAGGCTTTCACCGGCGGCTGATGACGGCCCGGGGCCCTCGTCCTCCACCCACACCGCCAGCCAACCGTCATCGGCCTCGCAGCCGATGCGCACCGTGCTGTCCTCCGGCGCGAACTTGTTGGCATTGGCGAGCAGGTTGACGAATACCTGCGTCAGCCGGTGCTTGTCGCCCTCGATGAGCGGCAGCTCCCCGGGAAGCGCGACCTCCAGGGTCTGGTGCCTGAGGGCGAGGAGCGAGCCGATGAGCGTGCGCGCATCCTCGATGACCTCCGCCAGGTCGACGCTCTGGCGGCGGATCGCGAGCTGACCGGACTCGATGCGCACGCTCTCCAGCAGGTTGTCGATCAGCCGCGTGAGCCGCAGTGCCCCGCGCTGCAGCGACTCGGTGAGCTCGCGGCGCTGCGCGGGCGGCATGGTGTCGAGATTGTCGAGCAGCAGCTCGATCGAGGCGAGCTGCGCGGCAAGCGGCGTGCGGAACTCGTGCGAGATGTTGGCCAGCACGGAATCGCGGGCGCGGCGCACCGCCTCGAGCTCCGTCTCATCGCGGATCACCTGCACCTGCAGCCCGTCGACGGGTCCGGAGCTGGTGATCACGGCGGTGCGCGTCTCATCGCCGCGCTGCAGCTGCTCGATGCACTGCGAGCTGCCTTCGGTACGCGCATTGAGGATGGGGCAGCGGTGATCGCAGGGGCGCCGGCCTTCCTCCGGCAGCGGCTTGAGTACATCGCCGCAGAAGTGGCCGACCGCCGCCTGCGGGTCGATGCGCAGCAGGCGGGCGGCTTGCGCGTTGAGATAGCGGACGTTGCGCTGCTGATCGACTGCGTAGACACCTTCGACGATACCCCCGAGCACGGCCTGCGCCTCGGCCTCCCGCCGCCGCAGTGTTCCTGTCAGCTCCAGGAGGTTGCGCCGCATGTCCTCCATCGTGTGGGCGAGCGCGCCGACCTCGGCGGCGCCGCCAGGCGGAATGGACACGGAGAAATCACCCTGTCCGATACGCACCGCCGAGTCGGTGAGCGCCCTGACGGGTCCGACGACACGCCGACTCAGGATCGTGCCGGCAAGCACCGCGAATGCGGCGAGAACCAGGGTGGTCAGGACGAGATCGCGGATCAGCCGGGTGGTCGAGCTCTCCACCAGACTGATCGGCACACCGGCATCGATGAAGCCGATGGCCTCACCGCTCGATGCGAAGAGCGGCACGCTTGCCTCGTAGAGCCCGAGCGAGTCTATCCGCCGCACCGCGGAGTGCCCGTCGGCGAGCGCTGCCGAATAGAGCGGCGTATAGGCATTGACGGCATCGGTGGTATAGGAGCGGTAATCGAGGAAGCGGATCTTCGTCCCGACCCGACCGGTCAGCTCGTGGGCAAGCCGTGCATCCAGCAGCCGCAGCACGTAGATCCGGAGGTCCGCCGGGCCGGGCATCGGCACGAACGCCCCCAGCGTGGCGAGCCGCTGATTGCTCGGCAGTGCGAGAAAAGTCGGGCCCTGCTCGGCGCTCTGCGACTTGATGCCCTGCCAGTCGAGCGCCGGGCCGGTCGCGGCGAGCAGGTTCGTGCCGGAGAAAACCGCGCAGGCATCGAGCTGCGAGGTATCGCAGAATCGCTGCAGGAAGGGCGCCAGTGCCTCGTTTTGATGCTCATCGAGCAACCGCTGCAGCGTCGGGCGTTGCGCCAGAACGCGCGCCGAGTTCAGCGCGTCCTCCGTCATGCGGCGCACATCCTCGTGTGCGGTGGCGCCGGCGAGCAGCACCCGCGCCTTACCTTGCTCATCGGCGAGGACGCGCAGCATGGCGATGGCGGTCGCCGACAGCCCAACGCCAACCAACAGCACGAGCAGCACGTGCACCGCGGCCATCCACCAGCCGAGGGTGGTGTTGGCCGGATCGGGCCAGAGCACGGTCAGAAGTCGGCGCCGCAGGGAATCGCGCATCGGATCACCGCCGGCGATATCCGGTCCGCGCCACCAGCGACTTCAGCACCAGGGTCAGCACGGCGAGCAGCGTGAGGAGCGAGGCGACGGCGAACGCGCCCGTGAAGTCATAGTCGTTGTAGAGCGCCTCGATGGCGAGCGGCATGGTATTGGTCAATCCCCGAATGTGGCCCGAGACTACCGACACTGCGCCGAATTCTCCCATGGCGCGCGCATTGCAGAGAATGACTCCATAAAGCAGTCCCCACCGGATCTTGGGCAGGGTGACGCGAAAGAAGGTCATCCAGGCCCCGGCGCCCAGCGTGATGGCCGCTTCCTCCTCGTCGTTGCCGAGCTGCTGCATGAGCGGGATCAGCTCGCGGGCGACATAGGGAAACGTCACGAACAGCGTCGCGATCATGATACCCGGGATGGCGAAGACGATGCTGATGCCGTTCGCCGCGAGCCAGGCTCCGAACCAGCCCCGCATGCCGAACAGCAGCACGAAGAGCATCCCGGAGATGACCGGGGAGACGGCGATCGGCAGGTCGATCACGGTGAGGAGCAGGCTCTTGCCGCGGAACTCGAACTTGGCTATCGCCCACGAGGCGGCGAGCCCGAAGACCGTATTGACCGGTACCACGACGAGTGCCGTGAGCAGTGTCAGGCGGATGGCCGCCCGGGTGTCGGGGTCAGCGAAGGTTTGGAAATACGTCTGCAGCCCACCTTGTAGGGCCGTGGCGAAGACGACCGCGAGCGGCGCAAGCAGCAGCGCCGCGAGGAACGCCACGGAGACGGCGATCAGGCCCCGGCGCGCGAGCGCGCTGACGATCGTCTCTCGTCCGGGTCGCGTGTCGAGCTCTTCGAGAGCCCCTGAATGGGCGCCGCCCGCCATTACGCTCCCCTCCGGACCAGCCGTTCTCGTCCCCACGCCTGCAGCAGATTGATCGCGAGGAGGATGACGAACGAGGTCGCCAGCATGACGAAGCCGAGCGCCGCCGCCCCCCGGTAATCAAACTCCTCAAGGTGGATCACGATGAGGAGCGGCGTGATCTCGGTCTTCATCGGCAGGTTGCCGGAGATGAAAATGACCGAGCCGTACTCGCCGAGCGCGCGCGCGAAAGCGAGCGTGAATCCGGTGAGCACGGCGGGAAGCACCGTCGGGACGACCACGCGGCGGAATACGTACCATCGGCCGGCACCGAGTGTCTCCGCGGCGTCTTCCAGATCGCGTTGCACCTCGAGCAGGGCCGGCTGCACGGTACGGACCGCAAAGGGCATCCCGATGAGTGTCATCGCCAGGACGACGCCGAAACGGGTGTAGGCGATGTGAATGCCGACCTCGGCGAGGTAGCGCCCCAGCCAGCCGTTGGCCGAGAAGACCGCCGTGAGCGCGATTCCGGAGACGGCGGTCGGCAGCGCGAAGGGCATGTCGATCATCGCGTCCATGAGCCGCCGCCCCGGGAACTCATAACGGGCGAGCGTCCAGGCGATGATGAAGCCGAAGAGCAGATTGATGCAGGCCGCGAGCAGCGCGCCGCCGAATGAAAGCCGGTAAGAGGCGAGCGCCCGCGGACTTGCGACTGCTTCGAGCAGTTGGTGCAGTGGCGTCGAGGCGGCGAGCACGACCAGCGCCGCGAGCGGCAGCAGCACCACGGCACTGAGGAAGAACGTCGTGAATCCCAGCGTCAGTCCGAATCCGGGCAGGACGGTGGGTTGCCCGTCTCTCATGGGGTCAGCTCACGCCGCGGAGCGGCTGTGCGCCGGCGCATCCCGCTCGCGATGGACCAGCAGCACCGGCCAGCGCGGCCTGGCGAGCAGCTCACCGAGCTCGCCGCTGAGTTGGCTCGTGCTGGCGATGCCGACGATGAGCATTTGTGCCGGAGACTCCTCAAGCCGCTGTTCCAAGGCCTGTGCCGCGACACCGAACCGCATCTCCGTGCGGATCTCGAGACCGTGTGCCGCGCGCGCTTCCGATCTGGCATCGAGCAGAGCTCGGATGCCGGAGGAGCGCTCGGCCGCAGGAGTCTCTCCGGGGAGCACGTCGACGTAGATGGCTTCCGCCGCCAGATGCCGCAGGACACTGGCGGACACGGCCAGCGTCGCGCTGCGCGCCGAGTCGTCCGTCCAGTGAATGAGTACCCGCCGCGGGGATGGCGCGTGCTCCGGCAGGATGAGAATTTCCTCCACGTCGTGCTCCAGGAGCCATTTCGCATCCGCCGCCACATCGCCCGCCGCGGCGATGACCGATGTTCCCGGGAGCGACGCGCCGGTATCGGGGCTCACCGTCGCGGCTCCCAGCATCGGCTCCAGGTGCCTGCGGATGCGCGTCTTCATGCGCGACGAGAGGTCGAGCAGCAGCGGGTTGCCGGCGAGTCTCTCGGCGGCGGAGCTGTTGGGCGCGCAGATCGTGAAGCTGGAGAGCGGCGTCGGCAGGACGTGAGCCCGCCGGACACCGACGGTGACGCTCTGCCCCGGGGCGATCGCGAACGCGCGTTGCTCGAACTGCGCGCGTGTGGCCTCGAGTAGTACGGCGCCATCTCCATTGGCGTGCGCAAGGATCGGAGCGTCCGGTGCTTCGTCGAGTCGGATTCGCGCCCGCTCCAGTGCGCCGGTAAACACCACTTCCTCCACCACGCCGTGGCCGAGGTAAGTGGCGGCAGAGAGAGTCTCACGCGCGCGGGCGATCTCGATCTCCTCCGGCCGCACCACGGCGACAACTTCCCGCTCGCGCGGCATGCCATGCGGCGCGGGCCATGCTCCCCAGCGCGGTCCATCACTGCTCTGTCGCGCCAGCAGGAGGTTGGCCGCGCCGAGGAACGTCGCCACGAACCGTGTTGCCGGACGGGTATAGAGGTCCTGTGGACTACCGCTCTCGAGCAGCCGCCCGAAGTTCATCACGCCGATCCGGTCGGCCATGGCGAACGCCTCTTCCTGATCGTGCGTCACCAGGATGGTCGTGATTCCGAGCTCGCGCTGCACCTCACGGATGGTCCGCCGCAGGCCCTCCCGGATCTTGGCATCGAGTGCGCCGAAGGGCTCATCCAGCAGCAGCACTTCCGGCTTGTGAGCCAGCGCTCGTGCGACAGCGACGCGTTGCTGCTGTCCACCCGACAACTGGGCGGGCAGGCGATTGTCCATGCCCTCCATTGCAACCAGGCGCAACAGCTCCTGGCGCCGCTGCCGGCGCTCGGCGGCTCTCATGCGCCGCACGCGCAACGCGAACTCGATGTTCTCGGCCACTGTCATGTGCCGGAAGAGGGCGTAGTTCTGGAATACGAGGCCAACGCCACGGTCGCGCGGCGACACATGCGTCACGTCGCGTCCGTGCAGGGCGATACGGCCATGGTCGACACCAGCCAGGCCGGCAATTGCGCGCAACAGCGTGCTCTTGCCGCTTCCGCTGGGCCCGAGCAGAACGAAGAACTCACCGTCGCCGATATCCAGCGAGACATCGTTGACGACGGGTACCCCCTGATACCGTTTGGTGACCTGATCGAGTGCGATGGACATTCTTGAGCTGGTGCAGCCGTATTGCTGCGCGCGCCCCCTTATGCTGTGAGCCGATGGAGCATGCTACCGGCCGCAAGCTGCGGGCG
>JBOIAB010000077.1:0-20359 GCA_050738635.1 Steroidobacteraceae bacterium
GGCGATCACCTTCTTCGCCTCGGGCGACTCGGCCGACCACTCGATGCCGGCGTAGATGTCCTCGGTGTTCTCGCGGAAGATCACCATATCGACCTTCTCGGGACGCTTGACCGGCGACGGCACGCCGCTGAAGTAGCGCACCGGCCGGAGGCAGACGTAGAGGTCGAGCATCTGACGGAGCGCGACGTTGAGCGAGCGGATGCCGCCGCCGACCGGGGTGGTGAGCGGACCTTTTATCGAGACCAGGTAGTCGCGGCAGGCGGTCACGGTCTCATCCGGCAACCAGCTGTTGAACTGGCGGTTCGCTTTCTCGCCGGCGAACACCTCCATCCAGTGGAGCCTGCGTCGGCCGCCATAGGCCTTCTGCACCGCCGCGTCCATCACCCGTACGCTGGCGCGCCAGATGTCCGGACCTGTGCCGTCGCCCTCGATGAAGGGGATGATGGGGTTGTCGGGGACGACCAGCTTGCCATCGCGCAGGGTGATCTTTGCACCCTGGGCGGGCGGCGTGAGCTTCAAAGGCGCGGCCGTGGACATTGCGTGGACTCCTCGGGATAGCGGTCGCCGCGGGATGAGCTGAGCGCCGCGGCCGAGCACGGCATGCTAGCACAGCTGCTCCGGGCGCCCCGGGGAGGGCGCGACGCACGCGGCGCGAGTATGCGAAACTCCCGCAATGTACAACGCGACCGACGGCGGCGCCGGGCAACCGGGGGCCAAGCGATCCCTGCTAAGCAACCTGTTCGCCATCCGGCCGGTGCAGGCGCGTGAGTGCGCCGGGGCAGAGCGCCTCAAGCAGGCATTGACTGCCTGGTCGCTCATGTCGATCGGCATTGGCGCGACCGTCGGCACGGGCGTCTTCGTGCTCACCGGCACCGTGGCGGCCAACCAATCGGGGCCGGCCATCACGCTGTCGCTCCTCATTGCTGCCTTCGGCAGCGGGCTCGCGGCGCTCTGCTACGCGGAGTTCGCGGCCTTCCTGCCGGTGCCGGGCAGCGCCTACAGCTACACATACGCCACTCTCGGCGAGGCGATCGCCTGGTTCATCGGCTGGAACCTGCTGCTCGAGTACGGCATATCGGCCTCGGCGGTCGCGGTGAGCTGGTCGGCGTATGTGATGAATCTTCTCGGCGAGGTCCACATTCATCTACCGGCAGCGCTGGTCAACGCTCCTCTGGAGCAGAGCGCGACCGGGCACCTGGTCGCGACCGGCGCCATCATCAATCTGCCCGCGGTGCTCATCATTGCGGCGATGAGCTGGCTCTGCTACGTCGGCATCCGGGAGACGGCCGGCGTCACCAACATCATGGTGGCTATCAAAGTCGGGGTGATCGCGATCGTGGTGGTGGCGGGACTTGCCTTCATCAATCGGGCCAACTGGCATCCCTACATCCCGCCCAACACGGGCACCTTCGGCCACTTCGGCTGGACGGGTGTGCTGCAAGGCGCCGGGATCATCTTCTTCTCTTACGTAGGGTTCGATACGGCATCGACCACGGCGCTGGAGGCGCGCAATCCCCAGCGTGACCTGCCGATCGGGATCATCGGCACGCTGGTGGTCTCGACAGTGCTTTATGTGGCAACCGCGGCCGTGGTCACCGGCATGGTGCCATATTTCAAATTGAACAACGCCGAGCCGGTTGCGGTGGCACTCGATGCGCACCCGGCGCTCTCCTGGCTCCGTGGGTTCCTGATCCTCGGCATCATCTTCGGCATGACGTCGGTGATTCTGACCTCACTCCTCGGGCAACCGCGCATCCTGCTCTCCATGGCCGATGACGGATTGCTGCCGCCGGCGATGAGCCGCTGTCATCCCCGCTTCAAGACGCCGCACGTGGCGACTGCGGTGACCGGCATCGGAGCGGCCCTGATCGCCGGGATATTTCCCCTCGATGTGCTGGCGGACCTGATTTCCATCGGCATCCTGCTGGCCTTCGCGGTGGTCTGCGTCGGCGTGCTGGTGATGCGCCATACGCGTCCGGAGGTCCACCGGCCCTTCCGCGTGCCGGCGGCCTGGCTGCTCTGTCCGCTCGGGGCATTGGTGTGCGCGGGCATGACCTATTTCCTCTCCAACGCAACCTGGGTCAGGCTCGTCGTCTGGACGGTGCTCGGCACCGCCATCTACGCGCTGTACGGCTACAAGCACAGCAAGTTGCGCGCGACGCCAAAGGAGGACGCATGACGCCCGAAGAAGAAGATCAACTCGGTGAAGAGTACTGGGACACCGTTGACCAGGCGACTTTCGACCTGCGGGAAAAGACACCGGCCGCCGAAGGCTACTGGATGCCCGCGGAGTTCGAGCCGCACTGGGCCACCTGGCTCCTCTGGCCGGAGCGCACCGACAACTGGCGCGACGGCGCGCGTCCCGCACAGGAGGCAGTCCTCAAGGTCGCCGCCGCCATCCGCCATTTCGAGACGGTGAATCTCGGCGTCAGCCCGCAGCTGTTCGAGCAAGTCAGGGCGATCACGCCGCCGGGCGTGCAGGCGGCGAGCATCGAATACGACGACATCTGGGTGCGCGACATCGGGCCGACATTCCTGGTCGCGGAGCAGCCGGATACGCTGCGCAGCATACAGTGGCGCTTCAATGCCTGGGGTGGTCTCTACAAACCCTACGCACGCGATCTGACCGTGCCGCGCGAGATCTCCTCGGATGCCTTCGGCAGGGAGATGCGGGACCGCTACGCAGCGCCGATCGTGCTCGAGGGCGGCGCCCTCCACGTGGACGGCCAGGGCACCGTGCTCCTGACCGAAGAGTGCGTGCTCAACCCCAACCGCAATCCCGGCATGACGCGCGAGCAGGCGGAGGCGGTGCTGCGCGATTATCTCGGAGTCAATCAGGTCATCTGGCTGGGCAAGGGTGTCTTCAACGACGAGACGAGCGGCCACATCGACAACCTTGCCTGCTTCGTCGGGCCCGGCAAGGTATGCCTCGGCTGGACGGACGACAAGAACGATCCGCAGTATGCGATTTCACTCGATGCGTGGGAGCGTCTGAACGATGCGCGGGATGCGCTCGGCCGGCGTCTCGAGGTCTTCAAGGTGCCGATGCCGGGTCCGCTCCACATGACGGAGGAGGAGGCGCGCGGACTCGTGCCGAGCGAGTCGATGAAGCGGCGTTACGCGGGCGACCGGCTCGCGGCGAGCTACGTGAATTTCTACTTCGCCAACGGTGGCATCATCATGCCGCTGCTCGATCCGCACACCGACGAGCAGGCCGCGGCGGTGCTGAAGCGGGCCTGCCCCGATCGGCTGATCGTCGGCGTCCCGGCGCGCGAAATCCTCCTCGGCGGCGGCGGTATCCACTGCATCACGCAGCAGATCCCGAGCTACGAAATCACGCGGACGAGGCCGGGGCCGGGCAAGAGGCTGCACTAACCTGCCAGCCTCTGCGCGAGGTCCAGCCAGGTGCGCTGCGCGCGCCGGTAATGGCCCGGCGCGAGGCGCGCCTGATCGAGCAGCTCGCGCGCCACTTTACGGGCTTCCTCCCGCTGTCCCTGAGTGTCGAGCAGCTGCGCATACCTGACTGCGGCCTCCGCCCCCGGATAGGAGTTGGCGAGCAGCCGATACTGCTCCAGCGCCTTCTCCATGCTGCCTTCGCTCTCGAGCGCGCGCGCGTACAGAAGGTGGCCCTCGGGTGAACGGAAGTCGGGGTTGGCGCGTAGGAGCTCCTCGAGCGTGGCGCAGGCGCCCGCCGCGGCGCCGCTGCCGAATTGCGCCCGGGCGAGGCCCAGCATCAGGTTGGGATCCCGCTCGTAAAGTCCGGTGAGCGCCTGACGATACTGCTCGATGGCTTCCTCGTAGCGCCCGTGGCGTACCAGCTCATCGGCGTAGCGTTGCCGTGCGGCGACGTTGCCGGCGAGACGTGCCTCATTCTCGAAGCGGCGCAGATCCACGAACGGGTCGACCGCGCGCTTCAGGCCGCGGGCGGTGCTGCGCGCCGTGCTGCTGCGGAAGAGGTCGGGAAGGATTTCGATCGCCACGTAGGCCAGAGCGGCAACCAGGCCGATCCCCGGCCAGATGAGCACCCAGATCCAGAGCCAATTGCGGCCGGTCTTGATGCAATGGACGATCGCCGTCCCCTGAAGGATGTAAGGCAGCAGCAGATAGATGATTGCCATGCCGTAATCGTAGCGCATCTCGCCGCCGCGGCCGTTGTCGGGCCTCGCCTGCGGCCCGATGCGATATGCTCGCCGCCATGGGGTGGTCACGCTTCGCGGCTCCATGGCCGCGGCTCACACTGGCTGTTCTCGGGCTCGCATGCGCCATGGCCGCGACCGCGCAGCAGGTTGCGCAACCGGGTGCGCCGCAGCGGCTGCGGATCGGCCTCGTGCTATCGGGCGGCGGGGCGCGCGGCATGGCACACGTGGGCGTTTTGCGGGTGCTGGAGCAGCTGCACGTGCCGATCGATGCCATTGCAGGCACCAGCATGGGGGCCGTGGTTGGCGGCCTCTACGCCAGCGGCCTCTCGCCGGACCAGATCGCGGCGACCCTCAGCTCAGTGAACTGGCAGGAAGCGTTCAGCGACCGGCCGCCGCGCGAGGACCTGACACTGCGGCGCAAGCAGGAGGATGAGAACTTCCTGGTCAAGTTTCCGATCGGCATCAAGGGCGGAAGACCCACGCTGCCGATGGGCCTGATCGAGGGACAGAGCCTCACGGAGGTCCTGCGTCGCCTGACGCTGCCGGTTGCCCGGGTGACCCGCTTCGACGATCTGCCGACGCCGTTTCGCGCGGTGGCGACCGATCTCGAGACGGGGCAGGAGGTCGTCATCGGCTCCGGCGATCTCACCAGCGCCATGCGCGCCAGCCTGTCGGCGCCCGGTGTGTTTGCTCCCGTGGAGCGCGGCGGGCGCATGCTGGTCGACGGCGGAATCTCCGACAACGTGCCGGTGGATGTGGCCCGTGCGATGGGCGTCGACGTGGTGATCGTGGTCGATGTGGGTTTCCCGCTGCTGCCGCGCAACAAACTGACGAGCGTCGGGGCGATCTCCAATCAGATGCTGGCGATCCTGATGCGGCGCAAGTCGCAGCAGGAGCTCGCGAGCCTCGGCCCGCACGATATCCTGATCCGTCCGGACCTCGGCGATACCTCCTCGTTCGACTTCGGCAACGTCCACCGGCTGTTGGGTATCGGCGCCGACGCTGCGTGGCAGATGCGCGACCGGCTGGCGGCGCTCGCCGTCAGCCCGGCGCACTATCGGGACTATCAGCAGGGGCGCCAGGCCCCGCGCCTGCCGCCGCCGCGCATCGACTTCGTCAAGGTGCAGACGGGCTCGGCAGTCTACTCGCAGGGGGTCGAGGAGCTGTTTCATGATCTGGTCGGCAAGAAGCTCGATCCCGATGCGGTCGGACGCAGGATCACCACGCTATATGGCGAAGGCGGCCTCGATACGTTGGACTATCGCGTCATCCCCCAGAACGATGAGTACGGCCTGCTGGTCGATGCGCGCGGCAACTCCATCGGGCCCAACTACGTGCGCTTCGGCCTGAGCCTACAGGACGACTTCGAGGGCGATTCCTACTACGATCTGGCGGCGCGCTATGTGATGTCCGACATCACGCGCATCGGCGGGGAGTGGGTCACGGACGCGCAGCTCGGCCAGACTTCGCTGCTGTCGACGGAGGTCTTCCTGCCGCTGTCGCATTTCTCCGGCTGGTTCGTCATGCCACACGTCGCCGTCGAGGATCGCAACCTGCCATTTTTCATCGGCCAGGAGGAGCGGGCGCAGTATCGCGTCGATACCTTCGACTGGGGGCTCGACTTCGGCAAGCAATTCGGCAATTGGGGTGAGATCCGCGCCGGCGCGTATCGTGAGCAGGACCGCTCACGGCTGATGATCGGCGATGCGGACGACTCGCAGCTTCCGTTCCCGCCGCATCAGGCCTTCGGCTCGCGGACCTACTTCACGCGCTTCACCTATGACACCCTCGATGACATCAACTTTCCGCATTTCGGCGAGCGGGCGACGCTGCAGTGGAGCGGCGAGCACTATGTGGTCGCCGGCCTGCCGACCCTGAACCAGGTGACCCTCGACTTTCTCGCCGCCCACACCTGGCGGGACCGCAATACGCTCTCGCTCTCGCTCTCGGGCGGCAGCGACCTCGAGCGTCCGGCGGACCTGCTGATGGAGTACCCGCTGGGGGGTTTCCTCGACCTCTCGGGGATCAAGCAGTACTCACTATGGGGACCGCATTACGGCATCGGCCGCCTCCTCTTCTATCGGAAAGTCGACCGTGGCGGACCGGGGTATCTCGACGTGCCAATCTATGTCGGCATGTCGCTGGAGGCGGGGAACGTCTGGCAGAACATGAGCGACGCCAAGTTCACCAATCTGCACGAGGACGCCAGCATTTTCCTCGGCGCGGATACCCTCTTGGGACCGGTCTACCTGGGCAGTGGCTTCGATGACCACGGCAATCAGTCGTTCTACCTGTTCTTGGGCCGTACTTTCTGAGCGGCCCAAGGCCGTCCCTGGGCCAATAAACTATAATCCGCGGCTTTCCACCAGATTCTCGATTTTGTCGAAGACGAGCGACGGTCTGTCCCCGGCCCGCGAGTATTGGTGGCGCCGGCTCATGTCCCCGAGCGCGGCATCGCGCTCGTCGGGTGTGGGATACCAGTGGATGCGGTGCCACTCGGGGCCGAGGACCTTGCGGAACGGGTCGCCCGGCGGGAGGCTCACGCGGATGCCGAAGGGGCGCTGCCGTTCGAGCGGCGGCGCGCGCAGGTTCTGTGGCTGGCTGATTCCCATGGGCGCGGAAGCTTAAGGTGGGGGTGGCATGCGGTGCAAGGAGTGTGTGCGGGATCGCATCGGCGCCGCGGCCCGGTCAGCCGCTCGAGCGTCGTGCGCGTTGCCGACCTCGAGATCGATCGCCTCACCCAACAGGTGCGCCGCGCGGGCCGCAGGATCGAGCTCACGGCCAAGGAGTACGCCCTGCTCGAGTATCTCGCGACCAACCCGGGGCGGGTGTTCTCGCGCACCATGCTCATCGAGCACGTCTGGGACCAGAGCTTCGAGGGTCTCGGGATGTGCTGCTCGGCAGCCTCTGGCAGCGGCCAGCGCTTGAGTTGGCGGCATGCCACCCCCACACTGTCGCTACGCCTGCGAGCCGATCGCCCGGCGAGATGCCACCCTTGGAGAGCTCCACCATGGCCCTTTTCCGCAAGAAGACCGCGATGCCCGATGCTGCGCAAGCACTGCCCGGACGCAGCACGCCGCTCGAGGTGCCACAGACGCATTACGTCAACGGACACCGGATCGTCCCGCCCTATCCGGCGGGTCTGCACGAGGCAGTCTTCGGCCTCGGCTGTTTCTGGGGTGCGGAGCGCCTCTTCTGGGAGCTGCCGGGGGTCTACTCGACCGCGGTCGGCTATGCCGGCGGCTTCACGCCGAATCCGACATACGAGGAAGTCTGCAGCGGCCTCACGGGGCATGCGGAGGTGGTGCGCGTCATCTACGATCCCGAGAAGATCGACTTCGAGGACCTGCTGAAGGTGTTCTGGGAATCACACGACCCGAGGCAGGGCGCGCGTCAGCAGAATGATGTCGGCACGCAGTATCGCTCTGTCATCTACGCGACCGATGCGGAACAGCGACAGGCCGCCGAGGAATCGAAGCACGCCTATCAGGCCAGGCTCACCGCCGCCGGCAAAGGCGTCATCACCACGGAAGTTCAGGCGGCGCCGCAGTTCTACTACGCCGAGAACTATCACCAACAGTATCTCGCCAAGAATCCCGATGGATATTGCGGCTTGAAAGGGACGGGAGTCGCGTGTCCGATTGCTGGCGCGGCACTGGCTCCGGCGCACTGATCACGAGCTACCCTTGCTCCACTGCCACGTCCAATCGGACGCGGATTTGCGGCAACCGCCGCCCGGGGCTCCCGTCCACGCTCGCCCTCGCACGACGCGTCCTGTCGGCGCACCGGTCGCGACGCTATCGTTGATAGCGAACTTCCCGTTCACGAGCACATCGCTCACGCCTGTGCTGAGCTGATGCGGCTTCTCGTACGTCGCATGGTCCTGGATCGTCGCCGGATCGAACACCACCACATCGGCATAAGCGCCCCGGCGAAGCCGGCCGCGATCGGGGAGCGACAGATTGTCCGCGGGCAGGGTGGTGAGCTTGCGTATCGCGTCCTGAAGGGTGAGGACGTGCTCCTTGCGAACGTACTCGGCGAGGACGCGAGCGAAATTCCCGTAGGCACGCGGATGAGCTGCGGAGAGCAGGAAAACGCCCTGCGGCGCGTCTCCGGCTTCGTCTGAACCGAAGCTCACCCAAGGCAGTCCGACCTCGCGCCGCACATTTGCCTCGCTCATCAGAAAGTAAGCCACACCGACTCGCGTGCCATCCTCGATCACGAGGTCGATCGCCGCATCCTCGGGACTTTCATGGCGCTCGCGCGCGACCTGCGCCAGCGTCTTGCCGGTGAGCGGCTTCAATTTCGGGTTCTTGAAAGCGAGCAGCAATGTGCCCTGAGGCCCAGCGGCCGCGTAGAGGTTTTCCCAGTCCTTGGGGTGGGCGGTTCGCATTTCGGCGATCACCCGCGCCCGCACCTCCGGCTTCTCGAGCCGCGCTATCCAGGCCTCGAGCCCCCCGTCCTGCACCCAGGGCGGCATGGCCGCATCGAGCCCGGTTGCACCAGCCGTGTAGGTGTACATGTCTGCCGTGATGCGGACCCCCGAAGCACGCGCTTTGTTGACGGTGTCGATCACCCAATCGAGCTTGCCCCAGTTGTCGCGGCCTGCGACCTTCAGGTGATAGATCTCGGCGGGCGCGCCGCTCGCGCGGGCGATGTCGATCGTTTCCTCGAGCCCCTGCTCGACACGATCGCCCTCACTGCGCATGTGCACGCTATACATGCCGCCGCAGCGCGCCGATTCCTTCGCGAGCGCGATGAGCTCCGGTGTCTGCGCGTATTCATTGGGCGCATAGATCAGTGCGGTGGTGAGACCCAGGGCACCTTCTTCCATCGCCTGGCGCACGAGCGCTTGCATTCGCTCGAGCTGTTCCGGAGTCGGCTGTACGTCGCGCTCGCCAAGCACATGGGTGCGCACCGTTCCGGCGCCCACGAAGGAGGCGACATTGGGGGAGATGCCCCGTCGCTGAAGCGTCTCGAGGTACTCACCGAGCGTCGTCCACGTAACCGTGTAGTGGATATCGCCCTGCCGCTCGGTCATCAGGCGCTTCATTGTGGGATTGAGCGGCCCCATCGAGTCTTCACCCAGAACTTCGAGCGTGACGCCCTGGGTCAGGTCGCTCAAGGCACGGCCGTCGGCGAAGAAAGACTCTTCCGGATGCGCCAGCATGTTGATGAAGCCCGGACTGACGGCCTTGCCGTGAGCATCGATCTCGGTGCGGGCGGCCCCTGGAGCGTGGGTGCCTACATAGGCGATGCGGTCGCCACGGATAGCGAGATCGCCGTGGAAGGGCGCGCCTCCGGAGCCGTCATAGATCGTGCCGTCGCGGATGACGACGTCGTACTGGATGGTGCTTTGGGCCGGGGCGGCGGATGCCGTTGCCAAGATCGCCCAGAGAAGAGGTGCGAGGCAAATCGAGGAGTGCTTCATGGTCTGCTTCTCATCATGGATCCCATTGCTGCGCATCATACCCTGCCGTAAAGCCCGCGCCTCAGTCCGCTGAGAGAGCCTCGAGCCCCAGCTCGGCACGCTTCGTGCTGAGCAGACGTCAAAGCCTTTTCAACAGTTGCGAGGCCTCTCGACATGAAGATCCTTGGTATCGGATTGGGTGCGCCGGTGCGCGGCGCGAACGGCTATCTGGAGGGAGTTTGCCGGAGCCGTGTAAGTGTTGCCGGGAGGCTGCCGAGCGCTCGTTCGCTGTTTGGGGTGATGACGGCATCTGTCGCCGCCCTGTTGCTCGCGGCTTGCGGTGGCGGCGGGGGAGGGGGCGGTGGCGGTGACGGCGGCGGCAGCAGTCCTCCTCCCACCACGTACAGCATCGGTGGATCGGTCACCGGACTCACGGGAACAGGGCTCGTCCTCCAAGACAACGGCGGCGATAACCTCTCTGTCACCGCAAATGGTACGTTCACCTTCGCCACCAAGGTCAACTCGGGAGGTGCTTACAGCGTCACCGTCATGACGCAGCCCAGCGGGCAGACCTGCACGGTGACGAGCGGCAGTGGCACCGCCAGCGCGAATGTGACCAGCGTTGCAGTGTCCTGTACGAGCGGCTCCGCTAACGTGACGATCGGCGGGACGGTGACGGGTCTCACCGCGACGGGACTGGTGCTGCAGGACAACGGCGGCGACAATCTGAGCGTCTCAACGAACGGCCCCTTTACCTTTGCGACCGCGCTGGCTAGTGGAGCCGCCTATGCGGTGACCGTGCTCACGCAGCCGACCGGTCAGACATGCACAGTAACAACAGGTACCGGCACAACGGGTAGCGCCAACGTGACCGACGTCGCAGTCGCCTGCGGGGTCGCGACCGCATCGGTCGGAAAGTTCGCGTATACGGCGAATAACGGCGATGGGACAATCTCCGCCTACACGATCAGTTCGACCAGCGGTGCGCTCACCTCCGCCGGAGGTGCAATTCCTGACGGCACGGCGCCGGCGGCGGTATCCCTGGCGCCGAACGGCAAGTTCGCCTTCTCCGCAAGCAATAACGGCACGAAAATTCAGGCCTTTACCATCGACCAGACCACGGGAGCGCTCACCCTGGTGGGCACCTACAACACGGGATTCGTCACCGGCTCGGCATTCCCGGACATCGCTGTTGACGCGCAGAGCGCGCATCTTTATCTCGCCAGCGCCGGTGACAATAGGGTCGCGGGGTTTGCAATCGATGCGACGACTGGCGCGCTCACCGCCCTGACGGGTAGCCCCTATTTGGCGGGGGCGGGCGCGGCCGCCATCCCGGCCTTCAGTCCCGATGGCAAGTTCCTGTACGTGATGGATGAGGGCCAGACGGGAACCGGCAACAATTCCGTTTCCGGATACTCGATCGGAGCTGATGGCTCCCTGACCGCGATTCCCGGTAGTCCCTTCTCCGTCGGAGCCGGAACGCAGCCGAGTTGGATCGTCTTCACACCGGATGAAAAGTACGCCTACGTGGCCGATACGGGCGTGGACGCGATTTCCGCGTACTCCGTGAGTAGCACGACAGGTGCGCTCACTCCGTTGGCGACCCCGACCTTTGCAGCGGATGAGCATCCGCACGATCTGACGATCGATGCGAGCGGCGCACACCTGTATGCTCCCGTGGCCAACGGCTCGACCGCAGGAGCGGTGCAGGCGTACACGATCAATGCCGATGGGACGCTCACGTCGCTGGGCACCACTCCCGCGGGTGTCGGTCCCGTGTACCTGGCAATCGACCCGACCGCCCCGTTCGCCTATGTCTCGAGCAAAGGTGGGGCGGAGGTGTTCGGCTATTCGATCAGTCAGACCACGGGCGCTCTCACGGCGCTTTCGCCGGCCTCCGTCAGCACCGGCGCAGGCAGCGAGCCGCAGTTCATCACGATCGATCCCAGCGGCAAGTTCGGCTACACCGCCAACGAGGGCACCGGGAATATATCGGGATTCGCGATCAGCGCGACAACGGGCCTGCTGACGCCCGTTCCGGGCACCAACCCGATCCCGGCGGGCCTGAAGCCGATCTTCGTCTCCATCTCACCGGAGGCGCCCGGCGTCCGCGACTGATTCTCGCTCGAGAGCAAGCCCGCAGGCGGCCCAGGGGAGCAAGTCCCTGGGCCGCCCTTCTGTCCGCACCGTGGGAAGCCCTATACTGCCGTCGATCCGTATCTCCGCGATCTCAAGGTGCGTAATGAAGGCACGACCTCCAGTCCTTGCCCTGCTGATTCTCATCGCTACCGCTCCGGTGCCACAGGCGCTGGCCGCGCGTCACACGCCGATCGGTGGCGAGTTCGCGCCGGTGCACGCACAACACGGCATGGTGGCAAGCAGCAATGGGTTGGCGTCCGAGGCCGGCGTCGAGATCATGAAGGAGGGCGGCAACGCGGTGGATGCCGCCGTCGCGACGGGTTTCGCGCTCGCCGTGGCGCATCCGCAGGCGGGCAATCTCGGCGGCGGCGGTTTCATGCTGATCCGTCTGCATGACGGGGCGACCCACTTCATCGATTATCGCGAGGCTGCGCCCGGCAAGGCCACGGCGACCATGTACCAGGACGCCGCCGGAAACGTGATTCCCGATCTGAGTACCGTGGGATACAAGGCGATCGGCGTGCCGGGCTCCGTCAAGGGACTGGTCTATGCCGAGCAGCATTTCGGCAAGCTCGGACTCGCGCGCGTGATGGCTCCCGCCATCCGCCTCGCGCGCATGGGCTACGCGCTCAGCTTCGGCGATGCCAGCCTGCTGACGCGTGACGACCGTCTGACGGGCTTTGCGGATTCGCGGCGCATCTTCCAGAACGACGGTAAGGGTTGGCACGAGGGCGACCTTTTCCGACAGCCGGAGCTGGCACACACCCTCGAGCGCATCGAGCAGCAACCCGATACTTTCTACACCGGGGCGATGGCGCGCGAGCTCGCCGCCTACATTCAGAAGGGCGGCGGCCTGATCACCGCCAAGGATCTGGCCGACTACCGGGTGCTCGATCGCAAGCCGGTCACCGGGACCTACCGCGGATTCACCATCATCAGCTCGCCGCCGCCGTCATCCGGTGGCATCGTCCTCATCGAGTTGTTGAACATCCTGGAAGGCTACGACCTCAAGAGCGCCGGGCTCGACTCGGCAGCCTCCATTCATCTGATCACCGAGGCCTACCGCCGCGCCTTCTTCGATCGCGCGGAATTCATGGGCGATCCGGCGTACACGGATTCGCCGATGATGCTGCTCCTCGACAAGCACTATGCAGCGGCGTGGCGCAGCTCCATCCTGCCGCAGGATGCCAGTCCGTCGCTGCCGCTGCAGCGGCCCACCACTTTCCCGCAGCTGACGCAATATGCGGCGGCGCATCCGGTACTCGGACAGGCACCGGAGTCGCATCAGACCACCCATTACTCGGTGGTGGATGCGGCGGGCGATGCCGTATCCGTCACGACCACGCTCAATGCCTGGTATGGCTCCGGTGTGACCGCCGGACATCTCGGTTTCCTGCTCAATGACGAGATGGACGATTTCGCCTCGAAGGTTGGCGTACCCAACATGTTCGGCATCCTGCAGGGCGCGGCCAATGCCGTCGGTGCGGGCAAGCGTCCGCTCTCCTCCATGACTCCGACCATCGTGCTGAAGGACGGCAAGCTCTGGCTGGTGCTCGGAAGCCCGGGCGGCCCGACAATCATCACGACCGTGGCCAATGTCCTGATCGACGCTGCGGATTATGGCCTCAACATCAAACAGGCGGTCGCGGCGCCACGGTTCCACCAGCAGTGGATGCCGGACGAGATCTTCATGGAGCCGGATCGCTTCTCACCCGATACGCTGCGGCTCCTTGCCTCTCACGGCTACCACATCGCCTTCGGCGACGAGGGCGATGCCGAGTGCATCGAGGTCGATCCGGCCACGGGCGAGCGTCTGGGGGCCAGCGATCCGCGCACCGAGGCCGCGCGGGCCGTCGGCTACTGATCGGGGTATACTGGCCGCGCCGAAGCCGCCCTGACGGCGCTCGGCGCCGCTATGTACGGGGTCGCTCACAGTGCACTCACTGGTCATGGCCTTGATCTCGCTGCATGCGCTGGCCGGGGTCTTCTGGGCGGGCTCGACCCTCGCGTTGACCCATACCTCGGCCGCGCACCGGATCACCGCCGAGCTGTTCCGCGCGCAGATGTCCGCCGCCGTACTGGCAATCGCGGCCGGGGTGGCGCTCTGGGGCATCCTGATCCGTGGTGCGCACGGACCGATGGCGAAGACTCTCGCGATTGGCGCGCTTTGCGCGCTCATCGCCGCGGGCGTGCAGGGTGGCATGCGCAAGTCGCCCATGATGGCGCAACGGATTGCCGCAGTGTTGCTTTCGACTACCGTGGTTTGCATGGTCATTTCTCCGTACGTAACCTGACAAGATAGGTGCCTCCATGTCCGGAGTGCGGGGTCGACGCTGGCTGCTCATCCTGGCGGTGCTCGCGGGCCTCGTGGGCCTGTATGCCGCGATAGGCTTTCTGTTGGTGCCGCGCTGGACGCGCTCGGAGCTGGTGCAGCTCACCGCGCGGGATTTCGGCAGGACACTGTCCATCGGGGATGTCAGCTTCAATCCCTTCACCTGGAAGCTGGTCATCACGGACTTCTCGCTGCCGGATGCCGACGGCCGGCCGATGATCTCCTTCGGCCGCCTCGAGGTCGCGGTGGGCATCGCCAGCGTGTCGCGTCTCGCGCCGAGCCTGAGCGACATCGTGCTCGACAGCCCACGCGTCAACGCCGTGATGCGGCGTGACGGCAAGCTCAATCTTGCCGACCTGGCAAAGCCCGCCGCCCAGCCGGCGCCGGCCCCGCCGGCGAGCTCCAAGCCCTTCAAGCTGTTCGTCGACCGGCTGGCGGTCGCGAACGGCAGCGCGACCTACGAGGACGACTCGCGGCCCGCTCCCTTCCGTCTCGACCTCAATCCAATCGGCTTCGAGCTGCTCAACTTCAGCACCACGGGAAGCACGGCCGGCAGTTATCACCTCACCGCCACGATCGGCCAGGGTGGCCGACTGGATTGGACGGGCAGCGTCCGCACCCAGCCGATTTCTCTCCACGGCGCGCTGCAGCTCGATGGACTGAGCGCGCCACTGGTGGGGACCTATCTCGGTCCCGTCCTGCCGGCCGAGATCTCGCGCGGCACCGTCGCGCTTCAGGGGAGTTTCGCGATCGACGGCAACGCCGGCAACACCGGTGTCAGGATGACCATTGACGTGCCGCAGGCACAGGTGAGCGGGCTGGGTGTGAGGCCGCGGCAGGCGACTGCGGACTACGTGCAGCTCAACCGCTTCACCCTCGGCAACGCGCACATCGATCTCGAGCAACGCTCCATCCGGGTCGGCCGGATCGCCCTTGCGGGCGCCGATGTCCGCGGCTGGCTCGATGAGCACGGCAAGCTCAATCTGCTCGAGCTCCTCGGCCAACCCACCGCCGCGGCAAATGCGACCCCGCTCGCGCGGCCAGCCGCCTCGCAGCCGGCGCCGGCCCCCGCGCACCCTGTATCCCGCGCGCCGGCGTGGCGCATCGCGGCTCCGGATATCCGCATCGCCGGTACGCGCGTGTCGCTGGAGGATCGCGGCATCAAGCCGGCCGCGCATCTGACCCTGGGCGGGATAACGGCGCGGATCACCGGCTACGCCACCTCGCCACCGAGCCACCTCTCGCTGTCACTGCAGACGACAGTCAACGGCGAAGGACAGCTGCACCTGACGGCCACGGGGGCGCTGCAACCCGCGGCGCTGAGCGCGAAACTGGCCGTGAGCCACATCGACCTGCGGCCTCTGCAGCCGTACATGAGCAAGTACACGGCGCTCACGCTCGCCAGCGGCTTCCTCGACAGCACGCTCACCATCGACCGGGGTGCCGATGGACGGCTCAGCACCGCCGGTCGCATCGATGTGACCGATATGCGCGCCGTGGATGACGACCTCAAGCAGGACTTCATCAAGTGGCAGGGCCTGCACATCGTCGGCTTCCGCTACGCCTCCAACCCGGCGAGCCTGCACATCGACCACATCACCGCCGTGGCGCCGTACGCGCGGGTCATCATCGGAGCAGACCGAACCGTCAACGTGTCGGAGGCGCTGCATCCGCGCGGCACCCATGCCAAGGCGGCCGTGAAGGCCGCGCCGGCGCAAGTCGCCGCCAGCGGCGGCAAAGCGCCGGCGCACGCCGCGCCCTCGATGGCGATGACCATCGGCCTGGTGCGCATCGCCAACGGCACCGCCGACTACGCCGATTTCTCGATGCAACCCAACTTCGCCACCGGTATCCAGGATCTGCATGGCACGGTCAAAGGCCTTTCTTCGGACCCGAGCTCGCGCGCGGCGCTCGATCTTAAGGGGCGGGTCGATCGCTATGCCCCGGTCGACATCAGCGGCGTGGTGAATCTCCTGGCCGCCACGACCTACAGCGACGTGACGATGAAGTTCCGCGGCCTCGAGCTGACGCGCATGACTCCCTACTCGGTGCGCTTCGCCGGCTACAAGATCGCGAGCGGCACACTCGATGCCGACCTGCACTACAAACTGGACAACGGTCGGCTCGATGCCAATCACTCGCTGGTCATCGACCAGCTGGAGCTCGGGGATCAGGTCCCGAGCCCGCACGCCACCAAGCTGCCGCTGCGACTGGCGATCGCCCTGCTCAAGGACCGCAATGGCGTCATACGGCTCGGACTGCCGGTGACCGGCAGTCTCAACAACCCGCAGTTCAGCCTCGGACCGCTCATCGGCGTGGCGCTTCTCAACGTGCTGAAGAAGGCGGTCATGGCGCCGTTCGCCATGCTGGGAAGGCTGGTCGGCGGCGGGGCGAACATGAATCGCATCGTTTTCCCGCCGGGAAGCGCAACTCTTCTGCCGGCCGCACGGGTCCAGGTGGCTGCAGTCGCCAAGGCGCTCGCCCAGCGGCCGCAACTGCAGTTGCAGGTGCCGGCCGCGTTCAACCCGGACATCGACACGCCGGCGCTCGCGCAGCGGCAGTTGCGACATGAACTGATCGCACTCGCGCGCAGCGGGGCGGGTGCGCCCACCGGGAAGGTGGCGCGCGGCGGCCAACAGGCTTCGCAGGCGGCGGCCGGGCGGGAAGTCCTCGAGCTTCCCGGAGAGCACTATCGCCTGCTGCGCGCCGCCTATCAGAACGCTTTCGGCGCGAAGGCGCCGCTGCCTGCGGCGGCGCAAAAGGTGCCGCCCTACGACCCCGCCATTCTCGAAATGCAAACGGCACTGCTCAAGCACGCGGTGGTCTCGGACGCCGACCTGCAGGCTCTGGGCGAGCAGCGCGCGCAGGCCGTCCGGGCGGCCATTCTCGCGGCCGGGGTGGCGGCGGCGCGGGTGGGGACGACAGCGGCTGCGGCGCAGCCGGCTACGGGCGGCCAGGTTACGGTCGCGCTCAGTCTAAAATAGCCGGTCAGGACCGCCCGTCGGGCATGCGGCTGGCTTGCAAGGGCTGCGCTCCGGGCCATGAATTGAGAGGAACAGTAATGCATCGACGTGGGTTTTTGCGCGCTAGCAGCTCCACCGTGGCGGGCTTCGCACCCTGGCCATGGGTGTTCAACCGCCGCAAGGCGCCGGCGCCACCTGCCAAGGGCGTGACGCTCATGGGCAAGCCGGAGCCCTTCAGCTACGCGACGCTCAAGGGGCTCGCGCGCTCGATGGCCGTCGGGCCTTACGGCGAGCAGTACAAGCCGCTGCCACCGGCGCTGCAACACCTCAGCTGGGATCAGTGGGAATCGATCGTCTGCCGGCCGGAGCGGGCACTCTGGTACGGGGAGGATCTCGCCTTCCGCATCCGCTTCGATCATCTCGGCTTCAGCTTCTCCAAGCCGGTGCACCTGTATGTGGTGGAGAACGGTCAGGCGCGGGAGATCCTCTTCGACCCGACGCTGTTCGACTACGGCAGGTCGGGACTCAAGCCCGCAGACCTGCCGAAGGATCTCGGCTTCGCCGGCTTCAATGTGCTCTTCCACACCGACTGGGCAAGCGATCGGGCGGTGTTTCAGGGCGCGTCCTACTTTCGCGCGGTGGACGGGGACGGACAGTACGGCATGTCGCAACGCGGTCTCGCGATCGACACCGGCATGTCGCTGCCGGAGGAGTTTCCCGACTTCGTCGCCTTTTATCTCGAGCAGCCGGCGAAGGGCTCCTCGCTCCTCACTGTGCATGCGCTGCTCGATTCGCCGAGCGTCGCGGGCGCTTACCGGTTCGTCATCGACGTCGCCAGCACGCTGGTGATGGACATCGATGCGGCTCTGTATCCGCGCAAGGAGATCGAGCGCCTCGGCATCGCCCCCTGCACCAGCATGTTCCTGGTCGGCGAGAACGATCATCGGGTGGACGATGACTGGCGGCCGCAGATCCACGATTCCGACGGCCTGCAGATGGCGACCGGTGCCGGCGAGTGGATCTGGCGCCCGCTCGTCAATCCGAGCGCGCTGCGCGTCAACACCTACGTCGACGAGAATCCGCGCGGCTTCGGGCTGATGCAGCGGGAGCGGCGCTTCTCGCAGTACCAGGACGACGGTGTTTTCTACAACAAGCGGCCGGACTGCTGGGTGCAGCCGAAAGGTCCCTGGGGCAAGGGCGGCGTCATGCTGGTGGAGATCCCGACCGGCGATGAGACCATGGACAACATCGTCGCTTTCTGGACTCCGGCCGACAAGTCCGAGCCGGGGCGCGAGTACCTTTATGGCTACCGCATCTACTGGTGCCGCGAGAATCCTTTCCCGCCCCATCTGGCGCGCGTCGAGGCGACCCGCGACGGTATCGGCGGAGTGGTCGGCCAGAAGCGCACTCACTTCGCGTGGCGCTTCGTCATCGATTTCGTCGGCGGCGACCTCGACATGCTCGGCGCCGATGCCAAGGTGGTCCCGGTCATCACCGCTTCGCGCGGCCAACTGGAAATCACCTCGGCGCGGCCGCTGCTGCCGCTCAGGGGTTGGCGCGCGATGTTCGATCTGGTGCCGGATGACAGCGAGCAGCCGATCGATCTGAGACTCTATCTGTCCCTCGATGGCCAGGCGTTGACCGAGACCTGGATGTACCAGTACGCGCCGCTGCCGGCGGCGCAGCGTCAGCAATATCTATGACAGCGGTCAACGCGAAGCCGGGTCACTGCGTTGAATATCTATCGCCACAGGCGTTTGAGCAGATGGAGGCATTGCCATGAGCCTCGTTCGAAGCGTTCTCCGATTAACTCTGGCCGCGGCGGCGACCACCCTGCTGGCGGCGATGCCGGTCCTGGCTGCGGCTCAGGACAGCGTGGCCGCCGTCTGGGTGCCAAAGCACGTCGAGTTCATCTATCAGGGGTTCACGACCCACTACTCCTGCGGCGGCCTGCAGGATCAGATCAGGGACATGCTGCGCAAGCTGGGCGCCCAGGATCTCAAGGTCCAGCAGTTCGCCTGCACGAGGCCGGAAGGGCCGACGCCGTTCCCCGGTGTCATCGTGAACATGAAAGTGCTCGTGCCGGCCTCATCCGCGGAGGCCTCCAAGGCGTCGAGCGCCAGCTCTCCGGTACAGGCGCAGTGGCAGCAGGTGGTGCTGATGCCGGACAACGCCTCGTTCGAAGATCAGGGCAACTGCGAGCTGATCGAGCAGTTCAAGGAAACCTTCCTGCCGCTCTTCACCACCCGCCAGGTCAACTACGGCTCCACCTGTGTGCCGCACGAGCTGACGCTGGGGACCCACCTGAGCGCGCAGGTGCTCGTGCCGCCGCCGAAAGTGGCTGCGCGATGAGCGCCAGGGTCAGGTCCGCGCCGGTTTAACGCCGCCCGAGCTGTCGACGTTCGGCAGAAAGCCGGCCAGCAGGCCGATGACCGGCAGGAAGGCGCAGATCTCGTAGACCAGGTTGATGCCGAAGGAGTCGGCAACCTTGCCCAGGACCGCCGCGCCGATGCCGCCCATGCCGAAGGCAAAGCCGAAGAACAGACCGGCCACGGTCCCCGTGCGGCCCGGGAGCAGCTCCTGGGCGTAGACGATGATGGCCGGAAAAGCCGAGGCCAGGATGACGCCGATCGGAACGGTCAGCACCGCCGTCCAGAGCAGATTGGCGTGCGGCAGCAGCAGCGTGAACGGCAGCACCCCGACGATGGAGCCCCAGATCACGTACTTGCGGCCGATGCGATCGCCCACCGGACCGCCCAGGATCGTGCCGAGTGCCACCGAGCCCAGAAATACGAACAGATACACCTGCGAGGCCTGCACGGACACGTGGAAGCGGCTGATCAGATAGAAGGTGTAGTAGCTGGTGAGGCTCGCCAGATAGAAATATTTGGAGAAGATGAGCGCGAGCAGGACGCTCATGGCGACGATCACCTGCTTCCGTGTCGGCGTCCCATGCGCGCCCGCGGCACGCGGCTTCAGCAGGTCGATCCCGTGAAGCTTGTACCAATGACCCACGTTGACCAGCACGAAGATGCCGAGCAGCGCCGCGCAGGAAAACCAGAGCACGCTGCTCTGGCCGTGCGGCAGGACGATGAAGGCGGCGAGGAGCGGGCCGATGGCGGTACCGAAATTGCCGCCGACCTGGAAAACCGACTGCGCGAGCCCATGCCGCCCACCGGAAGCCATGCGTGCCACCCGCGAAGACTCCGGATGGAAGACGGAGGAGCCCGTGCCGATCATGGCGGCCGCCAGGAGGAGCAGCGGATAGGTGCGCGCCGAGGCGAGCAGTGCGAGTCCGGCCAAGGTGAAACCCATCCCGACGGGGAGCGAGTACGGGCGCGGCTTGCTGTCCGTGTAGCGGCCGATCAGCGGCTGC
>JBOIAB010000078.1:0-6143 GCA_050738635.1 Steroidobacteraceae bacterium
CGCGGCAGCCTGCTGGCCGTTTACATGGTGGTGCTCTACATCGGACTCGGCAGCTCGCAATTCCTGCTGATTCCGACCGATCCGCGCACCGCGGCGCCCTTCATGCTGGTGGCGATTCTCATCTCGCTCGCCATCGTGCCCATCGTAGTCGCCGCACAACATGCGCCCGAGATCGCCTTGCCGCAGAAGGTGAGATATCGCGATCTCTACCGCGACTCGCCGCTCGGTGTCGTGGCGGTAACGGTAGCGGGCATGGTGACATCGAATGTCTACTCGATGGGTCCGGTGTACGCGAGGCTGAGCGGCCTCGACACCTCGGGCGTCGCCACCTTCATGGGCGTCAGCGTCCTCTCAGCCGTGGTGCTGCAATATCCGGTCGGCCGCCTCTCCGACCGCATCGACCGCCGCACGGTGATCGCCGGGATCTGCCTCCTGGCTACTTTGAGTGCCGCAATCCCCGCGGCCTTCCGCACCTTGCCCCACGCGCTCGTCCTCGCGCTCGCCGGAGCGTTCAGCGCCCTCGCCTTCACCCTCTATTCACTCAGCGTGTCTCATGTCAACGACCACCTCGAGCCGGCGCAGATGGTGGCCGCAAGCGGCGCGCTCCTCAGACTCAACGGCATCGGCGCCGCGCTGAGCCCGGTCCTGGTGGGCGGTCTGATCGCGCGCTTCGGGCCGCCGGCCTATTTCGGCAGCCTTGCGGGGCTCACGGGCCTGCTCAGCATCTACGACCTGTGGCGCAAGATGCGCCGCCGGCCGCCGTCACCGGACCGCAAGCAGCCGTTCGGGCAGCGCAAGAGCATCGTTTAGCGCCCTATCTCGTCTTTGCATAATACCCTGGCAATTTCGCATGGCCGCGGGCCTCGCACCTGTCGCCTGCGGACATGCGGGCGTCGCAAATTCACCCCATTGGCAGGCTACCCTCGGCTACCATTTTTCTGGCGGGCGTACGCCCCGGATTCGAGGACCGAGCATGCCAGAGCAGTCCGAGTTCAACCTGCGCGATTTGAACGACCAGGAGCTCACCGAGCAGGTTCACGACGACCTTTACAACGGGTTGCGCGACGAGGTCGCGGAGGCGACAAACATCTTCCTCGAGCGCGGCTGGGGCCCCGAGAAAGTGCTGAACGATGCGCTCGTCGAGGGCATGCGAATCGTCGGCATCGACTTCCGCGACGGTATCCTGTTCGTGCCCGAAGTGCTGCTCGCCGCCAACTCGATGAAAGCGGGCATGGAGATCCTGCGCCCCCTGCTCGCCGAGACGGGCGCGGAGCCCATCGGCAAGGTCGTGATCGGCACCGTCAAGGGCGACATCCACGACATCGGCAAGAACCTGGTGTCGAGGATGCTCGAGGGCGCGGGCTTCGAGGTCATCGACCTCGGTATCAATAACTCGGTCGAGAAGTACCTCGAGGCGCTCGAGAAGCACAAGCCGGACATCCTCGGCATGTCGGCGCTGCTCACCACGACCATGCCCTACATGAAGGTCGTGATCGACAAGCTGCGCGAGGAGAACCTGCGCGACAAGTACATCGTGCTGGTCGGCGGTGCGCCGCTCAACGAGGAGTTCGGCAAGGCCGTGGGCGCCGACGCCTACTGCCGCGATGCGGCGATCGCGGTCGAGACGGCGAAGAGCCTGATCGCCACGCGCCGCTCGATGCGCGCCGCCTGAGCGCGGCGGAGCAGCCAAGTGGACAGAGTGCACGGCACGCTGATCATCGCCTGCGGTGCGCTCGCACACGAGATCGCGGCTCTACGCCGGGCGAGCGGCTGGACGGCCATCGATGTCTGCTGCCTGCCACCGGAGCTGCACAACCGTCCGGAGCGGATCGCCCCCGCAGTGCAGGCGAAGATCCGCGAACACCGCGGCGCGTACCGCAGCATCTTCGTTGCCTACGGCGATTGCGGCACCGGCGGC
The DNA here is from genome assembly GCA_050738635.1 of Steroidobacteraceae bacterium. GTDB lineage: Bacteria > Pseudomonadota > Gammaproteobacteria > Steroidobacterales > Steroidobacteraceae > 13-2-20CM-66-19. The sequence goes on from JBOIAB010000078.1 coordinate 1,919, forward strand.
AGGTTGGATGCGGTGTTGGCCGAAGAGGGTGTCGAGCGCCTACCGGGCGCGCACTGTTATGAGTTTTTTGCCGGCTCGCGCGCGTTCGCAGAGCTGGCGGACGCGGAGCCGGGCACCTTCTACCTGACGGACTTCCTCACGCGCCACTTCGAGCGGCTGGTGGTGCGGGGACTGGGAATCGACCGCCATCCGGAGCTGGCACAGGAGTACTTCCGCAACTACCGCAAAGTGGTCTATCTGGCGCAGATCCGCTCCGCGGCCCTTCTCGAGCAGGCCAGGCAGATCGCCGCGGATCTGGGCCTCGCCTTCGAGCATCGACCCACCGGCTATGGCGAGCTGGGCGCTCACCTCGCGGTTCTGGTAGCCGCTGACCGCACAGGGTTATGGCAACCCTGATCATCATCTCCTGGCGGGACATCCCGGCGCAGGTGATCGGTCGCAAAGGCCGTGAGACCACGAAAGCGCTGCTGCCGGCGCGATTCCAGGAGGCGGTGGACCGCGCAGCGATGCGCGCCGGCCGAGGCACCTCCAACGCCTACCTGGCGGACTGGAAGCGCAGCCCCCCCCGGCCCTGCAGTGAGGACGTCGCGGCGGAAGTCGCTGCCGAAGCCGCGCGGCTCGAAGCGCGCTACACCGACGAGTATCTCGAGCGCCTGGTGAAGTCCAAGGGCATCGATCCTGATGCGGCCCCGGATGGCGCCGCCTCAGAATCAGCCGGTGTCTGATGTACAGCGTCCGCCTGTGGTCTGTACGTCATGCGCGCGGTCTCAACAGCTTCTACCGCGGCTTCGAGCGCGCCCTGACCGCGCTGCATCCGCTCTTCAAGCGTATCGGCTACCAGCGGCTGGAGCGTCCCGTGGCGGCGCTCGAGCACTCGGTCAAGGGACTGCTCTTCGACTGCCGGATGTGCGGGCAGTGCATCCTCAGCTCGACGGGCATGTCCTGCCCCATGAATTGTCCGAAGAACCTGCGCAACGGACCCTGCGGCGGCGTGCGCGACAACGGCAACTGCGAGGTGCGGCCGGACATGAAGTGCGTCTGGCATCTCGCTGTCGCCGGCAGCGCCCGCATTCCCGGCGGCGCCGAGGCGCTCGCCCATGTGCAGCCGCCGGTCGACAGGCGCCTCAGCGGAAAATCGTCGTGGCTGCGCGTAGCGCGGGAACGCGCTGGAGACACCGTTTGATCTTCGAGGACGAGCCGGTACCGGGGTATCCACTCCCGATCCTGCCGGGCCACACATCTCCCGGCCGCCTGGAGCGGGTGCTGCGCGCCCGGCAATTCGCAGTGACCACCGAGATGGCACCGCCCGACTCTGCGGATCCTGAAGAGGTGTATCGGCGCGCGCGTATCTTCGACGGTTATGTAGACGCTATCAACGCCACTGACGGCAGTGGCGCCAACTGCCACATGTCTAGCGTCGCCGTCTGCGCGCTGCTCACCCGCGTCGGCTATGCCCCGGTCATGCAGATCTCCTGCCGCGACAAGAACCGCATAGCGATCCAGGGCGACATCCTGGGCGGCGCGGCGATGGGCGTATGCAACATCCTGTGCCTCACGGGCGACGGCGTGCAGGCGGGCGATCATCCGCAGGCGCTACCGGTGTTCGATCTCGATTCGATGTCGCTGCTCGAGACCGCGCGGACCATGCGCGACGAGCACCGTTTCCTCAGTGGACGCAAGCTGACGCACGCACCCAGAGTGCTGCTCGGCGCCGCGGAGAATCCTTTCACCCATCCGCTCGAATGGCGCCCGCAGCGGCTCGCGAAGAAGGTCGCGGCCGGCGCTCAATTCATTCAAACCCAGTACTGCTACGACGTGCCGGCCCTCAAGGCCTTCATGCGGCGACTGGAGGATCTCGGCCTGCTGGAGAAGATCTTCATCCTGGTCGGAGTGGGCCCGCTGCGCTCGGCCAAGGCGGCGGACTGGATGCGGACGCACGTTCCCGGCCTGCACATTCCCGATGCGGTCATCGCGCGCCTGGCCGGAGCCGCCGATGCTGCGCGCGAAGGGCGCAATCTGTGCGTCGAGCTCATCCAGGAGATCCGCTCGGTGCCCGGCGTTAGTGGTGTCCATCTGATGGCCTACCGTCAGGAAGACAGTGTCCCCGAAATCATCGATCGCTCCGGAGTGCTCGGCGGGCGCGTCCCGTGGTATCCCGGCCGCGATCCGCAACGCAACACCAACAGGCTCGCCTCATGACCGACACCATCATCAGCTCTGCAACCCGCGAAGTCGTGATCGGCTTCGACCGCCCGTTCGTCATGATCGGCGAGCGCATCAATCCGACCGGGCGCAAGATTCTCGCCGCGGAAATGGGCAACGGCGACTTCACCCGGGTCGAGGCCGACGCGCGCGCGCAGGTGGCTGCGGGCGCACACATGCTCGACGTCAATGCCGGCATCCCGCTCGCCGACGAGCCCGCGATTCTGGCGAAGGCCGTGCAACTCGTGCAGTCGGTGACGGACGTGCCGCTCTCCATCGACTCCTCGATCGTCGCCGCCCTGGCGGCAGGCCTCGCCGCCTACAAGGGCAAGCCGCTCGTCAATTCGGTCACCGGCGAGGAAGAACGTCTCGAGGCGGTCCTGCCGCTGGTGAAAAAATACGGCGCCGCGGTGGTGGCCATCTCCAATGACGAGACCGGGATCTCCGAGGACCCGGATGTCCGCTTCGAGGTGGCGAAGAAGATCGTGCACCGCGCCGCCGACTACGGCATCCCGGTATCCGACGTGGTGGTCGATCCGCTCGTGATGCCGATCGGCGCCATCAACAAGGCGTGCGTACAAGTGATGCATCTGCTGCGGCGCTTGCGCACTGAGTTGAAGGTGAACACCACCTGCGGTGCCTCCAATATCAGCTTCGGGCTTCCGGCGCGCGAGGGCATCACTTCCGCGTTCCTGATCTCGGCGATGGGCGCCGGCATGACATCCGCGATCATGAATCCGCTGCACACCGAGATCGTGCGGGCCATCATGGGAGCGGACGTCATGATGGGACACGATCCGGACTGCATGCGTTGGATCCGCAGGTTCCGCGAGGCCCCGGCGCCCGGGGCCGCTGGAGCCGCTGCAGGCGCGCCCGGCGAGGGCGCTGCGCGCGGGCGGCGCGAGGGAGGCCATCGTCGCCGTGTCAGCTGAGCCGGACGCACTCGTCGTCTTCACGCCTTCGGGAAAGCGCGGGCGCTTCCCGCTCGGCACGCCGCTCCTGCAAGCCGCGCGCTCGTTGGGGGTAGACGTCGACTCCGTATGCGGCGGCCGCGGCATCTGCGGACGCTGCGAAGTATTGGTCATGAAGGGCGAGTTCGCCAAGCACGGCGTCGTCTCTCGGCCGGAAAACCTGTCGGCACCCAGCGCGGCCGAGGAAAGTCCCGCCGGCCGCCGGCCTCTGCCGGCCGGACACCGGCTCTCCTGTCAGGCGCGCATCCAGGGCGACTTGGTCGTGGACGTGCCGCCGACCAGCCAGGTGCACCGGCAAGTCATCCGCAAGGAAGCCGAGGCACGAGCCATCACGCTTGACCCGGTGGCGCGCCTGCATTACGTCGAGGTCCGCGAGCCCGACATGCACGATCCGGCGGGCGACCTGCAGCGCCTGCAGGAAGCCCTGCAGCGCGAGTGGCAGCTGACCGGCCTCAGCTGCGACCTGCACATGCTGCAGCGGCTGCAGCCGGCGTTGCGCAAGGGAGATTGGAAAGTCACGGTCGCCGTACACGGCGGCGAGCGGATCATCGGCGTCTGGCCGGGCTTTCACGAGCTGGCACTGGGGCTCGCCGTGGACATCGGCTCCACCACCATCGCCGCCCACCTCTGCAATCTCGAGTCCGGCGAGGTGCTCGCCTCGAGCGGCGTCATGAACCCGCAGATCCGCTTCGGCGAGGATCTGATGAGCCGCGTCTCCTATTCGATGATGCACCCGGGCGGCGCGCAGCAGATGACCGCAGCGGTGCGTGAAGCGCTGAATCGCCTCGCCGCCGACGTTGCGCGTCAGGCGAAGGCGCACACCGACAATATTCTCGAGGTGACCCTGGTCGGTAACCCGATCATGCATCACCTGCTGCTCGGCATCGACCCTGTGGAGCTCGGAGGCGCGCCTTTCGCGCTCGCAACCGACGAGGCCTTGGAGTTTTGGGCCACGGAGATCGGCCTGCACTTGCACCGCGGTGCGCGGGCGTATGCATTGCCCTGTGTGGCCGGCCATGTCGGGGCGGATACGGCGGGAATGGTCCTGGCCG
>JBOIAB010000079.1:0-5430 GCA_050738635.1 Steroidobacteraceae bacterium
GTGCACTATCGCGCTCGCGACGGGCCTCATCCCGGGCAGCTTCGGCCAGCCGCTGCTCGTGGCAATCGTGCTCTCGATGGTGTTGAGCCCGCTCATCCTCAACAACAACAAGCGTATCGCGCGCTTCCTGCTGCGGGAGTCCGGGCCACCCCGCACCGCCTTCGAGCGCGAAACCGGTGCGACCGGAGACATCGGCCGGCGCGATCACGTGATTCTCTGCGGCTTCGGCCGCGTCGGACAGAACGTGGCGCGGGTGCTCGAGTCGCAGGGTTTCGAGTACATCGCCCTCGATCTCGACCCGACGCGCATCGCCGCGGCGCGCCAGGCCGGCGACCCGGTCATGTTCGGCGACTCCGCCGATGAGCAAATCCTCACCAAGGCAGGACTCGATGCGGCATCGGTCGTCGTGATCAGCTTCTCGGACCCGGCGACGTCCGTCGGCATCCTGCGCAGCATCCGCCGACTGCGGCCCGATGTGCCCGTGCTGGTGCGCACGCAGGATGACACCCGCATCAAGGAATTGCAGGAGGCGGGTGCGACCGACGTCGTGCCGGAGGCCTTCGAAGCCAGTCTGATGCTGGTCTCGCATGTGTTGATACTGTTACATGTTCCGGTGTCACGCGTAGTGCGCACGATGGGCGACATCCGCGGCCATCGCTACTCCGTGCTGCGCAACATCATCCGCCGTGGCGATGCGCGGCCGCTGGACGAGAGCCACGAATACCGCGAGGAGATCAAATCAGTCGTCGTGCCGCCCGGGGCCTGGGCGGTGGGACGCACCCTGCGCGACGTACGCGGCCGGGGGGTCGGCGTGACCTTCACCGGTATCCGGCGGCAGGGGATATTGGGACGGGAGCCTGGCGGCGACACCGTGCTGCGCGACGGCGATGTCGTGGTGCTCTACGGGCAGCCGGAAGAGCTCGAGCGCGCCGAGTCCGTCCTGCTGGCCGGTTAAGCATGGGGTAGCCAGGCGCCTTCCTGCTACCATTTACCGCTCACGTGAGCCGCACCGACATCCACTTTCCGCCCAAGCACGAGGCCCTGCGCGAAGACGTGCACGCGCTCGGCACGCTGGTGGGCGAGATTCTGCTCGAGCAGGGCGGCCTGCAGCTCTTCGAGCTGGTGGAGCTCGACCGGCAGGCCGCCATCCGCCGCCGCAACGGCGACGAGCAGGCGCGTCTCGAGCTCACCGCCTCCGTGCGCGACCGGCCGCCGCCGCTCGCCCGCGACCTGGTGCGCGCCTTCTCCATGTGGTTCCAGGCGGTGAACCTCGCGGAAAAGGTGCACCGTATCCGCCGCCGCCGCACGTACTTCCGTCAGGACACGGGCCGGCCGCAGCCCGCAGGTGTGGAAGACGCTGTCGCCACCCTGAAGAGCCGTGGTTTGAGTTTCGAGGCGGTCCTGTCGCTCCTCGGCGGCCTGCGCATCGAGCCCGTGTTCGCTGCGCACTCCCTGGAGTCGACCCGTCGCACGCTGCTGCGCAAGCAGCAGCGGGTGGCGCAGCACCTGCTCGACCGGCTCGACCCGATGCTGACGCCGCAGGACTCACGCAACCTCTGGAGCAGCATCCGGATCGAGCTCACCACGGCCTGGCAGACCGAGGAGCTGCCGCGTGAGCGGCTGACGGCGGGTGATGAGCGTGAGCAGGTCCTCTTCTATCTGATCGAGATCCTCTATCGCGTGGTGCCCGCCTTCTATGAGGAGATCGCCCAGGCGCTCGAGAAGCGCTACGGCGTTGCGGCCGATTCGATCGAGCTGCCGCCCATCCTGAGCTTCGGCTCCTGGGTCGGGGGCGACATGGATGGCAACCCGGACGTGCACGCCAAGACGATTCGCGAGACGCTCGCCCGCCAGCAGCAGATGATCCTCAACTGTTACTTCGAGGATTGCCGCAGGCTCTCGCAACGCCTGTCGCAGAGCGCCGGCCGTGTCGCGGTGTCCGCCGAGCTGACTCAGCGGATGGAGGATTACCTGACGCTGGCGCCCGGCGCGCGCAGCGCGACCCCGGCCCGGCACGACCGCATGCCGTACCGGGTGTTTCTGGCGCAGATCGGTGAGCGCCTGCGCCTGGCCTTTGACGGGCGAGCCAACGGCTACGAGAGCGCGCGCCAGTTCCGCGACGACATCAAGCTCATTGCCGCGAGTCTCGCCGCCAACAAAGGCGCCAACGCCGGGCTCTTCTATATTCGCCGCCTGCTACGCCGCATCGACACCTTCGGCTTCCATGTGGCCGGCCTCGATGTGCGCCAGCACGCGGGCGTGCTGCACGAGATCATCGCGCGCGGCAACGACGATCCCGGGTGGCTCGCTCGTCCCGCCGCCGAGCGGCGCCGACTGCTGGCGCAGATGCTGGAAAAGGATACCGGCCCAAGGGTCGACCTCGACGCTCTCGGCAAGCGCAACCTCGCCGTCTTCGAGACATTCGCCCAGGCCAGACATCGCTACGGACCCGAGGCCGTCGGTTATTTCATAGTGAGCGGCGCACGCGGGGCCGATGATGTTCTTGCTGCCCTGACGCTCGCGCGCTGGGCGTCCGTCTACGACAAGCATACCGGCCAGGTCGCGCTCGACATCGCCCCACAATTCGAGTCCCTGGACGCGTTGGAGCGGTGCGGCGACACGTTGCGCGAGCTTCTGGGCGAGCCCGTCTACCGGCGCCACCTCGAGGCTCACGGCCGGCGTCAGTGCGTGGTGCTGGGCTACTCCGACAGCAACAAGGAGGGAGGACTGTGCGCGTCGCGCTATGCCATCCATCAGGCGCAGCGCGCGCTCGCGGCAATGCGCCAGGACGATGGCGAGAAATACCTGGTGTTCCACGCCAGGGGAGGCAGCATCGCGCGCGGCGGTGGCCGCATAGACTCGCTCGTCAAATCAGCCCCCGCCGGCACCCTCAACGGGGTCTTGCGCGTGCGCGAGCAGGGCGAGACGGTCAAACAGGGCTACGGCCTGCGCCCGATCGCGATGCGCTCGCTGGAGCGTGCCTTCAACGCCCTGAGCCTCGCAAGCCTGTCGAGCCGCGAACCGACGGTGGCGGAAGCCGACGCGGAGCGGCACTCGGCAGCGCATCTCGAGTGCGCCGCGACTTTGGCCGAAGCGAGCCGCGATGCCTACCGGCGCCTCGTCTACGGCGATACGGAGTTTCAAGATTACTTCCGCGCCGTAACACCCATCGACGTGATCGAGAGGATGCAGGTCGGTTCCCGGCCCGTGCATCGCGAGGAAGGCCGCAGCCTCGAAGCCCTGCTGCCGGTACCCTGGGTGTTTGCCTGGACCCAGACGCGCCACATGCTGCCCGGCTGGTTCGGCGCCGGCACGGGACTCGCCGCCGCGATCGAGCGCTGCGGCGCGGAGCGAATGCGCGCCGCGTACGCCGAGTGGTTCTTCCTACATAGTCTGATCGATGACGTGGAGGCGATGCTCGCCCGCGCCGATCTCGAGATCGCGGCCGCCTACGACGTACTCGTGCCGGAACCGCTGCGGCGATTCTCTGCCGCGATCCGCGCCGAGTACGAGCGGGCGCGCGAGCGGGTGCTGTGGCTGAAGGGCAGCACCAACCTGCTCGACGGCGAGCCAACGCTGCAGCGCTCGATCAGGCTGCGCAACCCCTACATCGATCCGATGAACCTCATGCAGGTGGATCTGTTGCAGCGCTGGCGCGCCGGCGGCCGCGCCGACCGTGATCTCTTCGAGGCGCTGCTCACCAGCGCCGGCGGCATCGCGCAGGGACTGCAGAGCATCGGCTGACCTGGAGCACGACCCAATGAGCCTCACATGAACGCCACCATCACGATCCGGCCGGCAACCCGCGACGATGTCCCGCTGGTGCTGCAATTCATCCGCGATCTGGCGATCTACGAGCACCTGGAGCACCAGGTATCGGCTTCCGAGGCACAGTTGCGCGAGGCGCTCTTCGGCGAGCGTCGCTACGCCGAGGTGGTGTTCGCCTGCAGCGGCGCCGAGGCGCTGGGCTTCGCCCTCTTCTTCCACAACTTCTCGACCTTCAAGGGCCAGCCCGGAATCTACCTCGAAGACCTCTTCGTCCGCCCCGAGGCGCGCGGCCGGGGTGTTGGCAAGCAGCTCCTCGCCTACCTGGCGCGCACGGCCGTGGAGCGGCGCTGCGCGCGGCTCGAGTGGGCGGTGCTCGACTGGAACGAGCCTTCCATCGGCTTCTATCGCAGCCTGGGCGCGGTACCCATGGACGAGTGGACGGTCTTTCGTCTGACCGGCGAGGCCCTGACGTCACTGGCCGGGAGTGGCTCCGCGCAGCGCTAGCGGCGACTCCGGCGCGGGCGCCGGCGGCGGTGCGCCGGGCGGCGGCTCCATGCCCTTGGAGTAAATGACACGCCCCTCGGGGTCGATGAAGATCGCATCGTACTGCGGCATGCTGTCGATGATCGCCAGTGTCTTCGCCGGGCCGAGCACGAAAGCCGTCTTCGACATGCCATCGGTCTGCGTCGCGGTTGGCGCGATCACCGAGGCGCTGCGCACGAGTTGCGCCGAGTGTCCGGTGTACGGGCTGATGATGTGGTCGTAGAGCACGCCGTTCTGCACGAAGCCGCGGTAATAGTCGCCCGAGGTGGAGATGGCCTCGTTGGTGATCGGCACCAGCGTCACGATCTTGCTCAGATCCCACGGGTCCCGGATCGCGACCATCCACGGCCGGCCGCGGCGATCGCCGAGAATCCGGGTATCACCCCCGGCTGTCACGAGCGCGTGCCGGATACCCATCGCCTTCAGGATGTCGATGCCGCGGTCGACCACATAACCCTTGGCGATGCCACCCAGCCCGATCGCCATCCCCGGACGGGCGAATGCGACGCTGTGATGGCGGTCATCGAGGATGAGCTGTCGCCAGCCGACCGTGGGCAGCAGCGCCTTGATCTGCGCATCGGTTGGATGAATGTGGTGCCGGAAGTCGTAGAGCCGCCACACGGACTCCATGGTGATGTCGAACGCACCGTCGGTGATCTGCGAGTAATGCGTCGAGAGCTTGATGAGGTTGTAGAGCTCCGGGCTCACCACCACCGGATGCTCCGCCCCATGCTCGTTGATGTGTGACAGCTCGCTCTCGGGCTTGAAATCGCTCATCACGTCATCGACATGATGCATCTCGGCCATCACCGCATCGATGGCCCGATTGGCGTGCGTCGCATCCGTGTCCCAGAGCTCGACATAGATGCTCGTGGTCATGATCACTTCATTGCGGGAATACCACGCCGCCTCAGCGGGCGCAGTGGCGAGACAGAGGATGCAGCCGGCAAGCGCGGCACGCCGTGGGTCCCACCACGCCTGCCGCCGTGCGGCCGCCGGCGCGCGGCGCCCGATTCCTTCGCTTCTTCTCATCGATCCCCCAGCAGAGGTCAGGCCGGGAAGAAGTCGATCGGCTTGGTCGCGGTGGTGGGATCGACCTTTTCCGGCGCAAAGCGGAAC
>JBOIAB010000080.1:0-2705 GCA_050738635.1 Steroidobacteraceae bacterium
GAGAAGATGCTGCACGCGCCTGACGCCTGCTGCCGGATCCAGCCCAGCACTTCGGCGTCTTCCATCAAGCCTTCCTGGCCGGCGCCGCCCGGCACATGGAGCACGTCCAGCGGCGGCGCATCGGCGAAGGTCGCATCCGGTGTAAGCCGCAATCCTTTCACGTCGCGAACCGGCGCCGTGGTCTTCCCGTAGATGCGATAAGTCGCGTTCGGGATGCGCGACAGGACCTCGAACGGCCCCGTCAGGTCGATCTGATCGATGCCCTCGAACAGCAGGGAGCCGATTTGCAGATGAGTGTCATGCGGTATCATGGTTTTCTCCCGGCGCACAGTGATCGGCAGTTGATAAAGCGACCGTAGCCGGACATCGGTGGACGCAAATGCCAGAATCCCCTCGATCCTCGCCAAACCCGGTCCGGGTCATCGACGTGCTCACCTATCCGGCCGTGCAGTTGCTCGATGTCACGGGCCCGGTTCAGGTGTTCGCCTCCGCGAATGATCTCGTCGCTGAAGCTGGAGGCGCGCCGCCTTACCTGCTCAAAGTCGTGGCGCAAGGCGGCGCAGGCGCGACAGCTTCGGCCGGGGTGACGCTTGCGGCAGGCCCGCTCACCCAGGGCGGTGAGGCGCTCGATACCTTGCTAGTCGCCGGCGGCGAGGGGGCCGAGGCGGCAGCCGAGAATCCGGTACTGGTCGAGTGGGTGCGGCAGCGTGCGACCCGGGCCCGTCGCGTTGCCTCTGTTTGCACCGGCGCGTTCCTTCTCGCGGCTGCTGGATTACTGGACGGCCGCCGCGCCGCGACGCACTGGAAGTATTGCGCCAAGCTGGCCCAACGTTTTCCGGCCGTACAAGTCGAGCCGGACCCGATCTTCGTGTGCGACGGTCCGGTCTGGACATCGGCCGGCGTGACGGCCGGGATCGATCTGGCATTGGCACTCGTGGAAGAGGACCTCGGCCGTTCGGTGGCGCTCGCCGTGGCGCGCTACCTTGTCGTCTTTCTAAAGCGGCCGGGCGGACAGGCGCAGTTCAGCGCCGCTTTGGCTCTACAGGCTGCGGAGGACCAATTCGGCGCGCTCCACGCCTGGATCAATGAGCATCTGGCCGACGATCTCTCGCTCTCGGTCCTTGCCGATCAAGCGGGCATGAGCGAGCGCAGTTTCAGCCGACATTATGCGCAGGCAACAGGACAGACACCGGCCCGCGCCATTGAGCGGCTGAGAATGGAGGCGGCGAGACGTCTGCTGTCGGAGACACGCACGCCGGTCAAGCGTATCGCACAGCGTTGCGGCTTCGGGTCGGAGGAAACGATGCGCCGCAGCTTCCTCCGCCTGCTTATCGTCACGCCGCAGGACTACCGCTCTCGATTCACGTTTTGAAGTTCCCTTCTGTCCGGGTCGAGAGGTGGAGACTGGCGGGGCTCCGGAACTCTGCTACCGCGATACCCTTCGCTTTCGGCGGGACGGTAACCACAAGCGTTCGGGCCCACCCGGCTATTGGCCGAAGTTTGACGGAAACTTCGCGGACGCGCATGGCATTTGGCTGCCATGATCAGCGAACCGGGGAGGGCTTCAGATTCCAGATCTCGTCGGCGTATTCCTCGACGGTGCGATCACTCGAGAATTTACCGCTGCGGGCGACGTTGATGATCGCCTTGCGCGTCCACGCCTCGCGGTTCTCATACAGCGCAGTCAGCTCCCGGTGCGCGCGCGCATAGTCGGTCAAGTCCGCCAGATGCCGGTATGGATCGCCCTGCAGCAACAGCGCGTCGCGGATCGGACCGAACACGCCAGGCTCGTTGCGGCTGAAGTAATTGGAGAAAATGAGGTCGAGCGCCGCTCGTGTCTCCGGCTCGTTCCCGTAGTGCCAGTTCGGGTCGTACCAGCCGGCACTGTCCGCGACCTGCTGTGCGGTGAGTCCGAAGAGGAACAGGTTCTCCCCGCCCGCCTCCTCCGCCATCTCGATGGTAGCGCCGTCACGCGTGCCAATAGTCAAGGCGCCGTTCATCATGAACTTCATGTTGCCTGTCCCGCTGGCCTCGAAGCCGGCGGTGGAGATCTGCTCGGAGACGTCGCACGCAGGTATGAGACGTTCGGCCATGCTGACGTTGTACTCGGGCAGAAACAGCACCTGCAGCCGACCTCGGACAAGCGGATCCCCGTTGATCGTCTCGGCCACGCTGTTGATGAGCTTTATAATCAGCTTTGCGAGGCGATACGCGGGCGCCGCCTTGCCGGCGAAGAGGAAAACGCGTGGGGTGAACTCCTGGTCAGGGTTCAGTCGGAGCCTGTTGTAGAGAACGACGATGTGCAGCGCATTGAGAAGCTGGCGCTTGTATTCGTGGATGCGCTTGACGTGACCGTCGAAAATCGCATCCGGGTTGACGATGTGCCCCGAGCTTGCTTTGAGCCAGTTGGCAAACGCCAGCTTGGCGGCGCGCTTGGCAGCGCGGAATTCGTCGCGGAATGCAGCGTCGTCAATGAAATATAGAAGGTCGCGCAGCTCGGCCAGCTCCGCGACCAAGGAGGGGCCGATGGTGCGCGTGATCAGCTCCGACAAGGCAGGGTTGGCCTGCTGCAGCCAGCGACGCGGTGTCACGCCATTGGTCTTGTTGTTGAAGCGCGCTGGGAACATCGTGCCGAAGTCCGCCAAAACGCGTGTCTTGAGCAACTCCGAGTGGATGGCGGCGACACCGTTGGTGCTGTGTGAGCC
>JBOIAB010000081.1:0-12523 GCA_050738635.1 Steroidobacteraceae bacterium
CGCCATGGCTTTCCGCGTAAAGGATGCGGCCTACGCCTACCGGCGTGCGAACGAGCTCGGCGCCAATCCCGGACCGCAGAGCGCGGGCCCGATGGAGCTCAACATCCCATGCATAGAAGGCATCGGCGGGTCGCTCGTCTACCTGGTCGATCGGTACGGCGACCGCTCGATCTACGATGTTGATTTCCGACCTGTGTCCACGCAGGCGACGCCGGACGCCGGCCTCGATTGTATCGATCATCTGACGCACAACGTACAGCGCGGGCACATGGACCTGTGGAAGGGCTTCTACGAGAAGCTGTTCAACTTCCGTGAGATCCGCTACTTCGACATCGAGGGCAAGCAGACGGGGCTCTTCTCGCGGGCGATGACCAGTCCCTGCAGCAAGATCCGCATTCCCATCAACGAGTCGCAGGACGACAAGAGCCAGATCGAGGAGTACCTGCGCGAATACCACGGCGAGGGCATTCAGCACATCGCGCTCGCGACCGAAGACATCTACCGCACGGTCGATGCGCTGCGCGGCCGCGGACTTGCGTTCCAGGACACACCTGACACCTATTACGAAGGCGTCGACGCACGCGTCAAGGGGCACCGGGAGCCGCTGGAAGAGCTGCGACGCCGCCACATCCTGATCGATGGCAACCCCGAGCGCGGCGAAGGGTTGCTGCTGCAGATCTTCACCCGCAACGTGATCGGCCCGATCTTCTTCGAGATCATCCAGCGCAAAGGCAACGAGGGCTTCGGCGAGGGCAATTTCCGCGCACTGTTCGAGTCGATCGAGCAGGACCAGATCCGCCGCGGCGTCATTTAGTTACACTGCGGAGCATGGAGGCTCCCGCCAGCGGCGGGCCGCGGCCCGCACTCCCCATACGCATCGAGTACGACCCGGCGCTGCCGATCACGGCGCACCGGCAGGAGATCCTCGCGGCGCTGGCACGCCACCCGGCGATCATCGTCTGCGGGGCGACGGGCTCGGGGAAATCGACACAGTTGCCGAAGCTCTGCCTGGAGGCGGGGCGCGGCGCCGCGGGACTCATCGGACACACGCAGCCGCGGCGGATCGCGGCGCGTGCGCTCGCCACACGGCTTGCGGAGGAGCTTGGAACTACGGTCGGCGGCGCCGTCGGGTATCAAGTGCGGTTCACCGACCGCACCGGGCCACAGGCCCGGGTGAAATTGATGACCGACGGCATTCTGCTGCAGGAGCTCGACCGCGATCCGCAGCTGCGCCGTTATGACACTCTGATCATCGACGAGGCGCACGAGCGCAGCCTGAATATCGACCTGCTGCTCGGCGTGCTGCAGCGACTCCTGCCGCAGCGCCCCGATCTGAGGCTGATCGTAACGTCAGCGACCATCGATCCGGGCAGGCTGTCCGAATTCTTCGCCGGAGCACCCATCATCGAGGTGTCAGGCCGCAGCTATCCCGTGGAGGTTCGTTACCGGCCGCTGGTAGCGGAAGATGAGGATGCCGCCGAGCTGTCATTGCCCGAGGGCATCGTCGCGGCCGTTGGCGAGCTCGACTCGCGGGGCGCGGCGGGACGCGCCGATATGCTCGTCTTCCTTCCCGGGGAGAAGCACATCCGGGAAGCGGCGGAGGCGCTCTCGAACGCGCGCCTGGCCAACACCGAGGTGTTACCCCTCTACGCGCGCCTCTCGGCCGCCGCTCAGGCGCGTATTTTCCAGAGGCATGCGCAGCGTCGACTGCTCCTCGCCACCAACGTCGCGGAGACCTCACTCACCGTCCCGGGCATCCGCTACGTCATCGACTCGGGTCTGGCGCGCATCAGCCGCTACAGCCCGCGCGGCAAGGTGCAGCGGCTGCACGTCGAGCGCATCTCGCGCGCCAGCGCCGAGCAGCGCAAGGGCCGCTGCGGCCGCGAGGCGGACGGGATCTGCATCCGCCTCTATTCGGAGGAGGATTTCGCCGCCCGCGAGGCATTCACCGCGCCGGAGATCCTGCGTACCAACCTGGCGAGTGTGATTCTGCGCATGGCGACGCTCGGCCTCGGCGACCCGGAGAGCTTCCCCTTCCTCGATCCGCCCGATACGCGGCTCATCAACGACGGCGTGCGGCTGCTCGAGGAGTTGCAGGCGATGAGCGGCGAGCGCCGCGTGACGCGCCTCGGCCGGCAGATCGCCGCGCTGCCGGTCGACCCTCGCCTCGGGCGCATGCTGCTCGCCGCATCGCGGCAGCGGTGTCTCGCCGAGATGTTGGTTATTGCGGCGTTCCTGGAGACGCAGGACCCGCGCGAGCGACCCGCCGACGCGGCGCAGCAGGCGGACGCGAAGCACGCGCCGTTCGCCGATGCCCGCTCCGATTTCCTCACGGTGCTGAATCTCTGGCGCGCCTTCGCCGAGCAGGCGGCGGCGCTCTCCGGCAGCCAGTTGCGCAAGTGGTGCCGCGAGCATTTCCTCTCGTTCCTGCGCATGCGCGAGTGGCTGGATCTGCACACCCAGCTCAGCCGCGGCATCCGCGAGCTGCATCTGAGGCCCAATCACACTCCCGCGAGCCACGCGGAACTGCATCAGGCGATCCTGACGGGATTCCTCGGTTCGGTAGGCGCGCTCAACCAGAAGCGCGAATACGACGGACCGCGCGGCATGCGCTTCGTCATCGCGCCCGGTACGCCGCTCGCGGCCAAGCCGCCCAAATGGGTTGTCGCCGGCAGCCTCATCGAAACGACCCGCCTCTACGCCAGGATGGTCGCAGCCGTGAATCCCGCGTGGATCGAGCGGGCGGGCGCGCATCTCGCCAGGCGTACCTACAGCGAGCCGCACTGGGTCGTGGGCCGCGGGTTCGTGGCGGCTCTCGAGTCGGTTGCGCTCTTCGGCTTGCCGCTCGCCGCGGGACGGCGCGTCAACTATGGCCCGATCGCACCCAGGGAGGCGCGCGAGATCTTCATCCGCGAGGCGCTGATCGCTCCCGCTGCGGCAGCGGACGCAGCCGTGGTCGGTGGGGAGTACCTCCAGGCCAACCGGAAGCTGCGCACCGAGATCGAGCTCCTCGAGGCCAAGATCCGTCGCCGTGACATCCTCGTCGGTGAGGACAGCGAGGTCGCCTTCTACGCGCAGCGCATCCCGGAGCGAGTCAGCTCCGTCGCCGACTTCGAACAATGGCGTGCGCCGGCCGAGCGCCGCGAGCCGCGGCTCCTCTACATGGCGCGCACGGATCTGATGCAACGCGAGGCCGGCGAGATCGATGAGTGCCGCTTCCCCGATGCCCTCGAGATCGGCGGCAACAGCCTGCCGCTGCGGTACCGCTTCGAGCCCACGGAGGCGGACGATGGGGTCACGCTGCTGCTTCCCGACCTGCTGCTCGATGCGCTGGAGGCGGATCGGCTGGCATGGCTCGTTCCGGGCTGGCGGCTCGAGAAGGTCATCGCCGTGCTGCGCGAGTTGCCGAAGGCGCAGCGCAAGCGGCTCGTGCCGGTTCCGGAGCATGCCCGTCTGGCCATGGAAGAGCTGACGGCGCGGAGCAACGGGTTCGACAAGGGCGGCGGCGTCCTGCCGGGGTTCTACGCCGGTCTGGCGGCGTGGGTCTCGCAGCGGATCGGTGCGATCGTGCCGCCGGCGGAGCTGGCTGCGCTGCCGCTGCCCGCCTGGCTGCGACTGAACATCCGTGTCGTCGATGCGCAGGATCGGGTGTTGGCCGAGGGCCGGGACCTCGGCGCGCTCAAGCGCCGGGTGTTGGGAACGGCGGTGAGCGCTCGCAGTATGGTGCCGGATAGGGCCGCGCTGCACCGCCAGTGGGACTTCGGTGAGCTGCCGGTCAGCCGCCAGATCGAGCGCAATGGGCTGCTGCTGACGGTCTATCCGGCGATCGAGGACCGTCGCGGCGCCGTTGCGCTGGCGGAGGCGCGCAGTCCCGCCATGGCGGAAGAGGTGTCGCGGCGCGGCGTTACACGCCTCGCGCTGCTGGCGCTGCCGCAGCAGGCGCACTACTGGCAGAAGCGGGTCGCGGAAGACCGCGAGCTCGTGCTGCAGAGCAGCGGACTCGAGCTCGCCCAGCCGCTGGCCGACGCCATTGCCGAGCGCATCTTCCGCGACTCGTTCGTGCCCGCGGACGCGCCGCTGCCACGGACCCGGCAACATTTCAACGAGCGGCTGGATCAGGGACGTGCGCGCCTCGAGGAAATCGGGATGCGGCTCCTCGGCGAGATGACCGCTACCGTCAGGGAGTGGCGCGCAGTGCGCAGCGCCCTCGCGACGATCGGCTCGGCCGCACCGTCCGAGGCGCTGTCTGACGTCAACACCCAACTTTCGATGCTGTTGCGGACGGACTTCATCGAGTCGACGCCGGCTCCGTGGCTCCATCACCTGCCGCGCTATCTCAAGGCCATCGCGCGCCGGCTGAGCCGGTTGCCGGCGCAGGCCCGGCGCGATGCCGAGCTGTCCGCCCGCGTTCGGCCGTTCGTCGCGGCGCTGCGGCGCCTGCAGGCGGCGCCGGCGGGAATGGGGCTGCGCCCGGAGCTGCGCCAGCTTCAGTGGATGATCGAGGAGTTCCGGGTATCGCTTTTTGCTCAGGAGCTGAAGGCTGCGCTGCGCGTGTCGGAGCAGCGTCTCGCCGAGCAGCTCGAGCGGGCAAAGGCCGAGACCTCCGAGGGTACTCTCGCACCCTGAGCTGGGGTATCCTCGCGCTTATGAACAAGGTACGGGCGAGTGCAGCCGAGGCGCTGCACGGGATCGGCGACGGCGCGAGCATCGCCGCGGGCGGGTTCGGACTCTGCGGCATCCCGGAACTTTGCATTCAGGCGCTGCGCGACCTGGGTGTGCGTGATCTGACGATCGCCTCGAACAACTGCGGCGTCGACGACTTCGGCCTCGGCCTGCTGCTCGCCAACCGGCAGATCCGCAAGATGATCTCGAGTTATGTCGGCGAGAACAAGCAGTTCGAGCGGCAGCTCATGGCGGGGGAGATCGAGGTGGAGCTGGTTCCGCAGGGGACGCTGGCGGAGAGGCTGCGCGCCGGCGGCGCCGGCATCCCGGGCTTCTACACCCCGACGGGAGTCGGTACGGTCGTTGCCGAGAACAAGGAGGTGCGTGAGTTCGATGGCCGCGCATATGTGCTGGAGCGCGGGATCCGCACCGATTGGGCGATCATCAAGGCGTGGCGTGGCGACCGCCTGGGCAACCTGCAGTACCGTCTCGCCGCGCGCAACTTCAATCCGCTGTGCGCGATGGCGGGTCGCATCACCGTGGCGGAAGTCGAGGAGCTCGTCGAAGTAGGCGCAATGGCGCCGGCTCACATCGACACACCCGGAATCTACGTACAGCACGTCGTCGTTGGCGCACACGAAAAGCGCATCGAGCGCCGCACCACGCGATCCAATATCGTTGCCTGATGGGAGCGCGACTGACATGCTGACGCGAGAGCAAGTGGCGATGCGCGCGGCGCAGGAGCTGCGAGACGGTCAGTACGTAAACCTCGGCATCGGTATCCCGACGCTCGTGGCAAACTACATCCCGCCCGGGGTAGAGGTGGTGCTGCAGAGCGAGAACGGATTGCTGGGCGTCGGACCGTTCCCGTACGAGACGGAGGAGGATGCCGATCTCATCAACGCGGGCAAGCAGACGGTCACGCTGCTGCCCGGCGCGGCGATCTTCGACAGCGCGGCGAGCTTCGCGATGATCCGCGGCGGCCACATCGATCTCGCGATCCTGGGCGCCATGGAGGTGAGCGAGGGCGGTGACATCGCCAACTGGATGATTCCCGGCAAGATGGTCAAAGGCATGGGTGGGGCGATGGATCTGGTTTCCGGGGCGAAACGCATCGTGGTCGTCATGGAGCACTGCGCCAAGGGCGGCGAATCCAAGATCAAGCGGCGCTGCACGCTGCCGATCACCGGGCTCGGCGTCGTGAATCGCATCATCACCGAGCTGGCCGTGATCGATGTGACGGCCGCGGGACTCGAGCTGATCGAGCGTGCGCCGGGCGTCGAGGTGGATGAGATCGTGAGTCGCACCGAAGCGCCTTTGAAGGTGCGGCCGGGCGTGAAAGACATCAAGGTCTGAGAAAGGGGCCCTTGTTGCGGCCGCCATGAGCTCCACTTCGCACGGTCAGTACGGCGTCGATGCGCCCTATGTCCTGTATGGGCTGGCCGGAGGGGCCCTCGCTGCCGCCCTGGTGGTGATCGTTGCCTTCGTGGCCTTCAAGTCACCGCTGCCGGGCATGGCGATAATGGCGGTTTTGCTCGCGCTCTCGGCAGCGAGTTACCTGTGGACCACTCGGCGCGGCAAGTTTGCCGTCTGGGCCGAGCTGCTCGACGGACTCGCCCTGCGCGGAGACGAGCGCCTTCTCGATGTCGGATGCGGGCGCGGCGCGGTGTTGCTGTTGGCGGCGAAGTCTCTGCCGCGAGGGCGGGCGGTCGGGGTCGATCTGTGGTCCGCCAAGGATCAATCGGGAAACGGCGAGCGCGCGGCCCTGCAAAATGCCGTGCTCGAGGGCGTGCGGGAGCGCATCGAGCTGCAAACGGCGGACATGAGAAAGCTGCCGTTCCCCGACCGCAGCTTCGATGTCATCACCAGCAGCCTCGCCATACACAATATCGGCAGCGCCGCGGGCCGCCAGCAGGCGCTGGCGGAGATACTGCGGGTGCTCAAGCCGGGAGGCACCGCTCTCATTGCGGATATCGGCCATACGGCGGCCTACAAGCGCTATTTCGCCGCGCAACCCGACACGACCGTCGCGCGTCGCGGACTCGGGTGGCGCTTCTGGTATGGCGGCCCACACGTGTCGACCGCCCTTCTGACCGTGCGCCGATCCGCTGCCGCGATCTAACCCAGGTGCCCGCGGGCGAGGTACTCCTCGCTCTGCATCTCCGTGAGGCGGCTCGCGGTGCGCTGGAACTCGCGCAGCAGGCGCTCGCCGCGGTAGAGCTGCATCGGCGAAGCGGCAGCGGAGACGACGAGCTTGACGCAGCGGTCGTAGAGCTCATCGATGAGAGCGATGAAGCGGCGCGCCTCGTCCTCGTGCAGCGCGTCCATCACGGGCACGTCGGAGACGACGACCGACTGATAGTTGCGCGCGATCTCGATGTAGTCGTCCTGACTGCGCGGGCCGCCGCAGAGCGCCGTGAATTCGAACCACACCGCGCTTTCGCTCTGGCTGACGACGGCAATCGGCCGGCCTTCGATCTCCACCGCCCCGGCCGCGGCATGGCCGTGATCCGCGAGCTCGGCGAACAGCGCGCGCAGTCTGGCGCCCGTGTCGGGATCTCCTGCGCGCAGATAGGTGCCCGCCTGGGTGAGCTGCCGTAGGCGATAGTCGCGATCGCCCCCGGCAGCGACCACCTCCACGTGCTGCTCGATGAGCTCGATCGCCGGCAGGAAACGCTGGCGCTGCAGACCGTCGCGGTAGAGCTCGCCGGGCGGTACGTTGGAAGTTGCCACCAGCGTCACGCCGCGGCGGAAGAGACCGCCGAAGAGGCCCCCCAGGATCATCGCGTCGGCGATGTCGGTGACGAAGAGCTCGTCGAAGCAGAGCACGCGCACCTCGGATGCCAGGCGCTCGGCCACCGTCTCGAGCGGCGCCTCCACGTCCTGCAGGGTCTTGAGCTCCGCATGCACATCGTGCATGAAACGGTGGAAGTGGCGCCGGCGGCGCTCCGGGAACGGCAGGCTCTGGAAGAAGAGATCCATCAGCCAGGTCTTGCCGCGGCCGACCGGTCCCCAGAGGTAGAGGCCCCGCTCGACCGTCGGAGCGCCTCGCCGGCGCAGCGCATGCAACAGCCGGCCGCCGAGCGAGGTGCGCGCGCGATGGGCCGCGATCAACCGGGAGCGCAACGCCTCCAGCCGGCCCACCATGGCGAGCTGCGCCGGATCGGCACGGAAGCCGCGCTCGGCGATCTGATGCTCGTAGATCGCGCGCAGCGTCCTGGCACCGGCATCGTTCATCGCAGCTCAGTCCGCCAGGTCGGGAAGGTCGCGGAAGTGCTCCAGCGCCTGCGGATTGGCGAGAGCGTCGATGTTCCTGACCGGCTGCCCGTGGACTGCGTTGCGCACTGCGAGCTCGCTGACCTTGCCGGAGAACGTGCGCGGGATATCGGGCACCGAGATGATCTTGGCCGGCACGTGCCGCGGGCTCGTGTGAGCGCGGATCGCATCGCGGATCCTGCTCTTCAGGGGCTTGCCCAGCTCGATCCCCGGCTGCAGACGTACGAACAGGATGACGCGCACATCGTTGCGCCAGTCCTGGCCGACCGCGACCGACTCGACCACTTCCGCCACGCTTGCGATGGCCGAGTAGATCTCCGCCGTGCCGATCCGCACACCTCCAGGATTCAACACGGCGTCGGAGCGTCCATAGATGATGACACCGCTATGCTGCGTGAGCGCCGCGTAATCGCCGTGATGCCAGACTCCCGGGAAGCGCTCGAAGTAAGCCGCGCGGTAGCGGATACCGTCCGGATCATTCCAGAAACCAACGGGCATCGAAGGGAAGGGCGCCGTGCAAACCAGCTCGCCGCGCTCACCGCGCACCGCCTTGCCGTCGTCGTCGAAGATATCGACGGCCATGCCGAGACCGCGGCACTGGGTCTCACCGCGCTGCACGGGCAGTGTCGGACAGCCGAGAACGAAGCAGGAGACGATGTCGGTTCCGCCGGAGATGGAGGCGAGGTGCAGGTCCGACTTGATGTCGCGGTAGACGAAATCGAAGCCCTCGGCCAGCAGCGGCGAGCCTGTCGAGAGCATCGTCCGCAGCGCGGTCAGGTCGGCGTCAGCAGCGGGCGTGTAGCCGTTCTTCTCCAGCGCAGCGAGATATTTGGCGCTGGTGCCGAAGACGGTCAGGCGCTCCTGCTGCGCCAGTCGCCACAGCACGCCGGGGTCCGGATGGAACGGGCTGCCGTCATAGAGCACGATCGTCGCTCCGGTGGCGAGCGCGCTCATCAGCCAGTTCCACATCATCCAGCCGCAGGTCGTGAAATAGAAGATGCGATCGCCGCGCTTCAAGTCGGTGTGCAGCAGGTGCTCCTTCTGGTGCTGCAACAGGGTGCCTCCGGCGCCGTGCACGATACCCTTTGGCACGCCCGTGGTTCCGGAGGAGTACAGGATGTAGAGCGGATGGTTGAACGGAACGGAAGCGAAGTGCAGCGGCGCGCCATGCTCGCCGAACGCCTCCCAACGCGTGGCGCGCGCGGCGGCTGCCCCGAGGCGCTCGAGCTGCGGCTCCGCCGCCACATACGGGATGACTACGACACGCTGCACGCTCGGCAGCTGCGAAGCCACCTCCGCCATCGACGTGAGCGAGTCGAGTGTTTTGCCGGCGTAGAAGTAGCCATCCGCGGTAAAAAGCACCTTGGGCGCGATCTGACCGAAGCGGTCGAGGACGCTCTGCACGCCGAAATCCGGCGAGCAGGACGACCAGATCGCACCCAGGCTCGCGGTTGCCAGCATGGCGATGGCGGTCTCCGGCAGGTTGGGCAGGAAGCCCGCGACGCGGTCGCCCTCGCCGACACCGGCCGCCCTGAGTCCCGCGGCGATGCGCGTGACCTCCTGCCGAAGCTCGCGATGGGAGAGCTGCCGGCGGCTGCCGCGCTCGTTGACGAATACGATGGCGGCGTGATCGTCCTGATAGCGCAGCAGGTTTTCCGCGAAGCTGAGTCGGGCGTTGGGAAAGAACCGTGCGCCGGGCATGCGCGCCCGATCCTGCAGCACCGGGCCCTGGCCCCAGTCGGCGCGCACATCGGCAAACCTGGCAAGCTCGGTCCAGAAGTCCTCCGGGTGGGATACGGACCAGGCGTACAGCTGCTCGTAGCCATCGAGCTGCGTGCCCTTGCGGGCATTCAGGCAGGCAATGAATCGTGTCAGGTTGGAATCGGCGATACGTGCCGCCGAGGGGCGCCAGACCTCGCTCATGGTTCCACTACAGGGACTGGTAGTTGGGCCCCGAGCCGCCTTCAGGGGGTGTCCAGTTGATGATCTCGTAGGGATCCTTGATGTCGCACGCCTTGCAATGCACGCAGTTGGCCGCGTTGATCTGCAGCCGCTTGCCGCCCGCGCCGTCGTCCACCATCTCATAGACACTCGCCGGGCAGAAGCGCTGGCACGGGTTGCCGAACTCCCTGACGCAACGGTCGACGCAGATGCTGGTGTCGAGCACTTTCAGATGCGCGGGCTGGCTCTCGTCGTGGCTCGTGGCCGCGAAGAACACGGACGCCGGCCGATCGCGCGGCGGCAGGGTACGCTCCACCCAATGGCGCTCGGGAGATTCGTACCGGCCGAGCTCCCGGAGGCGGGCATGATCGGGCGTGCGGCTCCTGATGGTCCAGGGCGTGCGGCCGCCCGTCAGGACCTCGAGCCCAGAGTTCGCGATCCCGAGCCACAGGCCGCGCTTGAAACCCGGCTTGAAGTTGCGCACCGCGTGCAGCTCCCGTCCGCCCGGCGAGGCGCGCCAGCGGGCGTCGAACCCTTCCGGCTTGCCGGTCTCGGCGAGGTGCTGCGCCGCGAGCATGCCGGAGCGGATCGCCTGGTGCACCCCCTTGATCTTGGGCAGGTTGAGGCCGCTGCCGCTGTCCCCGATCAGCATCGCGCCCGGCATCTCGAGGCGCGGAATCGACTGCCAGCCGCCGGAGGCGATGGTGCGCGCGCCGGCGGCGAGAATCTCACCGCCCTCGAGGAAGGGCTTCACCGCGGGGTGGTGCTTGAACTGTTGGAAGGCCTCGAACGGCATCAGGCGCGGGTCCTGGTAGTCGAGCCCGACGACGAACCCAACATACGCGCGGTTGTTGTCCAGGTGATAGATGAAGCTGCCGCCGTACGTTCCCGAGTCGAGCGGCCAGCCGAAGCTGTGTTGAACGAGCCCCGGCTGCACGCGCCCCTCGGGCAGCTGCCACAGCTCCTTCATCCCGAGGCTGTAGGTCTGTGGACAGGAGCGCGCATCGAGCGCGAAGCGGCCGATGAGCTGCTTGGCGAGGCTGCCGCGCGCGCCTTCCGCCACCACCGTGGTCCGCGCCCGCACTTCGGCGCCGGGGGTGAAATTCGGGCCGGGCTTGCCGCTCTTATCGAGACCCATGTCCCCGAGCTGCACGCCGGCCACGACGCCATCGGCTGCGACCAGGGGCGCGGCTGCCGCGAACCCCGGAAAGATGTCGACGCCGAGAGATTCGGCCTTCTGCGCCAGCCAGGGCGTGAGCAGACCGAGCGAGATGATGAAATTGCCGCGGTTGCGCAGCTGCGGCGGCAGCGGCAATCGCAGGCTGCCCTTGCGCGTGAGCAGGCGGAACTCGTCGCGCGCGGCGGGCACGCAGATGCCGGGCGGCGATTGCCGCCACTCCGGGGCGAGCGCATCCAGCGGGCCGGGCTCGATGACCGCGCCGGAGAGTGCGTGCGCGCCCACCGTGGACGCTTTCTCCAGCACGCACACATTGATGTCCGGCTTAAATTGCTTGAGCCGGATGGCGCACGCGAGCCCCGCGGGTCCCGCGCCCACGATGACGACGTCATATTCCATGACGTCACGTTGGATGTTGGGTTGTTCGCCGGCGGAAGCGTTCATTTTATTGGGGCTGCATGCGTATGGCCCCGTCGAGGCGGATGGTCTCGCCGTTCAACATGGGGATCTCGAAGGCGGCGACCACGAGGCGTGCGAACTCCTCGGGCTTGCCGAGGCGCTTGGGAAAGGGGATCTGCGCGGCGAGCGAGGCCTGCACCTCCGCGCTCATGGAGTCCATCATTGGCGTATGGAAGATGCCCGGGGCGATGGAAACGCAGCGGATACCGAATCTCGCCAGCTCGCGCGCGATGGGCAGCGTCATGCCGGCGAGTCCCGCCTTGGTGGCGGAATACGCCGCCTGGCCGACCTGGCCCTCGAATGCGGCTACCGAGGACGTATGCACCAGCAGCCCGCGCTCGCCGTCCTCGCCCGGCGTGTTGTGCTGCATCAGCGCGGCCGCGGCCTTGTCGCAGAGAAAGGTGCCGATCAGGTTGATGTGCACCACCTTGGTGAAGAAATCCCCCGCCATGGGGCCGTTCTTGCCCAACACGCGGCCGGCGCCGATCACGCCCGCGCAGTTTACGAGCAGATTGATGCCGCCCATGCGGGTCTGCGCGGCCTCCATGGCGGAAATGACTTCGGCTTCCGAGGTCACGTCGCAGCGGACGAAGGTGGTGTCGCCTCCCAGGTCCGCGGCAGCCGTGCGGCCAGGACCGTCCTGGACGTCCAGTATGACGACCTTGCCGTCTAGCGAGACGATGTGCCGCGCGACCGCGAGGCCGAGCCCCGAGGCGCCGCCGGTGACGACGGCGCGGGCGTTGTCAATCTTCATAATCTCCCCTGAGAGCCCCAAGCTCTTGGTTACGCGACCCGAATCACGAAGCGGCTCGAGCGAGTACCCCAGGCACATGGATGTGCTTCATATTACCTCGACCGCCACTGCCACCGCCTCGCCGCCACCGATGCAGAGAGAGGCAATGCCGCGCCGGCCCCCGCGGCGCTGCAGCGCATGCAGCAGGGTCGTGAGGATGCGGGCGCCGGTGGCGCCGATCGGATGGCCGAGCGCGCACGCGCCGCCGTTGACGT
>JBOIAB010000082.1:0-10489 GCA_050738635.1 Steroidobacteraceae bacterium
GACCATTGAAGCCATAGTTGATCGGCTGCGAGAAATCCGTCATCCAGAGCGCCACCGGCACGAGCGCCAGGCCCATGAGCGTCATGTAGAAAAAGATTCCTTCGGCGCTCATGCTGCGGTTGGCGAGCTTGATGAAGAAAGCCTGCACGCCCCAGGCCGCAAGGATGACGAGCGAATAGAGAAGCCAGGCGACGCCGTGGCCGCTCAGTCCCTGACCGGGCTGGTAGTCGAAGAGCGGCAGCGCGGCGAGAGCAATCAGGATCCCGAGTGCGCCAATGAGCGTGGTGCGCTCGCCCAGCCAGACCAGAGACAACGCGATTGTCACCACCGGCGACAGTGCGATCAGCGGGAAGATGAGATAGGTGGGACCGGTGTGGACCGCGTGAAAGAGCAGCATCTGGCCGCCCGCGCCGGTGAGCCCGATGATGGCGCCGTAGAGTACTGACCGAGGGTCGGTGGCTAATTTCCAGCCGCTACGTCCGAGCGCATAGAGCGCCGGCGGAATCATCGTGAGCGCCCACACGACGTAGATGAGTGTCACGGGAAACCCGTGGTCCGCAGGCAAGCCAGCGAAGGCGCCCCACACGCCCCAGAAGAGCGTGGTGACCAGCGCATAGACGAGGCCCGCGCGACGACTCACCGGCTGGACCTGCAATCGGCCGGCTGCCTCACGCGAGAGGCGCTGCGTGGCGCTCGGTTCACGTTTCCCCCTGTAATCAAAAGCAACCGAAAGTCACCTGATCGGCACCAATTATTTCGAGACCTTACGTATACGTCAAGGTGGGCGTGATTAGGCGGTTATCGAAAGCGTTTATACTAATATCGAAAGATATCGAAAGGCTGGACCGCTGGATTTGCGGCCGCACGGGTCCCTTCTGTACCTTTGCACATTGAAGGCGATCGAAAGAGCCATGCACGACCCCAAACCCCGCACTGCGGCGGGCGCCGAGCTGCGCGCTGCGGACAACGCGGTAGAGCCGGGGCTGCTCGTTGAAGAGCGGCGCCGGCGCATTTGTGACCTGCTGCAGGAGCGCGGCAGGGTCACAGTCATCGCGCTGGCGCGGCGCTTCGCGACTTCGGCGGTGACCATCCGGGCGGATCTGGCGGCCCTCGAACGAGTCGGCGCACTGGTTCGCAGCCATGGCGGAGCTCTGCTGCCGCGCGAGGGCCTCGATCAGCCCCTGACGGTCAAGGAGACGCAGCATCACGCGGAAAAGGTTCGCATCGCGCGCCTTGCGGTGTCACTGATCCACGACGGCGAGACGATCATTCTCGACTCGGGCACCACCACCGCCGAGATCGCCAAGCAGATTCGTGAGGCGCCGCTGCAGTCCATCAACGTGATCACCAACGCCCTCAATGTCGCCATGCTGTTGGCGAATGCGCCGATGGTGCGGCTGATCGTGCCGGGCGGGATATTGCGCCGCGAATCCAACTCCCTTTCGGGCCACATCGGCGAGGCCGCGCTGGCGGAGCTCAGGGCCGACCGGCTGTTTCTCGGC
This sequence comes from Steroidobacteraceae bacterium, assembly GCA_050738635.1. GTDB lineage: Bacteria > Pseudomonadota > Gammaproteobacteria > Steroidobacterales > Steroidobacteraceae > 13-2-20CM-66-19. The sequence continues at coordinate 1,503 of JBOIAB010000082.1, forward strand.
GCCGATGGCATCGATCCGAAGCTCGGCGTGATGACACCGCACCTGCCGGAGGCGCAGCTCAATCTGAAGATGATCGACATCGCGCGCCAGGTGATCGCGGTGGCGGATTCGTCCAAGCTGCTGCGCAGGAATATCTCGGTCATTGCGCGGGTGGAGCAGTTGGATACGCTCATCACGGATTCCGCGGCGCCGGCCGCCGTCGTCGATGAGCTTCGCCGCCGCGGTGTGGAGGTTCTTCTCGCCTGAGCGGTGACTAGCGCAGGCTCGGCCAGGCACGCGGGAAGAGCGCCACGGCGTTCTTCCGATAGATCCTGTCGACGACGGCGCGCGGCAGGCGCATCCCGCGAAATGGACGCTTAAGGTCCGGCGAGCGCAGCTCATCGTCCGTGACCAGGAACCGCCAGTCCCGGCGCCAGTCGGCGGCGATCTCGGCGACCGCCTGCGACTCATCCGTCGGTCCATAGGCATCGTCCGTGCCGTACAGGATGCGGTTCTGGTAACGGATGAAGAACTGCCTGACTTTGTCGGGTCGGGTTTCCGCCTGATACTCGAGCTGCCCCATGCGTGCGGCCAGGTCCACATCCGCTTGCGGGAACCGGTCGAGGAAGGCCGCTACCCGGTCGACATCCCACTCCAGGGAAGCGAGATGCACCGCATCGAAGCGCAGCTGCGGGTGGGCGGCCAACATCCGGTCGCGGGCGGCCAGGATCTCATCGTGCCCCGGCCGGTCCGGATGCAGGTACATGTAGTATTGCGGATGCTGCTGATAGTAATCAGCGTCTCCCTTGACGATCATCTTCGAGTAAGGCAGCCAGCAGTCGAGCGGCTCCGCCAGGTGTCCGAGCAGCACGATGTGCTCGCGCTGCAGCATGGAGTAGATGGGCTCGAGGCGCGGGTCGTCCGGCATCACATAGCGGCCGTTGCGGTCGCGCACGATCATGCCGAAGTTCTTCCAGATCTTGACGCCGACCGCCCCCTGCGCGAGGGCGCTGTCGATCTCGCGCAGTGCCCCGCGCGACCAGCCCGGCCGGGTGAAACCGGCCGCCGAGAAGGTACCGGCGAAGGCAACCCGCCCCGGATAGCGCCGTCGCAGCGATGCGGCATCATGCAGCTGTCGGGGCACCGATCCATGATCCCCGTTGTCGACGTTGATCGTGAGGATGCGGAAGCGGTCGCGGATCGCCTCGGCCACCAGCAGGTTGGCCGGCCCGTAGAGGTGCATGTGGGCATCCACTTTCTGCACGCGCGCGAAGTCGGCTTGCGAGTAATACCGCTCCTGCGCCCTCGCCGCTGGCGCAGTCGCCGCCAGCAGGCACGTCGCGCCCGCTGCGGCCAACACGGCAATGAGATTTCGCGCTTCCATCCCGCCTCAATCGTCCAACCGGCGAATCTTCGCGGGGGCGAACACGGTGGACAGGTGGCCGCTGATCCGGATGTCGGCGTGCTGCGCGACCGCTGAGCCATCGAGGGCGGTGGCCGAGAGCGCGATGTGGTAGGTGCCGGGCTCGGTCCAGGTGTGTGTCGCGCTGCCGCCGCTCGCAGCGGTGCCATCGCCGAAGTCCCAGCGATAGTCCAGCACGGGCTGAGCGCCGCGCGCCGTCGCCTCGCAGCTCACCTGTTGACCTGCCAGCGAAGACCGGGGACAGACGACGGCGAGCAGCGGCGCCGCGGCCGGCTGACTCGCATCGATGATTTTCAACACGCGTACCGAGTGCGGCGGCAGCTCGAGCGCGAGGGCGCCGCCCGCGAATGGCGCGGGCCGCCGCGGGTGCAGGACATCGCTGATGTGATAGGCGCCGGCGGGCCCGAGGCCGAGACTCGCGAGCGAGATGTCGTGCCGCGTGACATGCTCCGTCCAGTTGAACACGGTGAGGATGCTCTGCCGGGAGGATTGCTTGAGGAAGAAGATGCTGGGCTGCCGATCAGCATCCGCATAGCTCAACAGGTCCTCTGGCACGGACGCGTTGCCGAGACGCACCATGTCGATGAGATCGTGGTTTTCGATCAGCGCGGCGCGAGCGGGCGATTCCTGCAGCGACGGCAGATTGTCGCCGATCTCGAGCATGCCGCCGGACACCGCGGCGAGCGCGATGGAGACCTCGGCCTCATCCTGGGTCAGCGGCTCGCGCCCTTCGTGCCAGGTTTGATCCGTGATCCGTTGCGTCGAGACCGTGAAGGCGTCGGGGTCCGAGACGAAGAAATTGCGGTCCATGTAGTACCGGGCGGCGATGCCGGTGGCCGCATCGCGGCTGGCGCCGAAGCTGTGTCCGGTGTCCTGCGAGATCCGCCCGTAGTCGACGTAGCCCACGGGATTCAGCATGACGCTGCCGTCCTTGTCGAGATAGACGTCGTTGCCGACGGCGTCGCGGATGACCTGCAGTCCGATACGCTGCGCCTCCATGGCCGTCGTGTGCGGCCGGTAGTAGTAGCCTTCGATGGCGCTGTCATCCATGAAATCCAGTTTGATGTAGTGGATCCCCCACTCGCGAGTCAGCGTGCGGTAGCTCATCCGCAGGTAACCCTGCGCCCCGGGATTGGTCGTATCGATGATGTAAAGGGCGTCCTTCCCGTCGACCACCGTGCCCGCATGGATGGGACGGCCGGCGGCGTTCTTCACCAGCCAATCGGCATGATGTTGAAAGACCCATGAGCGCTCCGACACCTCGAAGGGGGCCGTCCAGATTCCCGGCGTCAGTCCGAGGCCGCGAACCCCGTACTCGAGCGGGACGAGGCCGCGTGGAAACAGCGTTGCGTTTGGCGTGGTGTATTCGCCCCGCGCGTACTGATAGCCCTCATCGATATGGAACAGCGTGTAGCCGTAGCGCGCCAGATGCCCGGCCAGCCATTGGGCGTTGGTCAAGGCGGCGCCCGCGTCGAGGCCAAAGTAGTACGCGGTCCAGCTCCACCAACCCATGAGCGGCGGCGCCGTGACCCTGGCGTGGTGCAGCCGGCGGATGAGAGCGCCATAGGTCTCGAGCTGACGGTGGTAGTCGTGGCCGATGCTGAACGCCAGCGTCTCGGAGGAGAGCACGCCGCCCGGGGCAACCGGCAGACTGAGGGTGATGCGATCGGCGGCAGCGGAATCCTGGAGAGAATTCTCCTCCTCCATCTCGGTGGTGCCGGTCGAGTCGACCTGGTAGCCGGTGACCCGTGGGCCCCCCGCGGCGGTGGCCACCCGCAGACGCAGGATGGTGAGGAAGCGATTCGAGCTGAGTGCGCCGAGGAAGAGGCTCTCGCGGCTCACGCGGTTGTAGATGACCTGACTTCCGACCGCGCGGTGCATGCCGTGACGGCTGTCGGCCAGGGCGTGAATCGACATCGCGGGCCGGTCCTCGCTGAAGCTGTCGGACAGGACGCGCTCGCTGGCCGCCGGACCGCCGAGATCGGCGATGTCGCTGCCGCTGGCATCCACCACCCGGATCGCTGCGACCTGCACGGGCCGCGAGCGGGTGTTGCGCACCGTGGCGGTGAGGTCGGCGAAAGGCAGCGCGGCGTAGACACGCAGGCGATAGCTCAGCTCGGGGGCCGCCGCGAGTCCCGAGCAGGTCACGTCCCAGACGGTGGCCGCCCCGAGAGCGCCTTGCCCGGCGGAGCGGGTGACTCGGCACGCCGGATAATCACTGGCGCGCAGCCAGCGGCCATCCACTTGCGCCGCGACGTCGGAGACGAGGGTCGGCGTTGACGTCCCGTGCGCCCCGAGACGGTATCTGCCGTGTGCATCAACCGATGCGAGCAGTGCTTGCGACGCGGATCGATCCTGCGGGGCCGTAGCTGCGAGCGGTGCGCTCAGGGCCAAGGAGGGCAGCAGCAGCGGCAGAATCCAGGTAAAGCACTGACGTTTCACGCGCATCACCGCTCCGATTAGTTTCGATTTATTTCGTTATAGCTTCATTATCTTTCTTTTAAATCACGAGCGCAATCGAAGGCGCGGGCTGCCGACGGCGATGATCGAAGGCTCAGTGAAGAAGAAAGGAGCCGCTCTGCTGGAACGGAATCGAGCGTAACCAGCCGTGCGAGAGCTCCACCCTGCCCTGCATGCGGTAATCGATGCCCTGACCGTGGGGCTTACTGAGCACGGCGAAGAGCGCACCGGCGGCGTTCGCCGTCACATCCATGTTGAATTCCGCGTTACCAAGCGCGGGGACGACGAAGCTCGCGTCAGAGACGCCAGTAGCGAACTCCTGGTCGCCGAGGTAGACGGTGTAGGAAAGGCCCTGGATGGAGAGGATGCGGTCGTTGGGATTCTGCACGCGCATGCGGACCCGCAGCCGCTGCTGCATGAAATTGGCCTTGATCACCTGAATATCGACGATGGCGAGCTGGGGAGTCTGCAGCTTCGGCACGAACAGGGCGCAACCGGAGAGCGCGAGGGCGAGAAGCAGCAGCGACACGGAGCGCATGGGGGAAATCTTACCGGGCATCAAAGCCGTCCGTACATGCCGTTGAGCTGCGCGAAATGACGGGCGCGCTCCGCTGTCAGCGCGCCCGCGGGCAAAGACCACTGCCAGTTGCCGAGGACGGTACCAGGGGCGTTGAGACGTGCCTCGGGGCCGAGGCCGAGAAGGTCCTGGGCGGGGACGATGGCCAGCTCGCCGACCGAGCCCAGGGCTGCCCGGATCAGGGCCTCCGGCATGGAGCCAGGCGCCACCCGCAGCATGGAGTCGACACGGCGGCGCGTTTCCTCATCGAGGCTCGAATACCAGCCCAGCGTCGTATCGTTGTCATGCGTACCGGTGTAGACGACGCTATCGCGCTCGTGCATGTGAGGCAAGTGCGGGTTGTCACTCTCGCCGCTGAAGGCGAACTGCAGGACGCGCATGCCGGGCAAGCCGAAGCCCTTGCGCAGCGCCACGACGTCGTCGGTGATGACGCCAAGATCCTCCGCCAGGATCGGCAGGTCGCCGAGCTCGTCCATGAGGAGCCGCAGGAGATCCTCCCCCGGCGTCATGTGCCAGGCGCCACCACGGGCGTCGGGAGCGCCGGCGGGCACGGCCCAGTGCGCCGCCAAGGCGCGAAAGTGGTCGATGCGGAGCAGATCGACCCGCTCCAGCTGTGCGAGGATGCGCGCCCGCCAGTAGGCGAAGTTGTCGCGGCGAATCGCCTGCCAGTCATAGAGCGGGTTGCCCCAGAGCTGGCCGGTCTGCGAGAAATAATCCGGCGGCACGCCGGCGACTGCGGCCGGCCGGCCTTGCGCCTCGAGCTGGAACTGCTCGCGGTGCGCCCAGGTCTCCACGGAGTGCGGCGCGACATAGAACGGCAGATCGCCGAGGATTCGCACGCCGCGCAGGCGGGCATGCTCGCGCAGACGCCGCCACTGCATGAAGAAGGCGAACTGCTCGCGCTTCACCCGTTGCAGCTCCGGGCCAAGAGCCTGCGTCATCCGATCCAGCGCGCCGCGGTCCCGGTCACGCAATTGCGCCGGCCATGTCCACCATGGCGCGCCGGAATGTGCACTACTCAGGACCTCGAAGAGCGCGTAGTCGTGCACCCATGGCTCCGTTTCCGCGATGAAGGCGGCATATTCCGCCGGCGCGGCGGCAGGCAATTCGCCCTGGTCGAGGAGAGCCGCGTTGCCGGCAAAGTCGGAACGCACCCAATAGGGAGAGCCGTCCGGCCCCGTGGGGCCGACGGGCAAGACCTGCCAGACACTGAAGCCGGCTTCGGCGAGCCAGTCGATGAATGCGCGCCCGCCGCGACCGAGCGCCCCCTCGAGCGAGCCGAGATGCAACAGCACTCCCGCACGACGCCGATCGAGCACAGGCAAGCGCATGTCAAAAACTCCTCCTTAACAGCATGCACGAGCGCCCGGGCAGGAGCCCGGATCCAGCGCCTTAATTATGTAGCGTATGCCCGTCGCATGACGCCGCCATGCTCCGGGCTGCCGCGGCCGACGGAGATCGGCTGCGCCAGGCTCTCCGGCGCCGGCAGACCGAGCAGGCGGTAGAGAACGACGAGCTGACGGCGATACAGGCTGTCGAACTGACTCACCGCATCGGCCGGGTTGTAGTCGCCGAACCACCAGAACCAGTCGGAGCTCTCGCACAGAGCGAGCTGGCGCTCGGCCGCGGCCCCCTGCGACGCATCGAGCGCACCCGAGCCCATGGCACCGTCGAAGGCCACCTTGGCATCGCAAAGCAGATCCCACGCGCGATTCTTGGCCGGATCACCCATCCACGTGGCGAGCGTGCCATGCACCCAGCTGCCCGCCACTACATTCGTCAGCGGTTGCGGCTCGAGGCCGCGAGCGACGCAATCCGCAAGCGTGGTCAGCTCCAGCAGCGGATGCGAAGCCAGGAGCGCGTACAGCGCACGCAGGAAGTAGTAGCCGTTGAACGGGTAATGCTCCCACGCATTCTCGCCATCGAGGGCGATGAGCACGACATGGCGGCCTTGACCTTCCGGGGACTCCGCCGAGGTGGACTCACCGTATTGCCTGGCAAGATGCGTGAGCTCGTTGACGAGATTGTGCGCTGCATCGTCGCCGTGCCATGTCGCGTAAGTGAAGCCGATGAGATCGGAAAGAGTGTCGTCGCGGAAGAACTCGACCATGTTGCCGCCCGGCAGGCGATACGGCCGGTTGTAGGCGCGGGTGTCGCGCGCGGACTTGGGATCGCCGCGAGCCAGAGCGCTCTGCAGCACGTTGGCGCTGCTCGCCGCCCACTTGAAGCCGGCCTGGTCGAGCAGCTCCAGCGTGCCGCGGCTGATCGCGCCTTCCGACGGCCAGCAGCCGCTCGGGTCCGTACCGAACGCATGTTTGAAGACGCGCAGCGATTCGCGCACGTGCCAGCGCGCACGCTCCGCGCCTCCCGGATAAGAGGCGTGTTGCGGCAGCGGCATGTTGGGCTGGACATCGCGCGCGGCCTGAAAATCGAGCAGCAGCGGCACGATCGGATGCCCGTATGGCGTCACTGACAGCTCGCACTGCCCCCGCTCGGAGAGTTTCCGGTAGCGCGGCACTATGGAGGCGACGAGGTTGCCGACAAGGGTCAGAAGCTCACGCCGCTGCGCCGACGTGAACGCGCGGCCCTGTTGAGTCAGGGTGCTGATGAAGGTGTCGGAGCGGCGCACCGTCTCGCCGAGCCAGGCGAGGTGGTACCAAACGGCGAGATCGTGGATGAGCTGATCGGAGGCGTAGCTCACGCGCTCCACGGTGGCCAGGGTTTCGGCCAGAGTCGCGAGCTCGAGGTACGGGCCGAAGCGCTCGATCATCTGCTTGCGCTGCGCCCTGAGGCAGGCGCGCAGCAGCTCCAGGCGTTCCGCGGGATCGGCCGGCACCGGGTCGGGCCCCAGGAGCGCGAGCACCGGGTCGGGCAGCGGGCTGCCGAGAGCCAGGTGATCGGCCACGCGACGCGCGATCTCCTCGAGCTGCTCGAGCAGCACGGGGGTGAAGTTGACCACCGCGCGCGCCGCCGGGTTGGCCTCCATGTGCGCCGCCATGTCGGTGTAATCCTTCATGGCGTGGAGGTAAGTCCACGGCAGCACATAGCGGCCGGTGAGCGCATCGCGATACTGTGGCTGATGCATGTGCCATAGGAGGACGACGGGCAGGCGCGACTGCGGCGGCTGGGCTTCCATGAGACTCAAGGCAGCCGGCGAAGCATGTCGGGGGTCACGAGGACGACACCGTTCTCCGTGACCAGGAACCTGCGGACATCGTCCGCCCTGTCGAGCCCGATGCACATCCCCTCGGGAATCTCGCAGCCCTCATCGATGATGGCTCCGCGTATATGACAACCGCTGCCGATCAGGACGTGCGGCAGGACGAGGGAGCGTTCGATGGTCGCGCGCTCTTCCACGCGCACGTCTGAAAAGAGCAGCGACTCGCGGACCAGCGCGCCGGAGATGATGCAGCCGCCGGAAACCACCGAGTTGATGGCGGTGCCGCGCCGCCCTTCCTCATCGAGCACGAACTTCGCCGGCGGCTGGTGCATCTGGTAGGTCCAGATGGGCCAGTCCTCGTCGTAAATGTTGAGCTCGGGCCTGACGTGCACCAGCTCGAGATTCGCCTCGTAGTAGGCGTCGAGTGTGCCGACGTCGCGCCAATAGCTCTGCGCGCGCGTCTTGACGTCCTGGAAAGGGTAGGCGAACACCTGCAGGGTGCTGCTGAGAGTCTTGGGGATGACGTTCTTGCCGAAATCGTGAGCGGACGCCTCATCGGTCGCATCCTCTTCCAGAAGACGCTGCAGCAGGCGCGTGTTGAAGACGTAGATGCCCATCGATGCAAGGATCGTATCCGGCCTGCCGGGAAGCCTGTCGGGGACGGCCGGCTTTTCCGCGAAGCGAGTCACTCGATTCCATTCCGTCGCCGTGAGCACGCCGAAGTGCCGCGACTCGGTCGCGGGCACCTCGACCACGCCGACCGTGATGTCGGCGCCCTTCTCCACGTGGTAGGCGATCATCGGACCATAGTCCATCTTGTAGATGTGGTCGCCGGCAAGCACGAGCACGTGCTTTGGCCTATGGGACAGAATGAGATCGATGTTCTGGTGGACGGCATCGGCCGTGCCGCGGTACCAGACGGCGCCCTTCTGCTGCTGCGCCGGGATGGTCTCGACGAACTCGCCGAACTCGCCGCGCAGGTAGCTCCAGCCGCGCTGCACGTGCGCGATCAGCGACTGCGCCTTGTACTGGGTGAGGATCGAGATCTGCCGGATGCCGGTGTTGACGCAGTTCGACAGCACGAAGTCGATGATGCGGAACTTGCCGCCGAACGGCGTCGCGGGCTTGCAGCGATGCTCGGTCAGATCCTTGAGGCGCTCGCCACGGCCGCCGGCCATGATCACCGCAAGGGTGCCGCCTGTCAGGCGGCTCACGTACCGTCCGGATGAGGCTCGTGCGGGCTGGCGGGGCATGATCGGTACTACACCCCAAGGCGCGCGCTCAGCGCAACCTCAATCTCGCCAGCGGCAGCCTCTGGCCGCGCTCACAGCCACTTCATGAGGCCGAGCTCGTACGGGTGCGAGAGCAGCTCGTGAGAGGGATAGATG
>JBOIAB010000083.1:0-6109 GCA_050738635.1 Steroidobacteraceae bacterium
GGGTAAGCCAGCAGGCGCGATTTCAACGCCCAAGCACAATCGAGGCGAGCGAAAGCGACTGCCGTGGCCCTCCCAACGCCAGCGGAAGCTCCAGTAACAACCACGACTTTCGGTCTAGGCATGTCTCGGATAACACGGATCTTGATGGGTAAGCCAGCAGGCGCGATTTCAACGCCCAAGCACAATCGAGGTTCCCGGTCATCCTCCGCTGCGCACAACCCATTGCTCTTCGCCTCGGCGCGCGCTCCAAGGATCGAGGTTCCGCAGATCGTCGCGGCTCAGAAGCCAGCATTGCCGAAGGGAAGGCGTAGCCAGCGCGTTCTCAAGGGCGGTGAGATCGCTCCGGTTTCGACACGGCTGAAAAGCGACTGACAGTGGCTGACCTGCTAAGTATCAGCTCGCGCCTCTAAAGGCCACGCACAGGCCCGCCTTTCTAATCGGTCGCTATCCACACCCTGGCGCGCGGGCGCGATCGGCATCCATGCGCTGCTTTGCAGGTCCGGCAGCGTGGGTGAGATTGTGTGCGGTGTTGATCAGGGCAATGTGAGAGAACGCCTGCGGGAAGTTCCCAACAAGCCGCTTGGCGTACGGATCGTATTCTTCCGAGAGTAGACCGACATCATTCCGGACGGAAAGTAGCTGCTCGAAGAGGCGGCGCGCATCGTCGCGCCTGCCTTGCAGCGCGAAGTTGTCTGCGAGCCAGAAGTTGCAGGCGAGGAAGGCGCCTTCGCCTGAAGGCAAGCAGTCGGCCGCGGCCTTCGTGTCGTAGCGCAGAAGGAAACCATCCTTCATCAGATGTCGCTCTATCGCCTCAACGGTACCCCTTACCCGCGGATCGTTCGGCGGCAGGAACCCGACTAGCGGAAGGAGCAGAAGGCTGGCATCGAGATCCTTTGAGCCGTAAGACTGGACAAAAGCGCCGAGCTCGGCATTGAATCCGTTGCGGCAGACGTCCTCGTGAATCTCGCTCGAGAGCGTCTTCCAGTGCTCGACGGGGCCGTTGCGCCCGAACTGTTCGACGCTCTTGATGGCCCGATCCACCGCTACCCACGCCATCACCTTGGAATAGGTGAACGGCCGCGGCCCGCCGCGCATCTCCCACATACCGTGGTCGGGTTTATTCCATATTGTTTCGAGATGGTCGAGCAGCGCACGCTGCAGCTCCCAGCTCTCCTCGCTGTGCGCAAGCTTGCCGCTGCGCGCTTGATGGAGCGCATCCATGACTTCGCCATAGATGTCAAGTTGCAATTGCTCGGACGCGGCGTTTCCGATGCGGACGGGCGTCGCATGGTCGTACCCGGGTAGCCACGGCACCTCCCACTCGGTGAGGCGCCGCTCGCCGGTGATTCCGTACATGATTTGTACCTGCGAGGGCTCTCCGGCCACAGCGCGATGCAGCCATGCGCGCCAGGCTTGCGCTTCCTTGTAGTACCCGGCATTCATCATCGCTAGCAGCGTAAATGTTGCATCCCGCAACCAGCAAAACCGGTAGTCCCAGTTGCGCGTGCCGCCGAGCCGCTCCGGGAGTGATGTCGTGGGCGCAGCGACGATCCCGCCCGTGGGGCGATAGGTCAGCGCTTTGAGCGTAATGAGCGAGCGCCGAACGGCCTGAGACCACTCCCCGGCCTCGGCGCACCGACTGATCCAGTCCCGCCAATATGCTTCCGTCTGGACAAGGACCGCTGCGGCATCGATTGGATCGGGCGGCGACAGATGAGAAGGAGAATAGGTGAGAACCAACGGGACTGTCTGACCGGCTGCGACGGTGAACTCGCCGGTTATCCCGCGCCCCTCGCGCCGCAGCGCCACCGGTGTGCGCAGTGACACCATGTCAGGTCCGGCAACGGCGCAGCACATGCCATCTTTGAGGTGCGAGATCCACGGCACCGAGGACCCGTAGTCGAAGCTAAGGATCAATTCGGTGCGCATGCGCACCTGCCCTCGTCTTCCTATCACCATGCGGACGAGGTCCGAGGCCTTGCCGCGCGGCGGCATGAAGTCAACAATGGTGACTGCGCCTTCGCCTGTCTCGAAGTCCGTCTCGAGGATGAGCGTGTCATTGCGGTAGTGCCGCGTACTGTGCGCTGATGCATCAATGGGCCCCACAAGCCAGCGGCCATGCTTCGGGTCGCCGAGGAGCGCGGCAAAGCAGGCGCCGCTGTCGAAGCGCGGCCAGCATAGCCAGTCAATCGAGCCTTGACGCGAGACCAGAGCCGCGGTCTGCTCGTCACCGATGAGCGCATAATTCTTGATCTTGCAGGACGTGGCAGCGCGCCTGATTTCGGATTATTCGTGTCGAGTAGCCGTGACCATGAGAGTGAGCGGGGAAGCCTCGCCATGGCCGGCCCGGGCTGTTCCGCTGACGATCAGCATCACGTTTTCCCGCCGCCATTGGAAAGTTTTCGCTGCACAGGCATGGGATCGCCACCAGCAAGAATGGGACAAGGGACGAAGCTCGCGTCGGTCGGAACCACACGCAGAGAGCTTTGTTCATGTTAATTCACGAGTGCACTGACTGGCCGCCGTGCGGATGAATTCAACAGGCGCGATCCCTGTGAAGCGGTGCAGCCTTACGGGTGATCGGATCCAACGGCTGGCTGCCCGGGCAGCGCTATAGGCGAGCGCGGCCAGGAGCGACCCGCAAGTCAGCCGACGGCCCACCACTTCGGACTATCGCTGAGGCTGCCGACTTAACGGCCGGGGCGGCACCGAAGGCTCAGCCGTGGAAACAGTGGAAGCAGATCACTCAGGGGATTTCGTGTGTTTGGCCAATTTGTCCATCATGTCGTCGCCACCTGGGGCTATTACGCCGTTTTCGCCTTCTGCACATTGGAAGGATTCGGGCTATTCTTTGTGCCCGGCGAGACGACGCTGATCGCGGCGTCCATCGCGGCGGCGGGCGCCCTCACCCGCGCACCGCATCACCTCAACATCATTTGGGTGCTCGCCGTCGCCTTCTGCGGCGCGATTCTCGGCGACAACTTCTCTTTCTGGATCGGGCATCGCTTCGGCTTCGGACTGCTCAGGCGCTATGGACACTATCTCAGCATCAACCTCAAAAGGCTGAAGGTAACTACTCACCCCCGAACGCTTCCGCTGCTCTGAAGGAGCGCTTGACAATGTAGGTTTTTGCGCCCACGCTGCTGCTGCATCTTGTGCAGGAGCGGGGTTGGGTAGCGATGGGCGCATATTTCGGATCGAAGGCGACCTCGGGGTTGTGCCAGCCGATCATCGCGCTGATGCCCCCGCACGACACCTATATCGAGAGTCACCTTGGCGGCGGGGCGATCATGAAGCGCAAGCCGCCGGCGCTGCGCAATATCGGCATCGACCTCAATGAGCGGGCCCTCGCGCGATTCCAGTGCGAGTATCTTGTGGAATTGGTGCACGGCTGTGCACACCGGTTCCTGGCGGACTTTGACTACCGGGGACGGGAGCTCGTCTACTGCGATCCGCCGTACCTGCACGCGACGCGCAGTGGCGAGCGGCGCTACCGGTTCGAGTACGAGGAGCGCGATCACCTCGAGCTGCTTCAGTTGCTCAAGACGCTGCCCTGCCAGGTCATTCTCTCCGGCTACCCGTCGGCCTTGTACGATGAGTGTCTGCAGGGCTGGCAGAGCCTGCAGCTGCAGGTGATGAACCAAGCCGGCGTGCGCACCGAGCAGGTGTGGTTCAACTTCACCCCTGATCGGGTGCATTGGGCACGCTACGCCGGGAGGGACCACACCGAGCGGCAATGTATCAAGCGCAAGGCCGAGAACTGGGGCCGGCGCTATCGAGCGTTGCCGGCGGGGGAACGTCTGGCGGTGCTCGCGGCCATCATGGCCGTCGAGGCCCACGAGTAATCGTCCCAGCCCCCTGTCGTGGCGAGCGTCAACAAGCAGTCTCTGCGCGAGGAGTTCGAGGCGCTCAAAGGGCGCTTCGGGCAGCTCGGGGCCGAGGGGAAGATCAGCGCGGAAAGCCGCGCGCTCTTCGAGGCGCTGCTGATGCTGCTGCAAGTGCTGATGGCGGTCTTCATGGAGAAAAACACCCCCAAGAGCAGCGCGAACTCCAGCAAGCCCTCCTCGCAAACCCCGAAGGACGAGAGCGCGCTCAGCCACGCCGGCGCCCATATCAAGGGCAAAGCGTACGATCCGAGCCGCTCGGGGAACACCCGCACCGTCGAGACCGTGCAGCTCTCCAAGGTCAGCTCCTGCGAGGAATGCGGGGAGAACCTGCGCACCGTGCGGCCTCACGGTCACGAGCGGCGCACCCAGATCGACATCGTCTTCGAGAAGGTCCTCAGCCACGTCGACGCCGAGATCAAGTCCTGCCCGCACTGCGGCGCCGAGACCCGCGCCCCGTTCCCCGAGGCGTTCTCGGGCCCCCTGCAGTACGGCGCGGGCATCAAGGCGTACGCGTTGAACCTGCTCATCGCCCAGATGATCTCCCTGAAGCGCGTGCAGCAGGGGATCCAGAGCCTGATCGGCCTGGTGATCTCCGAGGCCACGATCCTCAAGTACGTGCTGCAGCTGCACCTCGCCCTGGCCCGCTGGGAGCAGATGGCCATCGATCGGATCCTCACCCAGCCGGCGATGCATGTCGATGAGACTTCCATCCGCGTCGAGAAACACAACCATTGGATCCACGTCTGCTCGGCAGCGGATATCACCCTGAAGTTCGTGCATGAGAAACGCGGGCTGGAAGCGATGGCCGCCATCGGCATCATCCCTCGCTATGGAGGGGTGATCGTGCACGACTGCTGGGCCTCCTACCTGTCCTATGCGCACTGCGGCCATGGGCTCTGTGGCGCGCACCTGTTGCGCGAGCTGACCTTCATCCTCGAGTCCAACGGCTACGCCTGGGCGTGCAACATGAAGCGGCTCCTGCAGGAGACTTGCGCGCGAGTCTCCAAGCGCCAGCGCAAACGACTCACCCCGCGCGAGTACGACGCGCTGCAGAAGCGCTACCGCAACATCCTCACCCGCGGTGAGCGCGAGCTGCCGTCCATCCCGGCAAAGCAGAATGGCAAACGGGGCCGGATCGCGAAATCCGATGCCCATAACCTCTGGGAGCGTCTGCGAGACCATGAAACCGCCGTGCTGCTTTTCGCCAAGGACTCTCACGTGCCATTTACCAACAATCGGGCCGAACGGGATTTGCGCATGAGCAAAGTCAAGCAGAAAGTCTCTGGTTGCTTCCGTAAGGCCGAGTTCGCCCAAGCCTATTGCCGTATCTCCAGCTATCTGCAGACCATGGCCAACCAAGGTTACAACCCTCTCGTCGCTATCCAAATGGCTCTCTCGGGTCAGCTATACGCGGAAACGGGTGAGTAGTTACCCCGCTCCAAGGTAATCGATTGGGGCGGCGCCAACTTCTATAATTTCACGATGACGCCGCAGGACGATCCGGCTTATTTCCCGACCGCATCGGAATTGACATGCGTGGCCGGCAACGCGCCTGGCGCGCCCTGCACCGCACCGGATCTGACCGCTCCCATCAACGTGTACTGGAGCGATCCGAACGACAATCGCTACCTCGACGAGATCAACACCGAGCAGCGGGCTCTGGTAACATTCACTGGCACCAACTTCGGATGGGATTACACCGTGGACCTAAACTACAGCCAAAATGTGGCCACGCAGGGTGCCCAGAGCGACATCCCCAATGAGGCGGTGCTCACCCAGGCCGACGGTTCCCTCAGCAACCTGATCAATCCCTTCGGCCCCCAGAGCGCGGCCGGACAGGCCTTGATCAACAGCTCATATATAAATGCGGTATTCAACAACGCCAAGGACAAGCTCTGGAACATCGACGGCCATGCCAGCCACGAATTGGGCGACGCCTTCCACGCGGGGACCCCGGCGACGATAGCCCTCGGCTTCAGCTTCGGCGGCGAGAGCTTCGATTCCGCCACGACCCCAACGGCCGCCCTGCTGGCCGCGGCTACGGCATTCAATCCCGCAATCATCCAAGGCAGCCGCATCACACAGGCGGTCTATACGGAACTGGACGTGCCGATGTCCAAGCATCTCGATGTCGACATATCGGCTCGCGAGGACCGGTACAGCGATTTCGGCCAGACCACCAACGGAAAGCTGTCGGTACGCTATCAGCCGTCCAGGTTCGT
>JBOIAB010000084.1:0-11071 GCA_050738635.1 Steroidobacteraceae bacterium
GGTCGAGCGCCTCTACACCATCGAGCGCATCGAGCCGCTGCTCGAGCGCGCCAAGGAGCGGTTGAAGGAGCTTGGCGTGCGCAATGTCAGATTTCGCCACGGCGACGGTAGCGCGGGTTGGAAAACGCAAGCGCCGTTCGACGGCATCCTCGTTGCCGCCGCGCCGCTCGCCGTTCCGGAGGCGCTGCTCAAGCAATTGCAGGTGGGCGGACGGCTGCTCGTGCCCGTGGGCCCGGAAGGCGAGCAGGAGCTGGTGCGGTTCACGCGCCGGGAGGAGCGCATCCAGCGGGAGTCGCTGGGGTCGGTGGCCTTCGTGCCGCTCCTCGGCGGAACCGGTTGATCGAGATTCAAGATTAACAAACGAACGCAATCAGTTGAATGTGCTGGACCTTGAAATCTACAGTTGCCAATCAGAGTGTGACCTGTTTAACATGTCCCCCCTGTCGCTGAGTGCCGACAGTCTGCCGTCCACCGCAGAGCCTCCGGAAGAGGGCACAGGGAGGAGGGGATTCCGAGAGAAAAGCAACAATAGCGGCGAACAAAAAGAAAAGCATGCCGTCGTCCGCAGTCTGTCAGCTCCGGATGATGGGTCGGTTGGTTGATGCCCCTCCCCCTGTGTCTTCTTCCGGCGGCTCTGCCGCCGGAAGAGACCTTTCCTACTCCTTCTACTCCAGAAACAGCGCCGCGACGACGTGCCGCTCTTCCTGCACCAGGATGTTGTAAGTCCGGCAGGCGGCGCCCAGGTCCATCACTTCGAGCGCCATGCGGCGCGCGGCGAACGCCGCCCGGATGTCCGCTGGCGGGAAACGCTGCCGCTCACCGGTGCCGAGCAGCACGACTTCAGGCTCGAGAGCAAAAATCGCGTCCAGGTGCTCGCGCTGCAACGCGTCGAACCGCGCCGGCGGCCAGTCGGTGATCAGCCGGTCCGCGGATACGATACAGCTCGAGCGCACGTGCTCTTCACCTATGTGCAGCTCTGCCCGCGAATAGGCGCGCACCAGGTTCACGCGCGAGCTGCTTTCCAAAGTGAACTTCATTGGAGATCTCCGTGCCGCAACCCTCGCCTTTGAGCGTGAGAGGCGGGCGCGCACTCGGCGTTTGGAACTGCCGATTGATGTCTGACAGCACGTATCATCGAGCGCTAGTGAGAAGCCTTTGTAAGGGCGTCGCGCATGCACGTCACTTCACACATGATTTCCACTTCTGACAGAAGCCGGCAGGTACGGCGTGTAAGTCCACTGGAAGATTCCGCGTCTGGATTGTTGAATTTAGTGTTTCAGTTACCCTGTAGCCATGGTGCTCACGTGCCGGTACAGGATCAAGGACGCGACCTCCGGTCGGCATCTTCAGCGACAGGCCCGGGAGGTGAACCAGGTCTGGATCTCACCAGCGGAAGCAGCAAGCTTCTCGGTCTGCATTCGGATACCGTGCAGGCGGTCTGCAAGCAGTTCGCGATCTCCCGGGAAGGCAGCGGCAAGCGGCCGCGATGGCGGGGTAGAAGGTCCCTGGGCTGGGTTCCCTTCCAGGCGGCGCGTGCCGTTCGACTGCAAGGTGATATGGCGATCTTCCTCGGGCGGCGGTACCGGCTCTGGCTCAGCCGTTCCATCAATGGAAGGATCCTCTGCGGCAGCTTCGCCGAGGATGCCCGTGGCCGCTGGTATCTGAACCTGGAGGTTGAGGTCCGCGAAGACAAAGAGCATGGGGCCGGTGAGGTCGGCATCGACCTCGGCCTCAAATCCCTGGTCACGCTCTCGACGGGGCATAAAGTCCAGGCCCCACGCATCTACCGCAAATACGAGCGGGCGCTCGCCGTTGCACAGCGCGCCGGTCGCAAGCCCCGCGTACGAGCCATCCACGCGAAGATCGCCAGCTGTCGCAAGCATTTCCTGCACGAGCTGTCCACGCGGCTCGTGCGCGAGAACCGGCGCATCTGCGTGGGCAACGTCAATTCCTGCGGATTGGCCCGAACCAGCCTGGCCAAGTCCGTGCTCGATGCCGGCTGGTCGCAGCTTCGATCGCAGCTCCGCTATAAAGCCATCAGGCACGGGGCCGAGTACATCGAGGTTGACGAGCGATTCTCCACGCAGGCCTGTTCCGCGTGCGGTGCACGCGGCGGCCCACAAGGTCGGGAGGGCCTCGTAGTAAGAGACTGGAGCTGTGGCGGCTGTGGTGCTCGGCATGACCGGGACATCAACTCTGCGATCAATCTCCTCGTCTCGGGCCGGAACGTCGGCCCCCAGTAGACGGAAATCCCGTTGCCTTAAGGGAAGACGTTAAGGAGCGGTACGATAGCGCCCGTGCGCGCGATCGTCATCGTCATTCGAGATCTGTACCTGGAGTCGGGCGAGAGCCCGGACGCGACCGTGCCGGGTATCGAGCAGCTGGCACGCTTCGGCGATGAAACGGCTCTGCCGGAAGGTTGGCGCGCGTGGACCGCGCGCTGGCTCGGGCTGCCGCAATACGCCGCGGCGGCGCCCGCCAGTATCGCGGCAGCCGCGCTCGCGGACGCGCCGGCGGATCGCGCCGTGTGGCTGGCAACACCGGTGCATCTGATCGCGGGCCTGACGAGCCTGCATTTCGATCGGCGCAGTGTGCTGCGACTGCAGGAGGCGGAGCTCCGCCAGCTCGCGGCGAGTTTTGCCGCTACTTTTCGCGACTCGGGATTCGAGCTGCGGCCGCTCGCAGGCGGCGAACTCCTGCTGTCAGGGCCGCAGGTCCCGGCGCCGGCGAGCACGACCGAGCCCGCGCGAATGGTGCTCACCTCGGTGGCCGAGTCGCTGCCCATGGGCGAGGGCGCGCGTGCGCTGCGCAGACTCAGCGCGGAAATCGAAATGTGGCTGCACGGTCACCCCGTCAACGATCAGCTGACGCGACGTGGAGCTTTGACGGTTGCAACGCTATGGCTCTGGGGCGGCGGCGACCCGAGCGCAGCTCATGCAGTCGCGACCCCGGAAGCGATCAAGGACGCTGCGTTCGGGGCTGATGCATATGTTCGCGGATTGTGGCGGCTTGCGGGAGGAGAAACGCGGCCGATGCCGGTAGACTGGGCGGCGGTGATCGGTGAGCCGCGCGCGGAGCGCGCGCTGGTTGTGGTGGAGGTTGCCGAATTGCTGCAAGCGAATGCATCGTGGTCTCTGGCGGATGCCATGGCGGAGATCGATCACCGCTTGATATCGCCGTCGGTTGCCGCGTTGCGTCGCGGCGAGCTCGAGCGGCTCATACTGCTTGCCAATGATCGCTGTCTCAGCTTGCGCGCGGCGGACCATTGGCGTCTCTGGCGACGCATGCGGGGGCGCAAGGGTCTGGAGGCCTTGGCGTGACTTTGCGTGTCGTGCGACGCGAGGCCTGCGCGGAAGATGCGTCGATTCTCGCGAGCTCCGGGCTGCACCCGGTATTGCGCCGCATCTATCTCGGTCGCGGCGTGCGCACGTCCGACGATCTCGACCTCTCGCTCGAGCGCCTGCTGCCGGTGAGCACACTGGAAAGCATCCTCGCCGCGGTCGACCTGCTGCTCGAGCATCGGTCGGGCGGGCGGGTGCTGGTGATCGGCGACTTCGATGCCGATGGCGCCACCAGCACGGCGCTCGTCGTCAGAGCGTTGCGGGCGTGGGGCTTCGCCGCGGTCGATTTCCTGGTGCCCAACCGATTCGAGTTCGGCTACGGCCTGACGCCGGAGATCGTGCGACTGGCGGCGGGACGGGCGCCGTCGCTGATCATCACCGTCGATAACGGAGTTTCGAGCGCGGCGGGGGTGACGGAGGCACGCTCGCGCGGCATCGACGTACTGATCACGGACCATCACCTGCCGGGTGCCGACCTGCCGACGGCCAATGTCATCGTCAATCCCAACCTGACAGGCAGTCTCTTCAAGAGCCGCGCCCTCGCGGGCGTGGGAGTGGCTTTCTATGTGATGGCGGCGCTGAAGCGGCGGCTCGATCAGGAGCGGCTGACGCCACCTGCGGCGCCCGGCGCGGCGGACTTCCTCGATCTCGTTGCCCTGGTGACGGTCGCCGACCTCGTGCCGCTCGATGCCAACAACCGCGTGCTCGTCGCCCAGGGACTGAAGCGCATCCGCGCCGGCCGCTGTGCCGCCGGTATCCGCGCATTGCTCGATATCGCTGGACGGCCGCTCGAGAGTCTCATCGCCGCCGATCTCGCGTTCGGCGTCGCGCCACGCCTCAACGCGGCGGGACGGCTGGATGACATGACAGTAGGGATCCAGTGCCTGCTCGCCGACGACATCGGGACCGCGGCCGCATTCGCCGCTCGTCTCGATGAGCTCAATCACGAGCGGCGGGCGATCGAGGCACGCATGCAGACGGAGGCCCTCGCGGCAGTGCGGCGGCTGCGTGATCCGGGCCCGCGCGCCCTGCAGCGTAGCGGCGTCTGTCTCTTCGACGAAACCTGGCATCAGGGGGTCGTCGGGCTGGTCGCGAGCCGCGTCAAGGACCGAATACGGCGGCCCGTGATCGCCTTTGCGGTTGCGGGCGACGGACAGCTGCGCGGCTCGGCGCGCTCCATGCCGGGTATTCACATCCGTGATGTGCTCGCGAATCTCGATGCGCGCCATCCGCAGCTCCTCGGCAAGTTCGGCGGCCACGCGATGGCGGCGGGGTTGAGCCTCGAGCGGTCGCGACTCGATTTCTTCGCGCGCGCCTTCGACGAGGAGGTCGCCGCGTGGGCGGCGCAGTGCGGTCCGAGCGATGCGATCGAGACCGACGGCGAGCTGACAGTGGCGGAGATCGCGCTCGAGACCGCGCATGCGCTGCGCGCCGGCGGCCCGTGGGGCCAGGCCTTCCCCGAGCCCAGCTTCGACGGCGTGTTCGCGATCCGCAGCGCCCGGGTCGTCGCCGAAAGGCACTTGAAGATGTGGCTGGAATTTCCGCGCAGCGGTCGCTCCTTCGATGCGATTGCCTTCAATCACATCGAGGCGGAGGCGACATTCAAACCACCGGAGGGCTCGGTGCAGCTCGTCTACCGGTTGGATGTCAACGAGTTCCAGGGCGAGCGGCGGCTGCAGCTCCTGGTCGACCACGTACTGCCGGGCCCATAGGCTACGGCGGCGATGTCTCCGTGGACTGCTCGATCTGGCGATGCAGCCAGGCGCGAGCGGTTGCCCAATCCCGCTTCACGGTGGCATCGGATATCCCGAGCGCGGCGGCGGTCTCCCGTATCGAGAGGCCACCGAAATAGCGCAGCGCCACCACGTGCGCCTGCTGCGGGTCGAGCCGGGCGAGGCGATCCAGGGCATCGTTCACGGCCAGCAGATCGAAGTCCCGCGGCTCGGCAACGGCCAGATCTTCCGCGAGGGTGATCCGGTAGCCGCCATCGCGCTTCTTGGCGATACGCGCGCGGGAATGATCGACGAGGATCTGGCGCATGAGATGCGAGGTCAGCGCGACGAAGTGGCAGCGGTCATGCACCTGCGCCGGGCTCTGGTCGATCAGCCTCACGTAGGCCTCATGAATGAGCGCGGTGGTCTGCAGGGTATGGCCGGCGCGCCACTGCCGAAAGAGCTCGTCCATGGATCAAGCATCATTGCCCGGTGTCACATGCTACCGGTGGTCCCGCCCGCGGTCTGTGATTCAGGCCTCTCCAATACTATTTATTACATGAATAAATAACTATAACATATTGAAATATAAATATTATTTGTAGCCTTGACGCTGACGAGCGAACGGCCCGGTGAGCCGGTCCCGCCGCGGGGCGTGCCCGCTCGGCGCCGACGCGATGGCGCAGATTCCCGCGACGTTGAGAGCGCGCGCCTAGCGCCGACCGCTGCGAGCTCGGGCAGCCGACTGCGTTCGCGCGACTTCTTGATCGCAGCGCAGGATCTGACCCTTGTCAGCGGTCGCTTGCGCCGTGGCGTCGGCGAAGCTTGTCGGGAAAGCGTCCACTGCCCGGACGTACCACTGCTTTGCGCTCTGCCAGTCGCGCAGGCGCTCGCGCTGCGAGTTCGTCGCGCGCGCAGCCAGTGTCTGGTAGACATCCCCGAGGAGCGATTCGGCGGCGGCTGTGGCGAATTGAAAATCCGCGCTCCCATGCTGGGTGGGCGCGGCTTGCGACAGCTCGTTCAGTGATTCCGCCACGAGCGGGCGAGCCTGGGCGGGCCGGCCCTCGTCGACGGCGGTCTTCGCCATGACGATGAGCGCCCGACCCGCGCCGATGTGATATTGGCCGATCTTGGGATCGGCGGCTGACAGCGAGCGGAAACTCGCGCGCGCTGCCGCGCCGTAGCGCTCGGCCTCGCCGAAACGACGCATGTGATCCAGCTGGTCGGCCAGGTCGAACTCAGCGAACCCCTGTAGGTCGAGAAAGTCGGTGTTGTGCGGCTGCGCGGCGCTCAGCGTCCGCAGGACCTGCAGTGCGCTCTGATCGAGCGACAGCGCAGTGGCGTCATCGCCGTTCGCACGCAGGATCTCGGCCTGCCGCTCTTCGGCGAGGGCGAGCCGGCGCGCGGTGAGCACGTCCTGCGGGGCGGCGGCCGACAGCGTCCTCAGCTGCTCGGTGCCCTGGCGCACGAGCAGCAGCGAGCCCGCGCGGTCACCTAGTCTAGGATCCTGTACAGCTTGTAGCCACTGTCGAGAGCACTGACGGCGGTCAGGATCAGATAGCGACGGTCGTCCGGGTGGCGGGCAGCGAGCAGCCGGCTCTGCGTCACCGTTTGCCGCGAGTAGGCGAGTGCCGCGGCCGGATCGCCCATTGTCCACGCCAGGTCGCTCAGCTTGCCGTCAGTCTGCACCAGGTCGAGCCGCGCCGCGGCATCGGCCGGCTGCGCGCGCAGGCTGGCCTCCCAGTGGGCGAGGGCCCGGCGATAGCTGTAGAGCGCGGCGGCGTAGTCGCCCTGGTTGCCCGAGAGTCCCTGCCCCTGCAGATCACCCAGGCGCAGATATGCGGCGGCGAGGTCGCGCTCCAGCGCCGGATCTCAGCGAGTCTGCAAGCCGGCGCACGTCATCGAATCGGCGCTGCGCCAGAGCGCGCTGCTCGTTGGCGATGTGCGCTTCCCGTAGCGTCGCAACGTACCCTGCCGCGAGCGCGAGAAACACGAGTACCGCGGCGACGACCGCAGCGGTGTGACGGGCGACGAATACGGATGCCCGATAGCGTAGGGTGGGCCTGCGAGCCGACACCGGCCGGTGCTCCAGGTGCCTGCGGATGTCATCCGCCAGGCGCTCCACGGTCGCATAGCGGCGCTCGGGCTCGTAGTGCAACGCCATCAGAACGATGTTGTCGAGATCGCCGCGCAGGCGGCGGCCGATGCCATCCGGCGAGCCTGGCGGGGAGGTGAGCGACTCGCCCCGGCGGCGCGCGGCAGTACTCGGCCTGGGCGGCTCGGAGGCGACCGGGCGCAACACCTGTCCGTCCTCGGTGACGCGATCACTGACGCGAAAAGGCCTGGCTCCGGTCAGCAGCTCGTAAAGGATCACGCCGAGGGCATAGACATCGCTCGCGGCGGAGATCGGCTCGCCCTTGAGCTGCTCGGGACTGGCGTACTCCGGAGTCAGGATCATCCGGCCCGCGTTGATGGTCACATCCGTCCGCGCAGCTATCGGGCCCGGCTCCAGGATCTTTGCGATCCCGAAATCCAGCAGTTTCGGCACGCCGTCGGAGGTTACGAGAATGTTGCGCGGCTTCAAGTCGCGGTGGATGACCGCGCGCTGGTGCGCATACTGCACTGCCGCGCAAACCGGCAGGAAGAGCCGCAGCCGTGCCGCAATGTCGAGTTGCTGCCGCTCGCAGTACTGGTCGACGGGCTCGCCCGCGATCAGTTCCATCACGAGGTACGGAACGCCGTCCTCAGTGGTCCCGCCGTCCAGCAGCCTTGCGATGTTCGGATGCTCGAAAGCCGCCAGGATCTGCCGCTCGGTGCGCAGCCGCTGCCCGACGAATTCGGCGTCTACGCCGGCGCGCACCAGCTTGATGGCGACCTGATGCTCGTACTCGCCATCGACCCGCACCGCACGATAGACCTCCCCCATGCCGCCGGCCCGCGAGCCGATTCGGCTGGCGCAGCAATTGCGCCGCGGCCGCGGCAGGCGATTCCAGGAACCGGCTGTCGGCCGCACGGTCGGCTGCGAGCAGAGACTCGACTTCTGCGCGCAGGGCGGGATCGTGGCCGCCGAGTTGCTCGAGGTAGGTGGCGCGCGCCGCTGCGCTCAGCGCGAGCGCATCGGCCAACGCGGACTTCACCTGCTGCCAGCGCTCGGCATCGACGGTTTACAGAAGGCCCCCAGTGTTTCTTTTGGGGTCCATCTTCGCAGGAATGTGCGGTTAAGGCAGCCCCTCGTAGATCTGCCGCAGCGGCAGGACGAGGCCGACCGATTTCAGCTCCAGTACCTCCTCTGGCGAAGCCAGGACTACCGGCGCCCAGTCGCCGCTCCTGCGGTACACGGTCACGAGGGTGGACTTCTGCGAGATCAGCACGACTTCCTCGATCGAGGGCAGCTCCCGATAGATGTATGCCTTTTCCCGGCGGTCGATCCGCTCCGTCGAGCGGGACATGACTTCGATGACGAGGCGGTGCTCGTCGATGAAACGCTCCTTCTTGTCTCGCGACTGGCCGCAGGCGACCAGGATGTCGGGGTAGTAGAAGTAGTCTTGGCCGCGCGCCCGGATCTGTACTCGTGTGCTATCGATGTAGGGCCTACAGGGCGTACCCCGCAGGTGGCCGTGCAGGGCGGCGAAAACATTGCCCGCGATTAGCTTGTGGGGCTGCAGCGGTTCGGACATGGCGTAAATTTGGCCGGCCGCGTACTCATGTCTTTCGGAGCTGCTCTCCTCGAGTGCCAGATACTCCTCGACAGTGAATACTTCCTGGCTCTCCGCCGTTGTGCCGTAGCGGGGAGCGGTTTCTGCGATGCGCCAACTGTCGTCAAGCGACTCTGTCAGCCAGGCTAGCAATTCTCGCTTCTCAGGCTCGTGGAGCGCTCTGATGAGTCTCGTGACCTCATCGTGCGTGTTCATGGCAATGCCCTTCTCGCGCGGATGTTGCCTGCAGTGTAAGGCTCTGGCGCGGGAGTTGGAATTGCAATTGATTGGCGATTTCCGCAGAAACTCTGCGCTTATACACGCCTCAGCGACACGCTCACCGTGCGTTCTCCATGACGCTTACATTGACGTAAAAACTCTGCATATGGCTAACACGTCTGGCTAAGCGTGATGGAAACGCGTCAGGCGTCGGCACTTGGCGACTTGATCGCGGCGGCGGCGGGCACGCTCTTTGCCATGTACTGCGTGAACGGCGTCGCAGTGCGGCTGATCGGGCTCCGCTAAGGTTAAGCCACGCGGACCCGCGGTCCTCGCAAACCGGTGTGGAGGTTCTCATGACACGGGCTTCTCCAAGAGGCGCGATCGGTGCGGCGGCCTTGGCGCTCGCCGCTCTGGCCACTCCCGCGGCCTCGCTGGCGGCGGCCCCGGATTTTGCGCTGGCGGTGCGCGCCGGCACGCCGGGCCTTGGTTTGGACCTCGACCTCGGCCTTTCGCCGTCGTTGGGCATACGTGTGGGCTTCAGCGGCTTCAACATCAACCATGACATCGACACTTCGGACGTTGACTATGACGGGCGCCTGAAGCTGCGGACGGTGACCGGTCTGCTCGACTGGTACGTGTTCGGTGGCAGCTTCCGTCTGACGGCGGGCGTCGCGGGCAACGATACGAAGCTCGATGTGGTGGGGCAACCGAGTCAGGGTACCTACACCATCGACGGCAATACGTATTCGAGCTCGCAGCTCGGCTCGCTCAGCGGTCAGCTCAAGTTCGGCAACTCGGTTTCGCCGTACGTCGGCTTCGGCTGGGGGAATCCCGCCGGCGAGGACAGCCGCATCCACTTCCTGCTCGATGTCGGTGCCATCTACGGCGGCACGCCCGGCGTCACTCTGACCGCGCAGTGCGGCCCCGCCGCGCCGGCGGGCTCGCCCGTCTGCAGCCAGGCGCAGAGCGATCTCGCCTCCGAGCAGGCGAAGCTGCGCCACAAGGCGGACATCCTGCAGTGGTATCCCGTGGTGAGCCTCGGAATCGGCGTACGGTTTTAGTTTGAGGCGCCGGATCCGGTGGCAATTCCGCGCGCGGCCGTTTAGCATCCCCGGCTCCTCACGGTACCGCTTCACCCCTTCACGGCACGCAATATGGAAGTCAACCAGCTCAAGCGACAGCTCAAAGACCTAGGCGAGCGCACCGCCTCGCTACGGGGGTTTCTTTGAATACGATCGCAAGAAAGAGCGTCTCGAAGAGGTAGGCCGGGAGCTCGAGGACCCGGCCGTCTGGTCGCAGCCGGACAGGGCGCAGGAGCTCGGGAAGGAGCGCGCGCGCCTGACTACCGAGGTCGGGGAGATCGATCGCACCACCAAGGGCATCGACGACGCCGCGGAGCTCCTGGAGCTAGCCGAGGGCGAGGGCGATGAGGCGACCGCCCGGGATATCGAGAAAGACGCCCTGCGGCTGGACGCCGAGGTCCGACGCCTCGAGCTCAAGCGCATGTTCCGCGGAGAGATGGACTCGCATAGCGCCTTCCTCGACATCCAGGCGGGCGCCGGCGGCACCGAGGCGCAGGACTGGGCGCAGATGCTGCTGCGCATGTACCTGCGCTGGGGCGCGGCGCACGGCTTCGCGTGCGAGGTGATCGACTCCAGTCCCGGGGAGGTGGCGGGCGTGAAGAGCGCCACGGTCGAATTCAAGGGTGACTACGCCTACGGGTGGCTGCGCACCGAGACCGGAGTGCATCGCCTGGTCCGCAAGTCGCCGTTCGACTCCGGCAACCGTCGCCATACCTCGTTCGCCTCCGTGTTCGTCTCGCCGGAGATCGACGATGACATCGAGATCGAGATCAACCCGGCGGACCTGAAGACCGACGTCTACCGCTCCTCGGGCGCGGGTGGCCAGCACGTCAACAAGACCGAGTCGGCCGTGCGCATCACCCACATGCCCACCGGCATCGTGGTCGCGTGTCAGAACGAGCGCAGCCAGCACAAGAACCGCTCGACGGCGATGAAGATGTTGAAGGCGAAGCTCTACGAGCTCGAAGTGAACAAACGCAACGCCGCCGCCAGGGTGCTCGAGGACTCCAAGTCCGACG
>JBOIAB010000085.1:0-21081 GCA_050738635.1 Steroidobacteraceae bacterium
CGGTGATATTGCCGCCGCACTCGCTGATCACCCGGGTCAGCTCGTGCACCATGCCGGTGCGGTCGCTGCCGATCGCCGAAACGGCCAGGTGCTGCTTCATCGGGTCAATGGGCTCGGTGCGTTCCAAAGTGCTGCGGAGGAGTGTACCGGGTGACCGGTTCGCTGGCGATGGCCATGCAGGTCGGTCCGCGGACTGTTCGTCCTGGGCGCATTGCCCCGTATACTTATCGGCTCACCCGCCGCGCGGCGGCTCACTCGGGATCTCGATGCTGGCAGGCAGTCTGGTCGCGATAGTCACGCCCATGAGGGGCGACGGCGCCATTGACCACGCCGCCTGGGAGCGCCTCATCGACTGGCATATCGAGAGCGGCACCGTCGGCGTCGTTGTCGGCGGCACCACCGGGGAGTCGGCGACGCTCACCGAGGCGGAGCTCTGGGAGCTCACCCAGCGGGCCTGCGAGCGCGCCCGGCGCCGCATCGCGGTCCTGGTGGGGGTGGGCTCGAGCAGCACCGCGACCACGGTCGAGCGGGCCGGCCGGCTCTCGGAGTTGCCGGTCGACGGTATTCTCGTGGTCACGCCCGCCTACAACCGCCCCAGTCAGGAGGGGTTGTACCGGCACTTTGCCGCGGTCGCGGAGGCCTCGTCCAAGCCCGTGATCCTCTACAACGTGCCTTCCCGCACGGCAGTCGATATGCTTCCGGCCACCGTCGGGCGGCTGTCGCAACTTGGACGGATCGGCGCGGTCAAAGAGGCTGTACCGGGGTCGGAGCGGGTGGGCGAGCTGCTCGCCGCCTGCCGGCAGGGCTTCGTGGTGCTGAGCGGCGATGACTTCAGTGCGCGCGAGGCGATACTTGCCGGTGCTCGCGGGGTGATCTCGGTGACCGCCAATGTGGCGCCCGGTGCCGTCGCGGCGATGGTGGCCGCCGCGGTGCGGGGTGACCGGGAATCGGCGGCGCGCCTGGATGCGCCGCTCGCGGCGCTGCATCGTGATCTTTTTCTCGAGGCGAATCCGATACCGGTCAAATGGGCGCTGGCGCAGGCCGGCAGGATAGAGCGTGGCATCCGGCTGCCGCTGACGGAGCTTGCCGCGGGCCACCAGCCGGCGGTGCTCGCAGCGCTGCGCCAGGCGGCCGCGCTCCAGTAATTTTGAAGAGGGGTCCCGAAATGACGTCCAGAGCCGCCTTGGCTCTTTCTTCCGCCGTGCTGCTTGCGCTCAGCGGCTGCAAAGTGATCCACCATGTCACCCATGACGACACCTGCAACAAGCCGGAGCCTTACCAGCGGGCGACGAGCATCGCGCCGCTCAACATTCCGCAGGGCCTCGCTTCGCCCGACACCAGCCATGCGCTGGAGGTGCCGCAGCTCAACGGGCCCGCGCCGCCGCCGCGGACGGTCAAAGACCCCTGTATTTTCGCGCCGCCGTCCTTCAACGTGCCGCAGCCCAATCCCAGGCCAGGGGAGGAATAACCCCAGGGTGCTCCCTGGGTCGAACGGCCGCGGGGCGTAGTATCATTGCTTTGCGGACGCGGAGAGGTGGCCGAGCGGTCTAAGGCGCTGGACTGGAATTCCAGTAACATCTCAACGGGTGTTCGTGGGTTCGAATCCCACCCTCTCCGCCACGCATCCGACTTGAGCTCTGCGAAGAGCTTGCGCCACTCGTCCTCGGACTAGGTCAATGACGTCACTTCTGTTGGCCCTGGGCGTCGCCTTGGTCATGATTCTCGTGGCGTCCGAGCTCTTCACGAATGCGCTCGAACACCTCGGCCAGCGGCTCAGTATCTCAGACGGTGTTACGGGCTCGATATTCGCCGCGGTCGGGACTGCGTTGCCTGAAGTCACGGTGCCGCTGCTCTCGCTGTTCGCCGGGACGGCGGATCGCAGTCTCAACGAGGAAATTGGCGTGGG
Organism: Steroidobacteraceae bacterium; assembly: GCA_050738635.1. Taxonomy (GTDB): domain Bacteria; phylum Pseudomonadota; class Gammaproteobacteria; order Steroidobacterales; family Steroidobacteraceae; genus 13-2-20CM-66-19. The sequence goes on from JBOIAB010000085.1 coordinate 1,907, forward strand.
CGCGATCCTCGGTGCGCCGCTCATGCTCTCTACGCTAACGACATGCCTGATGACCCTCGCGGTGATCGACCGTCGCGGGGCTCTAGGCCATGTGCGTCCCGAGTACACCGGCTTCGTACGTGACCTCAATGCGTTCCTGCTGGCCTTCGGCATCGCAGCGGCTGCAATGTACGTTCCGCCGCACGCACGCTACGCTCGGGGCGCTCTGAGCGCCGTCTTGGTGGCGATCTACCTCGTCTATATTTTCTTGACGCTGCGCGCCTCGGGCCGCCTCGTGCAGGCAGGCCACGGAACCAAGGCCGCAGGCACCCTGTTACTTGCCCGAAGCGGCCTCACTGCCAACTGGATCACAGTCATCGCGCAACTGCTCGGGGGAGTCGTGCTGCTGGTCTGGGGTGCCAAGCGTTTCATTGCGGGTGTCGAAGGTGTGTCCCATGTTCTTGGAATATCGGCGCTCTTGCTGTCGCTGCTGATCATTCCGATTGCCACCGAGCTGCCGGAGAAGGTCAACAGCATCCTGTGGATTCGCCGTGGCAAGGACACGCTGGCATTTGGCAACATTACCGGCGCCATGGTGTTTCAGGGAACGCTCCTTCCCGCCATCGGCATCATGCTGACCCCCTGGCAGCCCCGGATCGAGGTCCTCACGGGCGTCGCCCTGACGTTGCTTGCCGGCGCCTGGCTGCGAATTCATGCCCGGCCCAAGGGAGTTGCGGTGTGGGCGCTAACGGTAAACGGCATTCTCTACGCCGCCTTCCTCGCGATTACCTTGGCAAGGTAGCCGCCAGAGCAGGGATGGAACCAATGGATGTCAGTTGTGGCGCCGGCGTTCCGCCAACCGGCGGCCTGTCCGGGAGGTGCGCTGCCCAAGGGGGGGCGGCGCCCATCGGCACCGCCCCTTTGCGCGGCTATTGTGGCAGTGACCGTCGCGCAGGATTCATTTGCCGCGAGAGGTACGCTCGTGCGTGATCCTGTGCAGAAGCCTGCTGGGGCACCCGGGGCGCAAGCGGCGCTGCCGCGGACGCTGCGGCCGGCTGCGCCGGGCAGTAGGTGTCCTGGCCCGGCATCACTCCGGTGGTCAGATAGGTCGTCGTGATGTCGATGACGCACGTGTTGGTGGAGAATCCATAGATTCCATGTCCACCCTCGTCCACGGTGACCAGGAGCGAGCGCTGTCCCAGGTCAGCATGCATCTGCAGGACGCCGGGATAGAATGTCGCCTCATCACGCAGATTCTGCAGCAGCAGGATGTTGTGACTCGGCCCCGCCGAGGTGATCGGCACGGGTGGCTCGATGGGTTTGAAGGCCCAGAAGGCGCACGGCCAGATGTTCGAGCCGAGCGAGCCGAAGAGCGGGTAGGCCGCGCCGTAGGCTGTGTATTGCGCCTGATACTGAGCCACGTTGCGCGAGGCTGCGGCATCGTTACACGTCACGGCAAGGCCCGAGGCACTCTGGTTATCCGCCGGAAGATCGAGCGCTGCGCTCGCGGCCGCCGGCACCTGTGGCGCGGCAGTCGCGGCCGTTCCCCCGAGACCTTGGATGGTGAGATTCCAGATCAGGGCCAGGGTCGGAAAATCCTCATCCGCCTCCAGTTCACCGAAGGTGAGCTCCCTGAATAATTCGCCATCCATGATCGTGCCGTCGGCGAACAGAGCCGGCATCGGTATGGGCGTCGCATCGAGCTCGGCGATGAGGCGCTCGAATGTCGCTGCCACCTGGGCGGGCTTGCTGCCGAAGCCATAAGTGGCATCGTTCGCCGCCGCGTAGTTGGCGAAGTCCGGCCAGCGGACCTGCCCGCCCGGGCCCCAGTTGAGATATTGCTGACGCCAGACCCAGCTCGGGTCGACGTTGCTGTCGAGTACGAAGCGGTCCGTGTGATTCGGATACAGGGATGCATATACGGCGCCGAGGTAGGTGCCGTACGAAAATGCGAAATAGGAGATGCTGGGCTCTCCCAGAGCCCGGCGAATAATGTCCATGTCACGGGCCGTATTGGCCGTGTTGAAGAAGGGCAGGGTGCCGCTGCCGGAGTTGGCGCAGGCGTTCGCGATGGACTGTGCGAAGGTTGCCGTTGCCTCGAAGCCACCGGGCTCCTGTAAGGTCGGGAAGATCCGGTGCGACTGCGCGGAGGTTAGCCCGCAAGTCAACGGCGCACTCAGGTCGACCCCGCGCGGATCGAATCCGACCACGTCATACGTGGCGAACACGCTTTGCGGCCACAGTGTCTCGAGGACCCGTGGAACCTGGACGCCGGCACCGCCGGGACCGCCGGGATTCACGAGCAGCACGCCGTGGCGCGTCGCGGGATTGGCCGCCCTGACGATGGATACGGCAATGTCGATGGTCTGGCCATTCGGGTTGTTGTAGTCCAGGGGCACGGTCACGGTGCCACAGTGCATGCCCGCGTCCGGTATGCCCGGCGGCGGCGGCGGACAGGCACCCCATTGAATGGCTGGCGGATTCGCCTGCGCCATCGCCGGCGGTGCCTGCGCTGCCGCCGCGAAAGCCAACACAGTCAAGGCTATCCAAACGGTTGGACGACTCATGATTTCTCGCCTCCTGACTCGCTATGAGAGACCGCGGTTTATTGGTTGCCAATTATTCTAAGTTTTTCTTAAAATGCAATTCCTAGTTTTTAGTTTCCATTAATGAAAATCTGATTGTGGCGCTGAGCCTTGACCTTGGCAGTGATTGGCGGCAAAACGGGCGCAGTGCCCCGGCCACGGGAACCGCAGCGGCGCCTGGGGTGAGGTATTCTCTGTCCTTTCCACCATTCCAAAGTCGTGCACCCAGTAATAGAGCGCTTGCGTCGTGGCTTGCCTGCGGGCGCGGTGCTGTCGAGCACCGAAGAGCTCAAGCCCTACGAGTGCGACGCGTTGACCCTCTATCGCCAGCTGCCGCTCGCGGTGGCGCTTCCGGCGGACGAGGCGCAGGTCGCCACGGTGCTTCGTCTCTGTCGCGAGGCTCGAGTCCCGGTGATTGCGCGCGGTGCCGGCACGGGACTGTCAGGCGGTGCCACTCCCCGGCAGGACGCCGTGCTGCTGTCGCTCGCGCGCTTGAGCCGCATCATCAGTATCGACCCGCTCGCGCGCACTGCGCGCGTACAGCCCGGAGTGCGCAATCTCGCCATCTCCGAGGCGGCCGCGCCGCACAAGCTCTACTACGCGCCGGATCCCTCCAGTCAGATTGCCTGCACCATCGGCGGCAATGTCGCGGAAAACTCAGGCGGCGTGCACTGTTTGAAATACGGACTGACCGTGCACAACCTGTTGGCATTGCGGGTGGTGGACATCGAGGGCGAAACGCTCGAGATCGGCTCCGCGGCCCCCGACGCCCCGGGCTACGACCTGCTCGCGCTGCTGACGGGGTCCGAGGGGCTGCTGGCGGTGGTCACCGAGGTCACCGTCCGCCTGATACCCAGGCCCGATTGCGCCCGCGTGGTGCTCGCCGCGTTCGATGACCTCGCCAAGGCCGGTCGAGCCGTGGCCGATGTGATCGCGGCGGGCATCATCCCCGCGGGTCTCGAGATGATGGATCGGCCCGCGATCGCTGCCGTGGAGCCCTACGTCCATGCGGGCTATCCCCTCGAGGCCGAGGCGATCCTGCTCTGCGAGTCCGACGGCACACCCGCGGAGGTCGCGGAGGAGATCGTGCGCATGGAGGGCGTCATGCGCAGCGCGGGCGCTACGGAGTGTCGCGTGTCACGCGATGAGGCCGAGCGACTGCGCTTCTGGGCCGGACGCAAGGCGGCGTTTCCGGCGATGGGGGCGCTTTCGCCCGACTACTACTGCATGGACGGCTCCATCCCCCGCAAGCGGCTCGCGGCGGTGCTGCAGGCGATCAGGCGCATGGAAGGCAAATATGGTCTGCGCTGCACCAATGTCTTTCACGCCGGCGATGGCAACCTGCATCCGCTCATCCTCTTCGACTGCAACATCCCGGACGAAGTGGCCCGGGCCGAGGCGTTCGGCAGCGAGATCCTCCAGCTTTGTGTCCGCGAGGGCGGCAGCATCACGGGGGAGCACGGTGTTGGATTGGAGAAGATCAACCAGATGTGCGTGCAGTTCGGCAGCGGCGAGATCGAGACCTTTCATGCGGTCAAGCACGCCTTCGACGCGCGCGGGCTGCTCAATCCCGGCAAGGCGGTTCCGACACTGCATCGCTGCGCCGAGTTCGGGCGCCTCCACGTGCATGGCGGCAAGCTGCCGCATCCGCAGCTGCCGCGCTTCTGATGGCGGACCTGCAATCCCTACAGGAGCAGATTCGCGCGGCGGCGGCGGCGCGCCGGCCGCTTTGCCTGCGCGCCGGCGGCAGCAAGGACTTCTACGGCGGCCCGCTTCAGGGTGAGCCCCTGGAGGTTGGCACGCTGTCAGGTATCACACATTGCGAGCCGACCGAGCTCGTGATCTCGGCGCGGGCGGGCACGCCGCTCGCGGAGCTCGGGCGCGAGCTCGCCGGCCATGCGCAGATGTTGGCGTTCGAGCCGCCGCGGTTCGACGATCGCGCCACGCTCGGCGGCGCGGTGGCGAGCGGCCTGTCGGGACCGCGCCGCGCCTACTGTGGCGCGCTGCGCGACTTCGTGCTGGGCATCGAGATGATCGATGGACGCGGCCAGCTGCTGCGCTTCGGCGGCAAGGTCATCAAGAATGTCGCGGGGTTCGATGTATCGCGGCTGATGGCCGGGAGTCTCGGCACCCTGGGTCTGCTCACCGAGGTCACCCTGAAGACGGTGCCGCTGCCGCGCGCGGAACGCACTCTTCGGTTCGAGATGGATCAGCCGCAAGCGCTCGACTCCATGGCTCACTGGGCCACTCGACCGTTGCCACTGTCCGCGACGGCATGGCATGACGGCCTCCTGCATGTGCGCCTGTCCGGGTCAGAGGCGGCGGTGCGCGCTGCGTGCGAGACACTGGGGGGCGAGAGCGTGCATGCCGCCGATGTATTCTGGGATAGCGTGCGCGAGCAGCGGCTGGCGTTTTTCGCAGCGGCACGCGAGCTTTGGCGGGTCTCGCTACCCGCCCACTCGCCTGTGTTGCCGCTTCCGGGACCCACGCTGATCGAGTGGGGCGGCTCGCTGCGGTGGGTCGCCGACCGGCAGGAGGGTAGCGCACTGCACGCGCTTGCCAGCCGATTCGGCGGTCACGCCACCCTGTACCGGGCGAGCGCGAAGCCGCCCGAAGGGCCATTTCAGCTTTTGCCTCCTGCCATGCTCTCCGTTCATCAGCGTTTGAAGGCCGCATTCGACCCGCAAGGCATCTTCAACCGCGGCCGCCTCTACCCTGATCTGTAACCGTGCAAACACGACTGAGCGCAGCCTTCCTCGAGACAGCCGCGGGCCAGGAGGCCGACGGGATCCTGCGCAAATGCGTGCACTGCGGCTTCTGCACCGCGACCTGCCCGACCTATCAGCTGCTCGGCGATGAGCTGGATGGCCCACGCGGCCGCATCTACCTCATCAAAGAGATGCTGGAGGGCGCCGAGCCTTCCCGCGTCACTCAGCTGCACCTTGATAGATGCCTGACCTGCCGCGCGTGCGAGACGACGTGTCCATCCGGTGTCCGTTACGGGCGCCTGCTCGACATTGGCCGGCATCACATCGAGCGGGTGGTGCCGCGGACGCTTCGGGAGCGTTTGATCCGGCGCGCATTGCTGACGATCGTGCCGTATCGGCAGCGGTTCGCCGCACTGCTGGCAGTTGGCAGGGCGTCACGTGTGATGATGCCGAAAGCGCTGCGACGAGTGGTGCCGGCCGTGCGCCCATCGGGTGCGTGGCCTGCGCCGCGTCATCAACGACGTATGTTGGTGTTGATGGGCTGCGTCCAGCCCGCCGCTGCCCCCGACATCAACGCCGCCGCGGCGCGTGTATTGGATCGCCTCGGCATCTCGCTGATTGCCGCGGACGATGGCTGCTGCGGCGCTCTCGCGCATCACTTGTCCGCAGAGGAGCGCGCCCGCCGGCAGATGCGGCGCAACATCGATGCCTGGTGGCCGCAGATCGCGCGCGGCGCCGAGGCGCTGGTCGTTACCGCGAGCGGTTGCGGTGCGATGGTCAGCGAATACGGCGCTCTGCTGCGGGATGACCCGCAGTACGCGGACAAAGCCGCGCGGATTTCGCAACTGTCACGCGACATCAGTCAGGTCGTGGCGCAGGCGCTGGCGGATTCCGGCCCGCTGCTCGAGCGAATCCCGTCGCGCAAAGCGCGCTTGCGCGTGGCATTCCATTCGCCCTGCACTCTGCAGCACGGATTGAAGCTCCGCGGCATCGTCGAGCCGATGCTCGAGCGCGCGGGGTGCGCGCTGACGTCTGTTGCCAACGGTCATCTCTGCTGCGGCTCGGCTGGCAGCTACTCGCTGCTGCAGCCTGAAATTTCGCGCCGGCTCAGAGCCGACAAGCTCGCGGCACTGCAGGCGGATGCGCCCGATGTCATCGCGACCGCGAACATCGGTTGCCTGCTGCACCTCGCCGCGCTCGCCGATCGCCCGGTCCGGCACTGGGTCGAGGTGCTGGCGGAGGTGTTGGCGGCCGATTGATCACTGCGTCATCATCATGACCGCGTTGCTGTTGTCGTCGTTGAAGTAGATGATCTGGTTGCCCTGGCTGTCGACCGTGGCGACGATACCGAACAGCGCGCCGGGCGTGCCGCTCGTGTCGAGTTGCACGGCCTGACCCACGAAGCCGCCCGGATATACGGGAGAGACCTCCACGGCGAGGTTCGGCATCTGCCCGCTACCCATGTTGATGTCGCTGTTTTCGACGATCAGATCACCGTCGGCAAGCAGCGCGGCGCTGAGTGGCGCGAAGAGCGGTGCTCCATGGGCAATCACGCTGGCAGAGGCGGCGGAGGCGCCGCTGAATGTCGGCATGGGAGTGGGCGGCGCGCTGCTCGAGCTGCATTGCCCGGCAACCGTTACTCCGGAAGCCCCGATCTGCGAGACGTTGGCCAGCGCTATCACGCTGTAGGAGCTGGTATCGACCACGTACAGGGTATCGATGGAGGGGTCATAGGTGAGTCCGGCCGGCGCATAGATGGCCCCCGGTTGGCCGCTGGCGCAAAATCCCTGCACGATCTGTACGAAGCTCGTCTGGCTGTCGCCGTTCAGCGTGATGCGATCGATGGTTCCATCGGCGTTCGCGACATAGAGGACGGCGGGATTCTGGCCGCTGGTCGCCACATAGGCCTCACCCCAGGGACTGGCGAAGGTATCTGTCGCGAACGGTGTGCCTACCGTGCCGGATGGCGCCACGAGCGGGTTCTGGTTCGCGGTGTAGGCGGCCGCCGCGATGCTGCCGTCGGCGAATATGGCGAGCGCGTTACATCCCTGCAGCGAGGATGAATGGGCGATGCGATATGGCGTCGCCCCCGCGGTGGGGTGCAGGCCGACGATCGTCGTGCCCAACCCCTGCGTGTTGGTCGCACCGTCGTTGAAATTGCAGGCGATCAGGTCACCGGCGGTGACCGGGCCGGCCGTCACGGGAGCGATCGCGAGCCCATAGGGGTTGTCGCCATGCTCGATCGGGTCCACGGTGGAGCCGATCGTGGTGATGGAGCCTGCTGACAACATGCTGAGTATGGACGGCTGCACGGTGATGGCGGCCGTCGTTGCCGACATGTTGCCGCCCGGTCCCGAGCAGGAGAGCATGTAAGTGACCGTCCCGGTTCCGCTCGGCGCAACGGTGGCCGAGCCACCGGTGGACTGGCTGCCGCTGAATGCGCCGCCGATATCGCTCGACGTGGATGCCGAGCAGGAGGTCGCATTGCCCGTTGTCCACGTAAGCTCGACCGCCTGTCCCAAATGAATCGTGGTTGCCTGCGCCGGCGAGCTGAACATTACTGTTGGCGCGGGCGACATCTGCATGCCGCTGCCGCCGTAACCACCGCCCATGCCGCCGCCGCCGCAACCGGCCAGAAGGAAGACAAACGCGCAGGGTGCGGCCTTGAGAACATTCGCCGGATCGCGCCGATGCATGCTGAGCACTCACGTGGGCCATTACTGTTCGCGTAAGTGCCGCGGTGCCCGAGCGCGGTTCAAACGCGCTTATTCGCCAAATGCCCGCATCAAAAAGTAGATGCCGAGTGCGAGGAAGAGCGCGCTCGCGACGTAACGCAGCGGCTTGAGCGGCAGGCGGGCCGCGAACGCCTTGCCGCAGAAGATCACCGGCGCGTTGGCGACGAGCATGCCGCTGGTCGTGCCGGCGATGACGGCGAGCAGATTGGGGTAGGCGGCAGCCAATGCGACGGTGGCGATCTGCGTCTTGTCGCCTATTTCCGCGATGAAGAAAGTGATCAGCGTGACCAGGAATGCGCCCCGGCGCTTGCCGTCGGTTGCCTTCTCCTCCAGGGTGTCGGGTTTCAGCGTCCACAACGCCATGGCGGTCATGCTGATGCCGACGGCGGCATCGAGGATCCGCGGCGTGAGCGCGTGGCCGACCCGCTGACCGATGAGCGCGGCAACAGCATGGTTGGCGATGGTTGCGCACAGAACGCCGGCGACGATGGGCCACGGCCGCTGAAAGCGCGCGGCCAGCATGAGCGAGAGAAGTTGGGTGCGATCGCCCATCTCCGCGACGGCCACCGTCGACAGGCTGATCAGGAAGGACTCCATCGGGGAACCTCGCTCGAGCGGGGCGAAACACCACGGCCGTGGGCCCCCGTCGCTCGTACCGAGGGCTGCAGCCGTTGGTCTCGCCATGCCGCAAAGGGCCCCATGCGCCATGAGCGGAAACCGCCCAAGTGTGTTGACGCATGGCCCGGCTCGAAGCCGGTCGACTACTCCCCAAGGAGAGGCGCTTTGTAGCAGAGCATTCGGGTGCAGTGCAAGCGCGGTTGGCGCGCCTCAGCCGGCGCGGATCGGCGGCTGCGGTTTGAGGTCCGGATCCACGGGACGCGCCAGGGGCACGAGCGCGAGCAGCAGGCCGCCGGCGAGCGCCGCGACCGCGGCGACGACGATGAAGAACTGCCACGGCAGCATGGAGCTCCAGAGCGTGCCGAGCGCGCCGGCACCGAGATTGCCGAAAAATGCGGCGAGGAACCAGGCCGCAATCATGGTGGCCGCGATCTTGGGAGGAGCCACCCGCCCGAAGAGCCCGAGCCCGACCGGCAGGATGAAGAGCTCGCCGACCGTGTAGACGAAGAAATACGAGGCGAGCCATAGCCAGCTCGCCCGCGTGCCGGCGGCGCTCGCGTGCCACGCCGCTGCGGAGAGCAGCAGGAAGGCGGCTGCGAGCACGAAGGCCCCGGTCGCCATCTTGCCAACCGCGGAGCGCTCCTTGCCACGGGCGCCACGCCGCGACCACCACGCAAGGACAACGGGTGTGAAGAGGAATATGCCGAGTGGGTTCAGGGCCTGGAACCACGTCATCGGAATCGTCCAGCGCCCGATCCCGCGATCGACACCCGTATACGCCCAAAGCGCGACAGTATTGCCCACCTGCTCGTAGGCGGACCGGTAGATGACGACCAGCAGGAAAACGGCCACCAGCACGACGATGGTGCGCCGGTCGAGCCCTTCCGCGATGCCGGGCCTCCTCGCAACAGCGAGCTTGCGGCTGGGCGGTTGTTGCTGCTCGGGCGGCAATAGCGGCGTGCCGACGATGTAAACGATGAGACCGGCGATCATGCCAACGCCTGCCAGGGTGAAGCCCCAATTCCAGCCCCACAGCTCGCCGACGGTGCCGCAGGCGAAAGGCGCCAGGAAGCCGCCGATGTTGATGCCTACGTAATAGATGTTGTAAGCGGCGGGCTTGCGCGGGTCATCGTCGGTGTAGAGCTGATTGATCTGACTGGTCAGGCTCGGCAGGAAGAGACCGTTGCCGATCGCTATCGTCGCCAGCGCGGGGTAGAACGCGGGCGCGAAAGCCATCATGAAGTGGCCCGCCGCCATGATGCCACCGCCAAGGAGGACGGCGCGGCGCCGGCCCAACCAGCGATCCGAGGCGATGCCGCCGAGGACCGGAGTGAAGTAGGCGAAGCCTGAATACAGGCCGTAGATGAGCGAGGAATGGGCCTGGGAGATGAGCAGCTGCTGCGTCATGTAGTAGACGAGGAGCGTGCGCATGCCGAAGAAGGAGAACTCGCTCCACATCTCCGTGAGGAAGAGGATCGTGAGCCCCCGCGGATGCCCGAACCAGTTCCTGCCGCCGACCGCGGTGGCGCCGGCGGCGGGGGTAGTCACCATCGCTCACTCGTGAGTTGCGGCGACTGCGCAAAGCGCGTCGGTGCTACGGCGGCCGGATCGAAGCCCGCCAACGCCGGCGGCCTGGGCTCGGCGCGCACCAGAGCCGCGGCGAGGGCCGCCGCCGCCGGAGAGGTCTGGATGCCGTATCCGCCCTGGCCGGCAAGCCAGAAGAATCCCGGCGCGGCCGCATCGAAGCCGATGACCGGCGAGCGATCGGGCGCGAATGAGCGCAGCCCGGCCCACTTGCGGCGCACGCGCGCGACGTTCGCCCGGGTTGCCTTTTCGAGGCGGTCGATGGCGATGGCGACATCGAGCTCCTCGGGTTGCACGTCGCAAGGCTCGACGGGTGTCTCATCCGCAGGCGAGACGAGAAGGAGGCCGGCATCGGGCTTGAAGTAGTACGCCTCTTCGATGTCGATGGTCAGCGGCCACGCGTCCGAAATCTCACCGCCCGCCAGCTCGACCAGCACGGCGGTACGCCGGCAGGCTTGAATCTGCATCGGAGCGATTCCGGCCAGGCTCGCCACGCGATCGGCCCAGGCGCCTGCGGCGTTGATGACGACGCCCGCGTGGAAGGTTCCGGCCGTGCTTTCGAGAAGCCATTTCCCTCCCTTGCGGGCGAGCGCGGTGACCTGCGCGCCGGTGCAGATCGTGCCGCCGCGTTGGCGCAGCAGACGAAGATAGCCCTGATGGAGCGCATCGACGTCGATATCGGCGGCTTCCCTTTCGTACGCGCCGCCTGCCGCCGCCGTTTCCGGACGCAGGAGCGGGGACAGGGCCAGAGCCTCATCCGAGCCGATGCGGTTGACACGGAGAGCCAAGTCTTCCGTCGCCAGGAAGGTCGCGAGCGCGGACGCCTGACTCGTCGCCGCCACATGCAACCAACTGCGGGGCTTGAGCAGCGGGTAAGGGCTGAACTGCGCCGGCGGCTGGTAGAAGAAATCACGGCTCGCCCGTGTCAGCGCGCGCACCGCACGATTGCCGTAGGCCTCGGAGAACACCGCCGCGGAGCGCCCGGTCGAGTGATAGCCGGGTGCGTCCTCTCCCTCCAGCACCACCACCCGGTGAGTGCGGGCGAGCTCGGCCGCTGCCGAGGCGCCCGCGATGCCGCCGCCGATGATCAGAATCTCGGGTTGGGAGCTGATCATGGCAACCCGTGAGAAGCGGCGCGCAGATGGCCGGCGCGGAGCATCGCCACCGCGTAGAGCAGGATGGCGATGATGACGGAGGGCGCGATGACGCAGCTCATCGCGCTGCCAACAGCCTGCGAGTCGTGAAAGATCCTGTCAGTGACGAGCGCGACCAGGGTGGGGCCCAGGCCGAGTCCGACGATGATGTTGTTGAAGGCGATGGTGGCTGTGCCGAAGCCGCGGCTTTCCTGCGGCAGGATGTCGAGTATGGTCGCGATGGCGATCGTGCCGATCGCCGCCGAGAAGAATATCCAACAGCAGGCGCTCAGCAGGACTGCGGACGGTGTGCCGAGGATGCCGACCGGGATTCCGAGGACCCCGCCGACGGCCACGATCAGGAGCAGCGGAAAGCGCGCGCGCACGCCCCAACGGGCGGTCACCCGGTCGGCGATGAATCCGCCCGCGGGTGTGCCGATGAGGGCCGCCAGGATCGCCATCACGCCCAGCCGTGCGCCGACCTCACCTGGCGACCACGCGAAGCGGCGCATCAGCAGGGCAGGGGTCCAGGAGAGCACGGCATTGTCGACGATGGACCAGAAGGCCAATGCCGCATAGAGCGGCACCAGGACGCCCGCGTGATTGCGGAAGGCGCGCCCTATCTCGCCGAGGCCGAAGAGGCGTGCCCGCAAGGTGCTCGCTGAGAAGCTGCGGCCCGCCGGCTCGTACAGGGTGAGCATGCACGCCGACATGAGCAGGCCGGCGATTCCCGCGACGATCAGCACCAGCCGCCACGGCGCCAGAGCGCCGATCAGCGGCAGCGCGCGCAGCGAACCCATCTCGGCGAGTTGCAGCAGGCCGCCGCCGATGCCGATGGCGGCACCGGCGCCGACGGCCATTCCGGCGAGGAACGTGCCGAGCGCCGTGCCGCGCCGGTCGGGTGGAAAATATTCGCCGATCAGCGATATCGCGGCCGGCGCCAGCGCGGCCTCGCCGGCACCGACCACGAGCCGCGCGCCGAGAAGACCGGTGAAGGAATGCGCCAGGCCGCAAGCCGCCGTGCCGATGCTCCAGAGAAGGATGGCGAGAACCAGCAGCGCCCGCCGCGGCACGAGGTCGGCGATGCGGCCGAGCGGCAGTCCGATGAACGAGTAGAGCACGGCGAAGGCTGCGCCCTGCAGCAGGCTGAGCTGCGTGTCCGTGAGGTGGAGGCTCGCCCGGATGGGATCGACCAGCACGCTGAGGATCTGCCGGTCGGTGTAGGAGAGGATGGCCCCGAGCGTAAAGAGGGTGATGCCCCACCAGGCCGTGGCCCGAGGGGGATAGGCGCTCTCGTGACCGCCGGTGGCATTCAAGGACGGGTCGCTCCCGCTGACATTGCAGTGGAAGCACTTTTAGCGTATAGAAAGTTTTTTCTCAACTAGAAAATCTGGAGAAGAGCATGCGCGTCTTTGCGGCGGGACTCATCACCGAGACGAATACCTTCGCGCCCTGGCCCACCGGCAGGCGCGGCTTCTCGGTGACCGGGCCCTTCCGCGGCGATGCGACCACGCGTGGGCGGGACGATGAGACCGGAGTGCTCGCCGGCGTCTGGAAGGAGCTCGCGCAGCGGGATGGCCACGAATTCAAGGAAGGCTTCTTCGCGCACGCGCAGCCTTCAGGGCCGACTCTGCAGTCGGTCTACGAGGAGTACCGCGACGAGATGCTCGCGGAATTGCGCGCGCAGCCGGTCGACGTGGCGCTCTTTTTCCTTCATGGCGCCATGGTGTCGAGCGGCTGTGACGACTGCGAGGGCGACATCCTCGGCAGGGCGCGCGCGATTCTCGGGCCCGGCGCCAGGATCGGCGCTCTGCTCGATCCGCATTGTCATCTGACACCGCGGATGATCGAGGCCGCCGATGCGATCGTGCTCATCAAGGAATATCCGCACATCGATTATCCCGAGCGGGGTCGCGAGCTCTACGAGATCTGTGCCGGCGCGGCCATGAAGCGCTGCCGCCCGGTCATGCACCTCTTCGACTGCCGCATGGTGGGCTTCTATCCGACCACGACCGAGCCGATGGCAGGGCTCGTGCGCCGCATGAAGGAGGCCGAGAAGCGCGCCGGCGTGCTTTCGGTCAGCTTCGGGCACGGCTTCCCCTGGGGCGACACGCCGGAGACCGGCTCCAAGGTGTTGGTCATCGCCGATGGCGAGCCGCGCGTTGCCGAATCAGTGGCGGCGGAGATCGGGCATGCGATCTACGACCTGCGCGCGACGCTGCTGCCCCGTTATCCGGATATCGAGGCGGCGCTCGCCCGGGCCGGCAAGGTCCAGGGCGTGGCGGTGCTGGCGGACACGGCCGACAACTCCGGCGGCGGCGCGCCGAGCGACAACGTCTCTTTGCTCAGGGTCATGCTGCAGGTCGGTGTGGAGAAGGCTGCCTACGGGAGTATCTGGGACCCGGTGACGGTCGCGACCTGCGCCGAAGCCGGCGTCGGGGCAATCTTGCCCGTTCGCCTGGGCGGCAAGTGCGGGCCGGCTTCCGGTGATCCGATGGACGTCGTCGCGACAGTGAAGGCTTTCGTACCCGAGCACAGCCAGCAGGACCTGGGTCCGGCACGCTGTCCCATGGGCGACTCCGTCTGGCTGCGGATCGGCGGCATCGATGTCGTGGTGATGAGCGCACGCACGCAGACCTTCTCGCCGGATGCATTCACCGGGCTCGGCATAGACCTGACTTCGAAGAAGATGATCGTGGTGAAATCGAGCTGGCACTTCCAGGCCAATTTCGCACCCATCGCCGCCGAGCTGATCCCGGTGGCAACTCCCGGCGCGCTGCAGATGGATTTTGCGGCGCTCGAGTACCGCAAGAAGCGCGATCTGCGCTACTTCCCGCGGGTCGCCGACCCGCTCGGCCGCGGCTAGCCGCCGCGGCGAGTCCGGGGCGGCGGCGCTTTGGGAAGTGCCGCGCGATTCAACGCTTCCTGCAGTTGTGACTCGGGACCCGAGCAGATCGCAAGTACCCGGCACGGGCCGTCTTCGCCGGCGAGGTAGGCGTGCCCCATGCCGCTGTCGAAGTAGATCGAATCCCCCTTCGACATGCTGAGCGGCGCGTAGAGCTCGGTATGGAAGACCACCGAGCCCTCGAGGACGAAGGCGTATTCCTCGCCCGGGTGGCGAATCAATTCCCCGAACTCCTCGAGCGAGCGTACGCGCAACTCGGCAACGATGGGCACGAAGCGCTTGTTGAGGAAGTCCGCCGCCGGGTAGGTGTGATTGTAGTTCGCCGTCTCGATGAACTGGCCCTGGCCGCGTGGCGTGAAGGTGCGGCGGCCGATCACCGCCCCGTGCACGGCGTGGAATGCCGGCGCGAACAGCTCCGAGATGTCGACACCCAGGCTGGCGCTCAACAGCGCGAGCTTGTCGTAGTTGAGCGAGATGCGCTCATTCTCGATTTTCGACAGGGTCGAGATCGGCAGGCCCGTTCGTTTGCCGACCTCCGCCAGGGTCCAGCCGCGCTGCGTGCGCAGCGCTTTCAGGGCCGAGCCCGGGTGCGCCGCCACTCGCCCGTTGGGGCCCGTGTCCGCCACCCTCAGTACTTTTGCGCCCATGGTCTCTCATTTAAATCCAGCGCCCCCGAATTGTCGAGGGTATCCCCCTATGAAAACAATTGCCAATTTGGAAATATCGAGCTAGATTGGTGAAAAATGCAGGGTAACCACGGCCCTCGTCCCGATAGACGAAGTGCAACTGACTCACGAGGTGGGGAGTGAAGCAGAATTCCATGAGCGGCGGCTGGCTGCCAAAAATGCTGACCGAGAACGCGACGTGCTTGTCGGGAATGATGTAGAGCGCGGCGAGCGCGCCGAAGACCGCGCCGGTGTGCTCGACCACGGTGTGGCCGTAGTCATCTTCCACGAACCAGCCAAGGGCATAATCCTGCAGGATCGGCCCGGCCAACAGCG
Organism: Steroidobacteraceae bacterium; assembly: GCA_050738635.1. Classification (GTDB taxonomy): domain Bacteria; phylum Pseudomonadota; class Gammaproteobacteria; order Steroidobacterales; family Steroidobacteraceae; genus 13-2-20CM-66-19. The sequence goes on from JBOIAB010000085.1 coordinate 17,155, forward strand.
GCGAGAGAGCACCGAAGGCGTCGGTGGGCACCACGACAATGGGATTCCACAGCTCATGCACCGCCGCGGCGCTGAGGAGGTGTTTGCCGCCAGGCAGTTTGCCCCTCTCTTCCCACATCGCCATCCACTTGCCCATGTCGACCGCGCTGGCATTGATGGAGCCGCAGGGCGCGGCCGCCTGCGCATCGAGGACTTGCGTCAGAATCCTCTCTCTGCCGATGCCTCGGATCGGCCCATCGGTGCGGCCGTGCAGCGCGACGGCGTTTGGCGCCGTTGGATCGTAGAGGGTGCGGGAATCTGTCATGCCGAGCGGCGCGAAGATGTGCTGCTCGACGAAGTGCTCCCAGGTCTCGCCGGAGACCGCCTGCACGAGAGCCCCGGCGGCGATGTAGGTGATGTTGTCGTAGGCGAATACCTCACGAAAGCCGGTCCGCGGCTTGAGGTACCGCAGCGCGTGCACGATATTCGCGCGGTCCCGGCTCGTAGTCGGAGTGATGAGCAGATCGCCCTCGCCGAGACCGAGCCCGGTGCGATGCGTCAGCAGATCGCGAACCGTCATGTGCGCGGTGACGTAGGGATCGTACATCCTGAAGCCGGGCAGCTTGTCCACCACCCGGTCCGTCCATTTCAGCTTGCCTTCATCGACGAGCATGGCCAGCGCGGCCGAGGTGAATGCTTTCGTCTCCGAACCGACCGCGGAATCGAGGATGCCTATGTGACCTTCGAGGTCGCTGGCGGGCGCATCGCCTCCATAGCGATGCAGCCGGTGTCGCCGCTCGCCGATTTCAGCTTCGACTACCGCGATCTTCATTTCCGTCCCAGGTGAATCCACCCTGCCACGGGAGACTTCCATGTTCAGGTCAGTGCGTCTTTCGCCGCGTGCGCCGGCGGGCGCTGCAGCCTTGGTGTCGATTCTCCTGCTGCTGGCAGGTGGCGGCGTGCGGGCGCAGGAAGCCCCCGCCGTGGCCACGGCCAATCCTGATGCGCACGCGCTGACTGCCACCGATCTGGGCGCCTTTTTCGATGGAATCGTTCCGTATGCGATCCGCCGGGGCAACATCGCCGGGGCAACGATCTCCGTGGTCGCGAATGGACAGATCCTCTTCGCCAAGGGGTACGGCTTCGCCGATGTGAAGCCACGCCAGCCGGTGTCGGCCGAGCAGACGCTGTTTCGCGTGGGATCGATATCGAAGACCTTCACCTGGACGGCGGTGATGCAGCTGGTGCAGGCGGGAAAGCTCGATCTCGACCGCGACGTCAACGACTATCTGGATTTCAGGATTCCCGAGAAGTTCGGCAAGCCCATTACTCTGCGGAACCTGATGACGCATACACCGGGCTTCGAGGATACGATCCTCCGCGCCCAGGTCCGCTCGGCGAGCGACTTCGTGCCCTACCGGCAGTATCTGCTCGCGCATCTGCCGGCCGAGATCTTCCCGCCGGGCAAGGTGGTCGCGTACTCCAACTATGGCGCGATGCTGGCGGGATACATCGTGCAGCGGGTCTCCGGCGAGCCCTATGACCAATACATCGCCCGCCACATCCTCGAGCCGCTCGGCATGACAGATTCGACGTTCGAGCAGCCGTTGCCGCCCGCGTTGGCAAAAGATATGGCGAAGGGGTACCTGAAGGCCTCGGACGACACACCGGCGCCATTCGAGTATCTGGAGGTCGCGCCCGCGGGCGCGCTCAGCGCAACTGCCGACGACATGGCCCATTTCATGATCGCGCAGCTCGAGGGCGGCAGCTACGCCGGCGCGTCGATCATGAGCCCCGAGACGACGCAGCTGATGCATACGCCTACGTCGCGCATGGCGCCGGGGATGAACGGATTCGACCTCGGGTTCTACCAGGAGAACCGCAACGGACTGCGCATCATCGGGCACGCCGGTGACACCGCCGCATTCCACAGCGACATGCACTTGCTGCTCGACAAGCACGTGGGGTTCTTCATCTCCCTCAACAGTCTCGGCAAGGACGGCGCCGCGGAGAATGTCCGCACCGGAATCTTCCGTGCCTTCCTCGATCGGTACTATCCCTACACTCCGCCGGAAGAGGCGACGGTCACGCATCCACAGGCGGACGCGGCCCGCGTGGCCGGCTGGTACATGCCTTCCCGGCGCATCGAGAGCGCATTCCGCATCTTCAACGGCCTGGAGCAGGGGAGCGTGACCGCGCTGCCGGACGGTGAGATTGAAGTGTCCGTGCTCAAGAGCCTCGCCGACGTGCCGCGGCGCTGGCGGGAGGTCGGGCCCCTGACCTACCGGGAGGTCGGTGGACAGACGCATCTGAAGTTCGTCACCGATTCCGATGGGCGGGTCGCGTACTGGATCTCCGACGACTTCCTCCCGGTGATGATCTTCCAGAAGGTCCACGGCCTCCTTCAAAAGGGCGAGTTGACCTGGATGGGCTCGGCGTGCCTCGCGGTACTCATCCTGGCGGTGGTGATATGGATCGGCGGAGGCATCGTCCGGCGTCGTTTCAAGACGCCGCTCCTCGTCACCTTCCAGGAAAAGCGCCTGCGGCTCGCCTCCCGCGTGGGCGCGTTGCTGATGCTGGCAGTGGTCGTAGCGTGGGTCGTGGCATTCGATCTCCTTCTGAATGCGAACGGAAGCATCGACGGCATGCTGACTGTTGCCTATGTCGTAGGCCTGCTGGGCTTGATCGGCGCGCTGGCGGTGCTGGTGGAAGCGGTCAGGCGCCTGCTGCGCGGCCCCGGCGGCTGGCTGGTCCGCACCGGCGAAGCGATCCTCGCGCTGAGCGCCCTCTATGGCCTGTGGGCGATCTTCGCCTTCGGGTTTGCCAGTTTCAGCTTTCACTACTGAGGGTGCGAGGAATGAGAGCGCGCGCGCGCGCCATCATCGGGGCGGCGGCAACGGTGCTGCTCAACTTCGCCGTGCAGGGCCCGGCCGCTGCCCACCAGCAGATGCCCGAGGAAATGCCGGGTGCGGCTGCGCGCCAGATGACCCCGGCCGACCTCGACGCGTTCTTCGGCGGGATGCTTCCCTACGCGATCGCTCAGGCGAACATTGCAGGCGCCGCCGTGGCCGTGGTCGCCGACGGTCAACTGGTATTTGCCAAGGGATACGGCCTCGCCGCTGTGAAGAGCAGGCGGCGCGTCGTTGCCGATCAGACTCTGTTTCGCGCGGGCTCAGTATCGAAGCTCTTCACCTGGACGGCCGTGATGCAGCTCGTCGAGCAGGGCAGGCTCGACCTCGATCGGGACATCAACACGTATCTCGACTTCAAGGTACCGGAGCCATTCGGCCGTCCCATCACATTGCGCGATGCGATGACGCATTCGACGGGGTTCGAGGACTCCGTCACCGACCTTTTCGTCAACGAGGCGAGTCAGCTTTACCCGCTGCGGCGGTTCCTGATCCAGCACATGCCGCCTCTCGTCCACCCTCCCGGCAAAGTGGTTGCGTACTCCAATTATGCAACGGCTCTCGCCGGGTACATCGTCCAGCGGGTCTCGGGTGAGCCCTACGAGGAGTACATCTCGCGGCACATCCTGGTGCCGCTCGGGATGAGCGACTCGACATTTCAGCAGCCGTTGCCGTCGAGCATGCAGCCCTTCATGGCGACTGGCTACAGGCTGGCATCCGACGACGATCCGGTTCCCTTCGAGTACGTGGAGGCGGCGCCGGCGGGGGCGCTCACCACGACAGTCACTGACATGGCGAAGTTCATGTTGGCACAGCTCGGCGGTGGCAGCTTCAACGGAGCGCGGATTCTCAGTCCCGCGACCGTGCAGCAGATGCATACCCCGCAGGGCCGTCCGCTGCCGGGCATGAATGGCATGGATCTCGGCTTCTACGATGAGAACCGCAACGGCCTGCGGATCGTCGGCCACGCCGGCGACACCGGCGCGTTTCACAGCGACCTGCACCTGCTGCTGGACAAGAATGTCGGCTTGTTCATCAT
>JBOIAB010000086.1:0-4126 GCA_050738635.1 Steroidobacteraceae bacterium
TCTCGGCACCGATCACGAGCGCGCGGCGGACCTCGCCAAAGCGCACGAACTTGTCGGCGATGGAGAGCGCATACTTGAAGCCGCTGCAGGCGGTCTCCACCCCGAAAGCCGGCGCCCCGCGGCAGCCGAGCCGCGCCTGCAGCAGCGCGCCGCAGTTGGGGAAGACCATATCGGGCGTCGTGGTGCCGAAGGCGATGAAGTCGACGTCCGCCGGCCGGACTCCCGCGGCATCCAGGGCGGCGCGCGCGGCGCGCTCCGCCAGATCCACCGTGGTCTCACCGTTCGTGGCGATGTGCCGCCGCTCGATCCCGGTCCGCTCCCGAATCCATTGGTCGCTGGTGTCCATCATCTTCTCGAGATCGAAGTTCGTGAGAACTCTTTCCGGAAGGTAGGAGCCGGTCCCCGCAATACGCGAATAGTTCAAGTTGTCGAACCTTGTAGCGTCGCGGCTCCCTCTGCCGCGAGCGCCTGTGCAATGTGCGCGGTCAGTCCGCGACGCGCGGCGAGCGCGGCGGTGATGATGGCCCTGGCAAAGGCCACACCGTCTGCTCTGCCATGACTTTTTACCACGACGCCGGTCAGGCCGACCATGCAGGCGCCGTTGTATTTGCGCGGATCGAGGCCGGCGGCCACCCGGCGCAGGACCGGGCGGGCGGCGAGCCCCGCCATGCGGCTCAGCCAGGTCGAGTGGAACTCCTGGCGCATGCGGTCGGCGATGAGGGCCGCGGCCCCCTCCATGGTCTTCAGGGCGACGTTCCCGGTGAAGCCGTCCGTGACCACCACGTCCACATCCCCGGAAAAGATATCGTCGCCTTCGACGAAGCCGACATAGTTGAGGTGGCTGGTGGCGAGCAGGGCGTGGGCAGCCTGCACCACCTCGTGTCCCTTCATGTCCTCCTCACCGATGTTGAGCAGGCCGATCCGCGGCGCGGCAAGGCCGTAGACGTCACTGGAGATGATCCTGCCCATGGCGGCGAACTGGCGCAACTGCTCGGGTGTCGCCTTGGTGTTGGCGCCGAGGTCGAGCATGTGCGTGTGGCCGTGCGCGGCCGGAATGGCCGAGATGATCGCGGCCCGCTCGACGCCGGGCAGTGTCTTCAGCACGAAATGCGCGATCGCATTCAGCGCGCCGGTATTGCCGGCGCTCACACAGGCGGCGGCGCGCCCGCTCCTGACGAGATCCACCGCGACGCGCATGGAGGAGTCCTTCTTGCGGCGGATCGCCTCGCGTGGACTCTCGCTCATCGCGACCACCTGGCTCGCCGGCGCCACTTCGATGCGGGCGCGTAACCCCTCGGGGAGCGCAGCGACCCGAGGCTCGAGCAGCTCGGGGGCGCCGACGAGAAGCGCCCGCAAACCCGTGTCTTCACGCAGAGCGACGAGCGCTCCCGCGATGTACTCGGGCGGCGGATGATCGCCGCTCATCACGTCTATGGCGATGGGCAGCACGGTCGGCGCGTCAGCGCGGTGGGACTATTCCTGCTCTTCCGTCTCGGCGGGCTTCTCGATCACGCGGCGGCCGCGATAGAAGCCATCGGGCGTGATGCGATGACGCAGGTGCGTCTCCCCCGACTGCGGGTCGGTGGACAGCGCCGGCGCCGAAAGCCCGTCGTGGGAGCGGTGCATGCCGCGCCGGGAGGGCGTCTTGCGACTTTTCTGAACGGGCATAGTGTCCTCGTGCGCCTGAGGCGCTAACTTCTAACCAAACCTACAACTACTTGTGTCTCAACAGGTCGGCGAGCCCCTCGAAGGGCCGCTGCGTCACCTGCTCCGCCGCCTCCTCGGTGACGAGCGGCGCGCCTGGCGGCAGCACGCACTCGCGCGGATCCGCGTGCAGCGGCACGATCGGCAGCGCGAGCAGCAGCTCCTCTTCCACCAGCTCCCCGGCGCTGATGCGTCCCTCACGCGCCAGCACCGGCTCGAGCTCATCGGGCACCTCCGCGGCATCCGCCTCCGCGAGGATCAGCCCCACGTGGGTCGTGCCTTCGATCGGCAGCGCCATCGCCTGCATGCACCGCTGACATTGCAGCGTAGCCTTGCCGGCGAGCGCCAGCTCCGCGACCGCAAAGCCCGCCTGCTGCCCGAAGCGCGCAGTACCATGCACGCTGCCCCCGATGCCCGCGATCCGCGCCTTCAGACGCGGCAGCTCCGCCAACGGAACGTCGAATTCGATCGTGGCCTCGCCTCGCGCGAGCCGATCGACATCGAGCGGCTGGAACCAGGGCGGCGACATGGGGCGCGTATAATAGGTAGCGCCTGCCGGCAAGTCAAAATCCGCTGCACACCTTAAGTCGTTGATGCCCGAGCTGATTCTCGCCTCGACCTCCGCCTACCGGCGCTCGCTCCTCGAGCGGCTGGGCATTCCCTTCATCGCCCTGCCCCCGCAAACTCCCGAGGACACCATCGCCGGGGAGTTACCTCCGGACCGGGCGGTGCGCCTGGCGGTCGCCAAGGCACAGGCCATCGCCTCGCAGCGCGCGGACGCGGTGGTCATTGGCAGCGACCAGGTCGCCGCGGTCGGCAGCAAGATTCTCGACAAGCCGGGCGATGCCGCCCGGTGCCGCGCCCAGCTCACCGCTGCCAGCGGCTCGAGCGCGCGCTTCCACACCGCTTGCGCGGTGATCGCACCCCGGGCAGGGATCCGCATGGTCCACATCGACACCACTACGGTGCTCTTTCGCAGTCTGAGTGCCGCGGAGATCGAGCGCTACGTGCAGCGCGAGCGTCCGTTCGACTGCGCCGGAGGCTTTCGCGCGGAAGGGCTGGGGATCTCGCTCTTCGAGAGCATCGAGAGCCACGACCCGACGGCTCTCATCGGATTGCCCCTCATCTGGCTGGCCGGCGCCCTGCGCCGCGCCGGGTTCTCGCTGCCCTGACCGCTCCGAGCTGGTCGAGAGCGGCCGCAAGCTCCGGCGGCAGCGGCGCGCTGGCACTGAATGGGCCACCGCCCTGCGGCCACTCGAAGCTCATGATGTGGGCGTGCAGGAACATCCGCGTGAGCCTGAGCTCGCGCAGGCGCGCGTTGAATTCCGCATCGCCGTACTTCTCATCGCCCGCCACGGGGTGACCGGCATAGCTGGCGTGCACGCGAATCTGATGGGTGCGGCCGGTATGCAGGCCGACCTCCATCAGGGTGGCCAACTTGCCGAAGAACTGCACCGGCCGGAAATCGCTGAGCGACGGTTTCCCTGAGGCGTCCGCGCGCACGGTCCGCTCGCCGCCGACACGGGTATCGGTACGCAGCGGGACGTCGATCCGCTTGTGGCCGAGGTCCCACTTGCCGGCAACCAGGACCAGGTAGCGCTTCTCGCATTGGCCCTCGCGCAGCAGCGCATGCAGGGTCCGCAGCGTCGCCGCATCGCGCGCCACCAGCAGGCAGCCGCTGGTATCCCGATCCAGGCGGTGCACCAGCTCCAGCGGCTCGTCGGGCTTGAGTGCCCGCAGCGCCTCGATGATGCCGAAGCTGATGCCGCTACCGCCGTGGACCGCAATCCCGGCGGGCTTGTCGAGGACGAGCAGCCGGTCGGTCTCCTGCACGATCGCCCGACCCACGGCCGCCACCATTGCCGGCGGGGGGCCGCGCTGCGCACGCGCCGGGCCCTGCTCAGGCTGTTCCCACAGGGGTGGCACCCGCACCCGATCGTGGATGCTCAGGCGCGCTTCCGGTCCGGCCCGACGGCCATTCACCCGCACCTCCCCGCGGCGGATGATGCGGAATATGCGGGTTCGCGGCACATCGCCGAGGCGCCGGGCCAGGTACCTGTCGAGGCGCTGTCCGGCCTCCCCCTCCTCGACCTCGAATTGCCGCACGCCATGGCCCCGGCCCCGGTTTTCCCCGGCCTGACCGCCGTCTGCGCGGGTGATTTCGCCCCGGGAAACCCTGGAATCGTCCTCTGGCACGTGAACCCTCGATGTAAGGCGCTGTTTCTACAGCGATCTTTGCAGTATACTCCGTACGCCGTCCGCCATTCGGACGCGCCAATGGTAGGCGGCGCACCGCGCCGCATGTTAGTTGGACTCCCAGAAGAGGCCATCGTATTGGGCCGACAAGATCGCGCAGCCGGCGTCGAACCCCCTTGCTCAGGGTTCCGCGGGCCGCGGCATCGGTTGAGAGCACCGAAGCTTT
>JBOIAB010000087.1:0-2855 GCA_050738635.1 Steroidobacteraceae bacterium
GCGGTGGCGATGTTCTGCAGCAGCATCGTCTTGCCGGCCTTGGGCGGTGAGACGATGAGGCCGCGCTGGCCCTTGCCGATCGGCGCCACCAGATCGATCGTCCGGGCGGTCAGGTCCTCGGTGGAACCGTTGCCGCGCTCGAGCTTCAAGCGCCTGGTGGGATGGAACGGAGTGAGGTTCTCGAAGAGGACCTTGGTGCGCGAGCTATCGGGCGAGTCGAAGTTGATCTCGCCGACCTTGAGCAGCGCGAAATAGCGCTCGCCGTCCTTCGGCGGGCGGATGAGCCCGGTAAGGGTGTCGCCGGTGCGCAGGTTGAAGCGGCGGATCTGGCTGGGGCTGACGTAGATATCGTCGGGCCCTGCCAGGTAGGAGCCGTCGGCCGAGCGCAGGAACCCGAAGCCGTCCTGCAGGATCTCGAGCACGCCATCGCCGTAGATGTTCTCCCCATTGCGGGCGTGCGCCTTGAGGATGGAGAAGATGATGTCCTGCTTGCGCGAGCGCGCCAGGCTCTCGAGTCCCATGGACTCGGCGACCTTGACCAGCTCGTGGATGGGCTTCGCCTTGAGCTCCGTGAGGTTCATCGAAGCCCGCGACTGGATGAGCTCCGCCGGACTGATGATCTCGGAATCGTCGACGTCGAACGCCTCCGCCTCGTGCATCAAGTCATCGGGACGTCCGCCGCCATTGCCGTTGGCGCGGTTACCGTCACGGTTGTCGCGGTTGCCGTCGCGGTCACGACCGCCGCCGCCGCCGCCGCCGCCGTGGCGCGGACCTTTTGGCCGATTGCGGCCCTGATTACCGAGGTAGCCTCTCACAGGTTGCTTTCCAGGAATGCCGATAATTGGGATTTGGACAGGGCTCCGACCTTCTGGGCCTCGACCGTGCCGTTCTTGAAGAGGATCAGCGTCGGGATGCCGCGGATACCGTACTTCGGCGGGGTCTGCGGGTTCTCGTCGATATTGAGCTTGGCGATCTTCACTCGATCCTGGTATTCGCTCGCGATCTCATCCAGGATCGGCGCGATCATCTTGCAGGGACCGCACCACTCCGCCCAAAAATCGAGGAGCACGGGCTTGTCGGACTTGAGGACGTCCAGGGAAAAGGTGGCGTCACTGGTATGCACGATGTGCGGATTGCTCACGCGGTTCAACCTCCGTCGAATGCAGAGTGCGAAAGGTGTGGTCTTCGTCTTGCGAAGGGCTTGGATTGCGAAAACGGGTGGGGGACCGGGAAAGTCCGTGCCAGAAGCACCCGTCAAACGGTTACACTAACTCGTGAAATGAGTATGAGCTTGAGCCTAATAGGAAAAGCCTGCTGGGAAGAAACCGGGGCTGGCAGGTGGGGGCCGTTGGCCCGCCGTCTTGGTACGCTTTGTAGCGCTTCCGGGCCGATTTTGCAAGGCCCACCAACCCGTCTGCGTAACAGTATAAGTCCTTATTGATGACTGATCCACACTCTGCGAGCTTCAACAGCCTCGGCCTCTCCCCGCCCGTCCTGCAGGGCATTCGCGACGCCGGGTTCACCCACTGCACGCCGATCCAGGCCCAGACGTTGCCGATCGCGCTGTCCGGCCGGGACGTAGCCGGCCAGGCACAGACCGGCACGGGCAAGACCGCCGCGTTCCTGGTCGCCTTGTATCACACGCTGCTCACCCACCCTGCGCCGGCCAGCCGCAACCCGACGTCCATCCGCGCACTCATCGTGGCGCCGACCCGCGAGCTCGCGGTGCAAATCCATCACGACGCCGAGACGCTCGGCCGACACACTGGCCTCAAGCATGCCGTCGTCTACGGCGGTATCGACTACGAAAAGCAGCGGCGGCAGCTCGAGGAGGGCATCGACGTGCTCATCGGCACGCCTGGCCGTCTCATCGATTACTACAAACAGCACGTCTTCGACCTGAAGCATGTGCAGGTGCTGGTCCTCGATGAGGCCGACCGCATGTTCGACCTCGGCTTCATCGCGGATATCCGCTACATCCTGCGCCGCCTGCCGCCGCCGGAGCGCCGGCAATCAATGCTCTTCTCGGCGACGCTTTCCTATCGGGTGCTCGAGCTAGCCTACGAGCACATGAACAACCCGGAGCTGGTGCGCATCGAGCCGGACAAGATGACGGTCGATCGCGTACGCCAGATCATGTATTACCCCTCGATGGAAGAGAAAGTTCCGCTGTTGGTCGGCCTGCTGCGCCAGGCCGAGGCGCGGCGCACCATGATCTTCGTCAACACCAAACGGATGGCGGAACGGCTGGAGAGCGTCCTCAAGGCCAACGGCTTTCACGCGCAGGCGCTTTCGGGCGATGTGCCGCAGGCCAAGCGGCTGCGCTTTCTGCGCGATTTCCATAATGGCGATCTGGCGGTGCTGATCGCCACCGACGTGGCCTCGCGCGGTCTGCACATCCCCGACGTCAGCCACGTCTTCAACTTCGACCTGCCGCAGGATGCCGCCGATTACGTCCACCGCATCGGGCGCACAGCGCGGGCCGGCGCGGAGGGGGACGCCATCAGCTTCGCCTGCGAGGAGTTCGCCGTATCCCTGCCGGAGATCGAGGGCTACATCGGCCACAAGATCCCCTCCTCGTCGATCGGACCGGACATGCTGGCCGCGGGGCTCGCCGAGGGCGAGTTCGCGCCGCGGCGGCGCATGCGCCCTGGGGAGCGGCGACCACATCACTCAGGCCGTTCCGGCGGCCACTCACCGGGGCGCGGCGGCGGCCACCCCGCGGGAGGCTCAGGTCATGGCGGCCGGCCGCAGAGCCGGTCTGGGCGCCCTCGAGGCGGCAATCGCGGCGGCAAGCCTCGCGGGGGCGGCGGTTCCTGATCGGAGCGCACGAGGCGTTTTCAGGTCCCCTGCGC
>JBOIAB010000088.1:0-14567 GCA_050738635.1 Steroidobacteraceae bacterium
GCAAATACCGTTGCACGCTGCGCGCAGCGCATGTAAGACTCTCGCGCATGGCGCACAAGCGGGCGTTGATCGTCGACGACTCGAGATCGGCGCGTCTTTTCCTCGCGCGTATCCTCGAGAAGCACGATATCGACGTCGATAGCGTCGAGAGCGCCGAGGCCGCCATCGGCTACCTGGCGAGCCGAAGGCCCAATGTGATCTTCATGGATCACATGATGCCGGGCATGGATGGCTTTCAGGCGGTGCAGGCCATCAAGAACGACCCGCGCACCGCCACTATTCCGATCATGATGTACACGTCCCAGGAGGGGGAGGTCTACCTGGGGCAGGCGCGCGCGCTCGGCGCCGTCGGCGTGTTGCCGAAGCAGATCAAGCATGCCGACGTCTCGAAAGTCCTCTACCAGCTGCATTTGATTGCCGATCGCCGCAGCGATGAGCAGACGACCTTCAGGCCGTTGGAGGCGGTCATGCCGCATGCGCACGGCGAGGTGCACGTCGACGGCTCCGCGGATCGGGATCCTGAACCCCCGGATTCATTCGCGGCGCTGCGCCGCTGGCTGCACGGCAGCCTGGAAGCGCAGACGGAGTACATCACCGCCGAAATCCGCGGGCTGGCGCCCTTGCAACCCGGACCGCGCATGTCCGGCTGGCTTGCCGGCGGGGCGGCCGTGGCCTGCGCCGCGGCCCTGGTCGCCGTGGGCTTCTGGTGGGGCGATCACGCCCGATTGCAGGCGGACCGCGCGGAGCTGACGCTGCTACAGGACGCAACATCTGCACGATCGGTCCCCCCGCCGACGGCTGTGCCCGCATCGGAGGCCTCAGTTGCGCCACAAACCGCTTCACCGCAGGCAGCGCCGCAGCCGTTGGTGCTCGAGGTTCCCTACGGCGCAGAGGCCCTAGGCGGCCCGCGTCTCGGCGTCATCAGACGGCTGCTGGACCGCCTGGTCGCGGACCACGTAACGGGCCTGGTACAGATACGCACCTTCGCCGCTCGATTTTGCCTGAAGGGCGACACGGTGAACGGCTATACCCTGGCGCCGGACAAGACCCCGTTTGCGCAGTGCGATGTCGTCGGCAACCCCGCCGATGACGCGCTGCCGCCGGCGCAGCGCATGTCGCTGGCACTCGCCAACCTCATCGCCGGGATCCGCGACTCGACCCATGGCGCTCTGGACGTTGAGACCTCGGTAGGCGATCCTGCGACCCTCAGAGCACCGTATCCTCCTGTTACCGACGAGCTGACGGCAGGCGAATGGAACCGAGTCGGCAAGGCCAACAATCGAGTCGAGATCCTGGTCCGCTGAGCGCCGCTGTGAGTGCATCGGAGCCGGCGGGCGCAGCATCGGCCGCGGTGCCCGCGGATGATTTCGATCCGCCGCCGTGGCTGCGCAGCCGCCATCTGCAATCCATGCTCGCCAGCACGTCCGCCAGGCGCGGACCGATAGCCCGCCGTGCCGCGCCGCTGCTTCGCGCGCAACGGGAAATGCTGCTCGACTGTGGCGGCGGAGTACGCCTGCAGTGCTTCCGCTCGGTGCCACCGCGAGGCAGCGGCATTCCCGTGGTGCTGCTGCATGGCTGGGAGGGCAGCGCGGAGTCGCTGTACGTGCTGTCGCTCGGCCAGCTACTCTTCGACCGCGGCTTCGACGTTCTGCGCCTGAATCTGCGCGATCACGGCGACACCCACCATCTCAACCGCGGGCTGTTCCACTCCTGCCTGCTGCCGGAGGTGGTCGGCGCGATACACGCGCTGCAGGCGGAGCTCGGCGGCAAGCCGCTGCGGCTCGTCGGCTTCTCGCTCGGCGGTAACTTCATGCTGCGCGTCGGTGCCCAGGCCCGCAGCGCCAAGCTGCATCTGGCGCGCATCATCGCGGTCTCGCCGGTGTTGGATCCGAGCGATACTCTGCGCGCGCTGGAGAGCGGTTTCGTCGGCTATCCGCTCTACTTCGTGCGCAAGTGGTGGCGCTCGCTGCTGAAGAAGCAGGCGGCGTGGCCGGCCCACTACGATTTCGCGCAGCTGCGCCGCGTGCGCGATCTGCGGCGGCTGACTGCGGAGCTCATCAGCCGCTTCACGGACTTCGGCAGCCTGGAGGAATATCTCGACGGCTATTCGATCACCGGCGCGCGATTGCAGGGGCTCGAGGCGCCGGCCACGATCATCACCTCACGCGACGATCCCATCATTCCCGCGGGCGGCCTCGAGCGGCTGGCGCATCCGCCGGCGCTGCGTATCGTGGTGACGCAATTCGGCGGCCACTGCGGATTTCTCGACCGGCTCACCGGCCCCACATGGGTGGAGCGGCGCATTCTGGCGGAGCTCGCGCGTCGCGAGCCGCCGGCGGATCTCGCTGCGGTGCTCAGCGGCGCTTAGCTGCCGGTCTTCCTGTGAGCGTGATGGCGCCGCTCGTCGAAGTGCACGACCGGCTCGCCGCCCGTAACTGTCATGTCGCCATCGACCACCGCGCCGCGCGCAATCGCGACCGCATGCGCCACGATGTTCGCGTGGATCACCGCCGAGGCGCCGATTTCCAGCTTGCCCTCGATGACCAGGCGCCCGCTGAAGCGTCCGGAGATGACCGCCGCCATGGCATGTACCTCACCTTCCCAATGCGCGCCCGCGGTGAGGCTCAATGCGCCTCCCACGCGGCCGTCGCCGCGGATCGAGCCGCAAAGCAGCAATGGCCCGTCGGTCTCGACGTCACCGGTGAAGTGGCAGCTTGCCGCGACGAGGGTCGGCGACGCTCCCAGCCGGTCCAGCAGTCGGCGCTTGGGTGGTTCGGTCATCGTTTGACCATAATAGGGGGAAGCTTCCCCAGGGGGGTCGATGAGATTCACGTATCGTGCTGCAGGTCCGATTACCGTCGCGGTCATCTTGACTCTGCCTGCCGGTTGCAGCCGCACCCAGCAGGACTGGCGCGCGGCGCAGCAGGCCGGTACGCCGCAGGCTTACGAGCGCTTCGTGACGCGACATTCTGCCACTGAGCTGGCGGGCGTCGCGCGCCAGCGCATCGCGCAGCTCAGCGAGCAAGCCGCATGGCGGCAGGCGACGCAAGCCGACACGCCCGCCGCCTATCAGAGCTACCTGGCGAAATATCCAAACGGCTCCTGGTCGCAGGATGCGCGCATCAGGATGGAAAGCAGAGCGCTGGTGCCGGCGCCGCAGGCCGGTGCCGCGGTCGCGCCCGACACCACCCAACCGGTCACGGCGCCCGTCTCGCCGGCGTCCGCGAGCGCTGCGCCGTCGTCGCGCCCTGTCATGTCGATGACTGCCGGGGCCGGCCCCGCCGTGCAGCTCGGGGCCTTCAGCAGCAGCGCCAACGCCAGCGCCGAATGGCGGCAGCTCGCCGTCAGGTTTCAATCGCAGCTGCAGGGACTGACTCCACGCATAGCTGCCGTCACGGTGTCAGGGCGGCAGCTCTACAGGCTCGAGGCGGGTGTTGCGAGTCAGGCCGCGGCGCACCGTCTTTGCCAACAGCTCCTGCAACATTCCCAGGGTTGTCTGCCGCTGCCGTAAGCGGTGGCCGACCGTCACAACCTGACAATTCGCGTCACTCCGCCGGGGCACGGCGCGACTACATAAGTTATTGATTTATCACGCAAATGCCGTCTGGCACGAGCTTTGCTCTAACACCTTCACGGGCGTCACCTTCTGCGAGCCGACGCCGTGGACCGCGAACAACTTCCCCGGTGTTCGCTTACCTTATGCGCCGCGACGCGCCTTCCCCCGCGCGCGGCGCACATTTTTTCCGTCCGCTAAGTACCCGATTTCCCGGGTAAAAAAAGCTCGGCCGCGCGCGGCCCATCTTGGCCGCGGCCTTGAGCGTCGGCCGCCGGCCAACACGCGGTACCTTCCCGCGTCATAATGCGGACATGGCCATATTCGCCGCCGCTCCCGCATCCGCTCCGGACCCCCAGCTCTCAGGTCCTGCGCCGCCGCGCGCGCTCGCTGTGTCAGGTCGCGAGGCGGTGCGCGCCGCGACGCTCGCCAACGGGATGCGGGTGATCGTCTGGCCGGTGCGCAACATTCCGAACATCGCGCTCTACAACTGGGTGCGCGCCGGCAGCCGCAACGAGGTGCCCGGCGCTACCGGGCTGGCGCATTTCTTCGAGCACATGATGTTCAACGGCACCGGCCGCCATCCTCCCGGAGAATTCGACCGGCTGATGGAGGCCGAGGGCGGCGCCAACAACGCCTTCACCAGCGACGATGTCACGGTGTACCAGGACTGGTTCCCGGCACGCGCCCTCGAGCGCGTGCTCGACCTGGAGTCGGACCGCGTGGCCCACCTCGCATTCACGCCCGAGGTGATCGAGAGCGAGCGCGGCGTGGTCGCCTCCGAGCGGCGGTTGCGGGTCGAGGACAACAGTCATGGCCTGCTCGCCGAGCAGGTGCAGGCGACGGCCTTCGTCGCACACCCGTACCGCTTCCCGACCATAGGCTGGCCGGCGGACATCCGCACCTGGCGGCTGGAAGACCTGCAGGCCTTCTACCGCACCTATTACGCCCCCAACAACCTGACGCTCGCGCTCGCGGGTGATGTGGATCCGGAGCACGCCATTGCGCTCGTGCGCCGCTTCTTCGAGCCGATTCCCCCGCAGGCGCCGCCACCTGCGGTGCGCGCCGTGGAGCCAGAGCAACTCTGTGAGCGGCGCGTGTTGATCCGTCGCCAGGCGCAGACGCCGCTGCTGCAGTGCGCTTACAAAGCGCCGAGCGCGGCCGATCCGCGCGCACCGGCGGTGAACCTCCTTCTCTCAGCTCTCGTGGAGGGTGACGCTTCGCGGCTGCACCGTGCGCTGGTCGAGGACCGGCAGCTCGCGATCGAGGTGGGCGGCCATTGGCAGGAGGGGTTCGATCCGGGCCTGCTGTGGCTGTCGCTCGTTTTGCCGGCAGGTGCTGATCCCGAGGAGGCGCGCGAGGCGCTCGATGCGGAGCTGGCGGCAGTCGCCGCGGACGGCGTCACTGAAGCGGAGCTCGAACGGGCGCGCAATCTCGCCACGGTCGGCCTGTGGAAGAAGCTCGCCGCCATCGACGGCAAGGCGCAGCTGCTCGGTGAGTACGAGGTGTTTCACGGCGACTGGTCGCGGTTGTTCGACGCGCCGGCGCGGATCGCGGCCGTATCCACCGAGGAGGTGCGCGCCGTTGCCTGCGAGATCCTCGATGACAGGCGGCGCACGCTTGGCGTGTTGGTGCCGACGGATGATGGCCGTGGCGCGGCCCTGGATACCGGTCCAGCGAGCGCCGGCCGATGACGGTGCGGGTGCCGGCGCACGAACGGCTCTCGCTCGGCAACGGTGTCGCACTCGTGCTGGTGCCGCGCCGCGACGTCCCGCTCGTGGCATTCAACGCCGTCCTGCGCGGCGGCGGCCTGTGCGATCCCGGCTCGAGACCTGGCGTGGCTTCCCTGGTTGCCGGACTGTTGGAAAAGGGCGCGGGGGAGCGCAACGCTTACGCGTTCGCTGATGTCGTCGAGGGCGTGGGCGGCAGCTTTGGTGCCGGCGCGGGCCCGGAGGCGATCACCCTTCGCGGACAGTTCCTCGCGCGCGATCAGCAGCTCATGCTGGACCTGCTCGCGGACGCACTGTTGCGGCCGCTGTTGGCCGGAGCGGAGCTCGAGGAGCTGGCGGCGCGCCACATCGAGCTCATCAAGGCGGCGAAGGATTCCGATCCGGCGGAGCTCATCGGCACCTATGGCCGCGCGCTCCTGTTCGGCGATCACCCGTACGGGCGGCCGGTATTCGGCAGCGAGGCCTCGCTCGCCGCCATCGACCGCGAGGATGTGCTGCGCTACTACGAGGGGCAATTCGGCGGCGAGCGGCTGATCCTCGTTCTGGCGGGCGATATCGATGCGGATCTGCTCGCCCGGATGGCTGCCGACAGCTTCTCGCGCTGGCCGCGCACCTCCGCGCCGCCCCCGGTTCTGCCGCGCCCGCGGGCGCTCGCCGGCCGGCGGGTGCTGCTGGTCGATTTCCCCGGATCGGCGCAAACCTACTTCTGGATCGGCAACGTGGGTGTCGACAGGCGCTACCCGCGCCGCGCGGCGCTCGACCTGGTCAACACTCTGTTCGGCGGTCGCTTCACTTCGCTCCTCAACAGCGAGCTGCGCATCAAGTCCGGCCTGTCATACGGGGCACGCTCGAGCTTCGCGCGCGGCAGCGTCCCCGGAGAGTTTTCGCTGCGCTCCTTCGCCCAGACGGAGAACACCGGCAGGGCGGTCGATCTCGCGCTGCGCACGCTCGAGCGTCTGCGACACGAGGGCGTGACCCGCGAGATGCTCGACTCGGCCCGCGCCTACACGCTCGGTCAGTACCCGCTCGGCCTGGAGACCGCCGCCGATTGGGCGGGCATGCTGGCGGAGATCGGGCTCTACGGCCTCGGCAAGGGTTACATCGATGACTATCCGGCGCAGCTCGCCGCGGTCGGAGTGGCCGAGGCGCAAGCGGTGATCGAGGAGGCATTCCCGCGCGCCGACTCGGTGGCCGTGGTCGCAATCGGGGATGCGGCGAGAATCACGGGCGCGATCGGCGACTACGGACCGGTGGCGCGAATCGCGCTGACGGACCCGGAGTTTTCCGCGCCGTGGGCATCGGGAGACGAATGACGGCTCTCAGGCGAGGGCGCGGTCCAGCCATCGCGACAGGTTGCCGGCATCCACTGCGCCTGACTGGCGCGCGAGCTCGCGCCCGTCGCGGAAGAGGATCAACGTCGGGATGCTGCGGATGCCGAAGCGCGCGGCGAGCTGCTGCTGCTCATCGGTGTTGACTTTGGCCACGCGCAGTCCGGTCGGGAGACTCGCCGGCTCGCGCCTCGGGTACGCGGACGATCGCGTGACACTGCGGGCAGGCTATCAGCATCGTCCCGGCAGCGGCGGTCTCGGTTGCAGTCATGTCTGCTGCGTGGGGGCCGCGGGTGCCCGATTCAAGCGCCGGGGGTTGGCTTTGCCGACCGCGCCCCCATGTCACCACTCACCGTTTCTGCAACTTTTTCCACCGGGGCTGCCGCGCTCATGGAATATCGGGATTACTACAAAATTCTAGGTGTCGCCCGCACGGCCACGGCCGAGGACGTCAAGAAGTCCTACCGCCGCATGGCGCGCAAATACCATCCTGACGTCAGCAAGGAAAAGGACGCCGAGCAGAAGTTCAAGGAGGTGCAGGAAGCCTACGAGGTGCTGAAGGACCCGGAGAAGCGGGCCGCCTACGATCAGCTCGGCAGCGACTGGAAGTCCGGCCAGCAGTTCCGGCCGCCACCGGACTGGGCCAGCGGCTTCGAGTTCAGCGGTGGCGGTGGCGGTGGCACCCGCAGCCGCAGCGCCGGAGCGCACGCCTTCGAGGACGAGGGCTTCAGCGATTTCTTCGCATCGCTCTTCGGTGGCGCGACCCCATTCGGAGCCGCCGGACGGCGGCAGCAGCAGGCCGGTCGCGACCACCATGCCCGCATCGACCTCGATCTCGAGGAGGCGTTCGGCGGCGGCACGCGAACGCTCGAGCTGAAGAGGCCGGAGCTGAAACCGGAGGGGACGCTCGAGCTGCGCTCGCACGCGGTGCGGGTCACCATCCCCGCCGGTGTCGCCGATGGCCAGCTCATTCGCCTGGCCGGTCAGGGCGAAGCGGCGCCAGGCGGCGGCCGCGCGGGCGATCTGTACCTGGAAGTGCACCTGCGCCCGCATCGTCTGTATCAGGTGGAAGGGCGCGATATCACCCTGACACTGCCTGTGGCGCCGTGGGAGGCGGCGCTCGGGGCGACAATCACGGTGCCCACCCTCGGGGGTGCTGTGGAAATGCAGGTGCCGGCGGGCGCGCAGTCCGGCCAGAAGCTGCGTCTACGCGGCCGCGGCCTGCCCGGTCAGCCGCCGGGCGACGAGTACGTGCAGCTCAAAGTCGTTCTGCCGCCGGCCAACTCGCCCGAGGCGCGCTCGTTGTACGAGGACATGCGCGCGAAGCTTGCCGGATTCGATCCGCGCGCCGACCTCGGGAGGTGACGCCGTGAGCGATATGGTGGAAATACGTGAGGTGCGCGTGGTCGGTGACGCCGACTGGATCGCCGCGGCCGAGTTCTGCCGGCTCTGTCGCCTCGACCTGGATGCCGTCATCGAGCTCGCCGATCTCGGCCTCGTCTCCCCGCGGGGCTACTCCCCGCAGGAGTGGCAGCTCCCCGCGGCAGCGGTGCCGCGGCTGTCCATGGCGGGTCGCCTCATGCGCGACCTCGGTATCAACGTCAGCGGTGCGGTGCTGGCGGTGGAGCTGTTGGAAGTGCAGCGCGACCTCGAGCGGCAGATCCGCCGCCTCGAACGCCTGGCGCACGGCTAGCGCCTCACTGGCCGAAGTTGCTCGCGCCCTGGCGCAGGTACGCCTCTTCGTCGGCGGAGTTGGCGCGACCGAGCACGCGGTTGCGATGCGGGAAGCGCCCGAAACGCGCCACGATGGAACGATGCCCCTCCGCCGACGCGAGCGCGCTCGTGAACATCGCACTGAGCTCGGCGGGCGCCTCGTTGACCAGCCTGCGATAGGCCGCCACCGATTCCTCCTGCGCATCGCGCAGCTCGGTGTGCTGCATCGGCATGTAGAAGAAGATCCGCTCGACCGGCGCCAGAGCCGCGTCCGCCGCCGATTGCATGCCCGACAGCGTCAGCTGCAGTGCTTCCCGGTCCGTAGCGAAGGCGCGCTCGCTACCGCGGTAGACATGCCGTGGAAACTGATCCAACAGCAGGATGAGCGATAGCCGGCGCCGCGGACTGTCGGCCCAGGCGGCGAGCTCGCCCGCCGCCGCGCGCTCGATCAGCGGGCCGAAACGCGCGCGGACCTGCTCGTCGACCTCTTGCTCGTCGGTGCCGGTGCCGAACCAAAGCGCGAGGCGCTCGCTCACGCCCTCGGGCTTCAGCGGCAGCCTGCCAAACCAGAACCGGCGAACTTCGAGAGCCTCGTCCATCGGCCGATTATATTTAATTGGCGCAAAGTCGCCTGGCGGCTGTTGGAAGGCGATATTTTTGAGACTTGGGGTATTGCAATGAGGGGCGCACTGCCGCAACATCCGCGCCGCGCAGCGGGGTGTGGTGCCGCCCGCGGCGTCCAGCGATGGCCGTCCGGACCCTTTGGAGGTGTGACGAGCTAAATGAAGACGAGACAAGCGTCGACTGACAGCGACCCTGGACCTTCTCTTCGCGGCGTCAATTCGTATCTCGAGAAGAATTTTCCCGACTTTTTCGCCGAAGCGCGCTTTCAAGTCGGGGATGACGACTATTTCCTTTACGCGCGCTTCGGCCAGTACCTGGCCCGCTCGATCGAGCAGAACCGGGCTCCCCGGGAGAAAATCAACCGCGGCTTCACCGTGCTGAACAAAATGGCGCGGGCGTCGGCGCGGCATCCGCGCATCCGACAGATGCTGGTCTCCGGGCCGCTCGAGTACATCGTCGATGCGCCGAAGGCGCGCGCGCTGGCGCGCAAGCGGCTATCGCCGGTGGCGCAGGGCTACCTGGAAAGTCTCTGCGAATAATCGCTTTGCGCCAGATGAAAAAAAACCCGCGGAGTCTCCTCCGCGGGTCGATTTATTAGATGAGCGTGTCCCGGTAGTTCGCTGTCAGCTTGCGTCACGGACATCAATTTGATCGGCTGAAACGCTGGAGCTTGCGCTCCGGCCCAATCTCAAAGGCCCGCGTGTCAATCCACGCGCTGATTCGTTCCTGACAACCGCTGCAAAAGTTGCGGCTGCCAATACCCGTGCCCGCGTCGACCTCCGGATTTCTGCTTCGTTATCCTCCGCAAGTATTGGCGTCTGCGCATCACCCGCTGCTCTCTCCCCTGAAATCATACCGATTCCAGCTTGACTTTATCGTTGTAATTGGGCAACAGCGGGATGTCGGCGAGCGGTAGACGCACGCCGAAACGCGCGCCGTCTCCACCCGGCAGATCGGTTGCCGCGACTGCGCCGCGGTGGTACTCCGCGATCAGCCGCACGATGTAGAGGCCGAGCCCGAAGTGCGGCCGACTGTCACTGCCGCTGCGCGACTGCCATAGCGACTCGAAGAGCCGCCCGCGAGCCTCGGGCGCCAGCGGTGGTCCGGGGTTGTCGACTTCGAGCACGACGGCGGCCGGCTCGCGGAGCAGGCGCACGGTGATAGTGGCGCCCGCGGGGCTGAAGTCGACGGCATTGTCGATGAGCTTGTCGAGAAGCTGCACGATCAGGTCGGGCGCGCCCTCGATCTCGATCGGCTCTGACGCCAACTCGGCGGCAAAACGACGTTCAGGAAATGCGACTCGGTACGCACTTACAGCCGACGCGATCACCGGCGTCAGGTCGAAGCGGAAGCGATCGGCGTTGCCTATTGCCTCCTCGACGCGTGTGGCGGCGCCCATTGCGATCAGGATGGCATTCAGGCGCTCGCTTCCCTGGCGCGCCCGCTCGAGGTACTGCTGTACGGCGGGCGACACTTCCTCGGAATCCAGGTTCTCGAGCGAAGAGCGCACGATCGTCAGCGGCGTACGGATCTCGTGCGCCAGCTTGCCGGCGAGGGAGCGCAGGTAGCCCGTATACTCGTTGAGGCGGCCCATCAGGCGGGAGAAACTGCGCGCCACGTCTCCCAGCTCGTCCGGCGCCGCCGTTTCCGGGAACTGCGTCACCAGACCCTCGCGGGTCAATGCGGATTCACTCGCCCGGCGCAGGCGCGACAGCCGCACGGCGAGGTGGGCCGCGAACACGAATGTGACAATAACGGCGATCGCGCTGGTGAGCAGCGTCACATCGAGCATGCGCGTCAGTGCGCGATCGCGCAGCCCTTGCCAGCGATTCGCCGCTTGCGTGACCTGCAGTTCGCCGATCATCGCCTGATGGACGGCATCGTAGATCGGCGCGCTGGAGGCGATGAACCGCGGCTCGCCGCGGCGATCGACGAAGCGCCGATAGACCTGTGTCAGGATGCCGGCTTCCGGCGCCAGCACTCCCGGCACCGCCAGCTCGTCCGCCTGCGCCAGGACCGAGCCGCCCGGCGTAGTCACGGACAACCTCATTCCCGGCTGCATGAATTGCGTGAGGTAGGGAGTCAGCGAGGGCGCGGCGACGACCAGCCGTCCCAGGGTATGCAGATCGCTGCCGCGCAGCGTCCCGTAGCTCAACGGGTTCGTGCCGCGCCGATCGCGGTCGTCGAGCAGCACCCCGAATTGTGTGCCCGCCATCGACAGCGGCATGGCGATCTCGACGTCATAGCCGCCCGAGTTGGGTTGCAGCGCGCCAACGATGCGCGGGTCCTCCACGGTGGTTTCCTCGCCGTATTCTCCGGCCTCGATGCGGCGCGCAACGATGGGTCCCGGCCCGGTCAGCGCGAGAAACACCTGCTCCTGGACTCCCTGCGGGTCCTCGTAGCCGATCCAGACACGATCACCGAGCGTGGTGGAATCGAGCGGATTGGCACCGGGCGCATCGAAGATGAGCTGAGGATCGTGTACTTCGAGCAAGACGTAGAGCATCCGATCGTTGACGCCGGTCAGGATGCCGAAACGATGTGCGCCCGCGCCGTAGTAGCGCCACGCGCTCGGATCTCGCGGCCAGTCATCCGGGTAACCATCGATATAGGGCGGCGCCGTCAGGACGAGCGGCGTGAGATCTTCGGCTCCCGTGTTGGCAGGCGCCGGGTCGCCGGGATTGCGGTAAAGCAGATCCATTCGGCCCTGGAGCGAGGCGGCCATGGTTTCCGATACCGCCTGCAGCTCGTGCTGCTCGCTCTGGCGCAGCGCGGCTTCCATTTCGCGCGCGTAGCGGATGCCATCCCAGGGCAGTACCAGGGTCGCGAGGCCGAGCAGCAGCAGCTTCAGTCGCAGTGACATCGCGGGCTCATTCGACCCAGCGGTAGCCCATCCCGTAAACGGTCTGCAACGCGTCGAACGCCGGATCGAGGTTCTGGAACTTGCGCCGGATGCGCTTCACGTGGGAGGTGATCGTGTTGTCGTCGAGCACGACGTTGGCGGCATCCATCAGCTGTTGCCGGTTCTTCACGTGGCCCGGGTGCCGCGCGAGCGCATGCACGATCCAGAGCTCCGTCAGCGAGAGCAGCACCACCTTGCCGTCCCACTCCGCGCGCATGCGCTCGACATCCAACGCCAGTGGCCCGCGGCGCAGCCTCTGCTCCTGCTCGTCGGGCGGCTTGCGCAGCGCATCGACCCGGCGGAAGAGGGCGTTCACCCGCGCGCTGAGGTGCGCGAGGCTCAGATCCTTGGTGAGGAAGTCGTCCGCGCCGAGGCGCAGCCCCGACACCGCGTCGAGCTCCGAGTCGCGCGCGGTGAGAAAGATGATCGGCAGCTCCGCCGAGAGAGCCCGCAGCTGCCGGCAAAGCTCGAAGCCGCCTTCCGGCTCATCCTCGAGCGAGATGTCGATCACGGCCAGATCCGGCAGGCGGGCGGCGAACGCTGCCATGGCCTGCGCGCGATTGCCGTATGTGCGTACCACGTAGCCCTCACGCGTGAACGCGGCAGCGTAGTTGTCGCGGATGGCCGGCTCGTCTTCCACGATCGCAATGAGGCGCTTCATGGCCCTGATTATAGGGGTACGGGGCTGATCGCTCGCGGTCATGGCCGCGGTCCGGCTGCGCTGGTATCGTGCGCCCCCTTATGAAGATACCCGAGATCCTGATCGTCGAGACCATCCACCAGCCCGGAAGTCTTGCCAAGGTCCTGCAGGTGATCGCCGAAGCCGGCCTCACGATTGAGCACTTGGTGGCAGTGCGCCGCGATCAGGGCCGCACCCTCTGGGAAATCACGTTGGAGATGGACGAGGAGGCGGATCGCAGTCTCTACGACCGCATCGACTGCCTGCCCACGGCCCGCTTCATCGGCAAGTCCGACCGTGTCTTCAATCGCCACCGCGGCGGCAAGATCCACACGGTCGCGAGCCTTCCGATCAACACGCTGCAGGTGCTCAGGGACATCTACACGCCCGGCGTGGCAAGGGTATGCCTGGCGATCCAGAAGGACCCGCAGGCCGCGCGGGAATTCACCAGCATCGACAGTACCGTGGCCGTCGTGACCAACGGCACAGCGGTGCTCGGGCTCGGCAACATTGGGCCGCTCGCGGGACTGCCGGTCATGGAGGGCAAGGCAGCGCTGTTCGCCGATCTCGTGGGGCTTTCGGCGGTGCCCATCCTGCTCGAGGAGCGCCGGCCCGACCTGGTCGCCGATATCATTGCCCGCATTCACCTCTCTTTTGGCGCCATTCAGCTCGAGGACTTTGCCGCGCCCGAGTGCTTCGAGATCGAGCGCCTGCTGCGCGAGCGGCTGCGCAAGCCCGTGCTGCACGACGATCAGCACGGCACAGCGGTGGTGGCGCTGGCGGCGCTGACCAACGCCGCGCGCCGCGCGGGCAAGAGCTGGGAGGAAAGCGTGATCGGGCAGATCGGACTGGGCGCCGCCGGCCTCGGCATCGTTCGACTGCTGCGTGCCGGCGGCGCCCGGCGCGTGCTCGGGGCGGACCGCAACCCGGAAGCCGTCGCGCGGCTGGTGGCGCTGGGCGGGGAGGGCGCGACTCTGGAGTCGATCATGCAGCGCGCCGACATCGTGATCGCGACCACCGGGGTAAAGGGATTGATCAAGCCCGAGTGGGTGCGGCCCGGTCAGGTGATCCTGGCGCTCTCCAATCCGGATCCGGAGATCGAGCCGCTCGTGGCTCGCGAGCGCGGCGCCGCCTTCGCGGCGGACGGCAAGGGGATCAACAACGTGCTGGCCTTTCCCGGCCTCTTCAAAGGAGTGTTGGCCGCACGCGCGGCTTGCTTCACGGACCAGATGCTGATGGCCGCCGCACGATCCATCGCCGAGCAAGCTGAGGGCGATGCCCTGGTGCCGAACCCGCTCGACAAATCCGTGCACGAGCGGGTTGCGGCTGCGGTGCAGCAGGCCGCGCTCGAAAGCAAGTGACTAAGCGGCCCCGGGCCGCTCCCGGGGCCGCGAGGTCGAACGCGGTGGATAGGCTGGCCGCCCGAAGCGCCGCCAGGCGACTTCGGGCCAATGGTCAAACCCTGGCCGCTCACAAAATCGCCGGGAGCGATTTTGGACGGCGCGAGGCGCCGGCCCGCAGGGCTAGGCCCAGGATGGGCCTAGCAAACCGCCGCAGGCGCGTTTGAGGCAGTCAACCCATTCCCCATGAAGCCCTTGAGCTTGCCCAGGGCGTTCGACTCGATCTGACGGATCCGCTCCGCGGACACGCCGTACTTGTCGGCCAGCTCGTGCAGGGTCGCCTTGTCGTCGCTCATCCAGCGGCTGCGGACGATGTCGCGGCTGCGATCATCCAGCTGCCTCAGAGCATCGTGCAGGCGCGCGGACGAGTCATCTTCCCACTCCGCGCTCTCCACGCGCTCCGCCGGATCGGCATCCGGCGCCGGCAGGTACGCCGCCGGGCTATAGATTTCCTCTTCGTCCGCCTCCGGGGTCGGATCAAAAGACATGTCGCGCGCCGCCAGGCGCTTCTCCATTTCCGTGACTTCCGTCGGCGTGACACCGAGGTCGCGGGCGACGGCCGCCGTCTCCTCCGCGGAAAGCCACGTCAGGTTCTTCTTCAGCCGGCGCAGGTTGAAGAACAGCTTGCGCTGCGCCTT
>JBOIAB010000089.1:0-27507 GCA_050738635.1 Steroidobacteraceae bacterium
CGAGCGGGTAGACCAGCGCCGACGCGCCCTTTGCAGGCATCAGGAGTCCACCCAGCAGCATGGTCGCGACGATCGTGACCGCGTAGGTCTCGAACAGGTCAGCGGCCATGCCAGCGCAGTCGCCGACGTTGTCGCCGACGTTATCGGCGATCACGGCCGGGTTGCGCGGGTCGTCTTCGGGGATGCCGGCTTCCACCTTGCCGACGAGGTCGGCACCGACGTCGGCGCCCTTGGTGAAGATCCCGCCGCCGAGGCGCGCGAAGATCGAGATCAGCGAGCCGCCGAAGGCGAGCCCCACGAGTGCGTGCAGTGCCGGCTCGAGACCCATGAAATGACGCAGGATGGCGAAGTAGCCGGAGACGCCGAGAAGCGCCAGACCGACTACCAGCATGCCCGTGATCGCACCGCCGCGGAATGCCACTGCCAGCGCGGCGTTGAGCCCTCGCGTGGCGGCTTCTGCCGTGCGCACGTTGGCCCGCACCGAGATGTTCATGCCGATATAGCCCGTGGCGCCCGAGAGCACCGCACCGAGGGCGAAGCCGCAGGCGGTCGGCCAGTGCAGGACGAAGCCGAGGATCAGGAAGAGCACGATGCCTACGATGAGGATCGTGGTGTACTGGCGATTGAGGTACGCCTTTGCCCCGGCCTGCACGGCCGCGGCGATTTCCTGCATGCGCGCGTTGCCGGCCGGTAGACGCAGGATGGCGGTCATCGACACGATGCCGTAGAGCACGGCGAGCACACCGGCCGCGATCGCGGCCCACAGCCACGTGGTGGCATCCATCATGTTGTCTCCCCCGGAATTCTTGAAGGGCTATAAAAAGGCCGCGAAGTCTACCACGACCCCTAGAGCTTGAATTCAGTGCGTAGGCGCTTGCGTACGGGGGTGCCCTTGATGCGGACATAGTCCGGCAGGCCGTCGCGATAGGGGGGGTAGGCCTCGCCGGCGATGAGCGGCTCGAGATAGCGCCGGCAGGCGTCCGTGATACCAAAGCCGTCCCCGGTGATGTAATCGCGCGGCAGCTTCTTCTCGCGATTGGCCACCTCGGCGAGCGGGACATGGCCGATGGTCCACTTGTAGGGCCGGGATGCCTTGCGGACGATGGTGGGCATCACCGCGTTCACGCCCTTGATTGCCAGCTCGACCGCAGCCTTGCCGACGGCGTAAGCCTGCTCCACGTCCACTTTGGAGGCGATATGGCGGGCGGAGCGCTGCAGATAGTCCGCGACCGCCCAGTGATACTTGTAGCCGTGCGCTTGGCGGATCATGTCCGCCACAACCGGCCCGACGCCGCCAAGCTGGGTGTGGCCGAAAGCGTCGCGCGTTCCCCCCTCGGCGAGGAACTTGCCGTCGGGATGCGCGCTGCCCTCCGAAACCACCACGACGCAGTAGCCGTATGCGGTGACGGAATGCTTCACCCGCTCGAGGAAGCGGTCCTTGTCGAAGGCAATCTCGGGAAACAGGATGATATGCGGCGGCTCTCCGGCTTTGCGGCCCGCCAGGCCGGCCGCCGCGGCGATCCAGCCGGCGTGCCGCCCCATCACCTCGAATACGAACACTTTGGTCGAAGTGCGCGCCATGGAGGCGACATCGAGGGCCGCCTCGCGAGTGGACACGGCGACGTACTTGGCCACCGAGCCGAACCCGGGGCAGCAGTCGGTGTGCGGCAGATCGTTGTCGACCGTCTTCGGGACCCCGACACAGGTGATCGGATAGCCGAGCGCCTCGCCGATCTGCGACACCTTCAGGGCGGTGTCCATCGAGTCATTGCCCCCGTTGTAGAAGAAGTAGCCGATATCGTGCGCGCGAAAGACCTCGATCAGCCGCTCGTATTCC
Organism: Steroidobacteraceae bacterium; assembly: GCA_050738635.1. Taxonomy (GTDB): domain Bacteria; phylum Pseudomonadota; class Gammaproteobacteria; order Steroidobacterales; family Steroidobacteraceae; genus 13-2-20CM-66-19. The sequence continues at coordinate 1,838 of JBOIAB010000089.1, forward strand.
GTACGGTTCTGCTCGAGACCCTTCAACTTGAAGCGTGCCGAGCCGAAGGCTCCGGCCGGCGTGTGCTTGAGCCCACGGATGACCGCCGGACTTTCCCGACTGACGTCGATCAGGTCTTCGGTCAGCGCGCCGACGATGCCGTCACGACCGGCATACACCTTGCCGATGTAGCGCGACTGCCGCATGGCCGTCTCGATGACACCGCAGGCCGAGGCATTGATCACGGCGGATACACCGCCGGATTGGGCATAGAACGCGTTCTTCTTGGACGTCGCTTTTTTCATGGCGTCGCAGCAGTCCCACAGGTGGAGCACAAAAGCATAGCGCACAGCCGCGCGTTTGACCTCGTCTCCCGGCGCCGGTAACGTGACTCGCCTTTGGCCGCAGTCAGGTCTCGATAGAACTCATGCGCATCGTCCTGTTGGGGGCCCCGGGATCGGGGAAGGGCACGCAATCGCAGCGCTTGGTCGGGCGTCACGGTATACCGCAGGTCTCCACCGGTGATCTGCTGCGCGCCGCGGTGGCCACCGGCACGGCGTTCGGCCTCAAGGCCAAGGAGGCCATGGCTGCCGGCCGCCTGGTCGCTGACGAGATCGTCCTGGGCATGATTCGCGAGCGGCTCGCCGAGGGCGACACCCGCCCCGGCTTCATCCTGGACGGCTTTCCGCGCAACCTGGTGCAGGCACGCGCCCTCGATGCGCTGCTCGGGGAAATAGGCAAGCCGCTCGATGCGGTCGTGCAGATGGAGGTCGACTACGCCGAGCTGTCGCGCCGCATCTCCGGCCGGCGTACGTGCGCCGACTGCGGCCGTGTCGTGAACCTATTGACTGCACCGCCGGGCGCAGCCGAGCGCGACCTCTGCCCCAAAACCGGCAAGCCCCACCGCCTCTTCCAGCGCCCCGACGACAACGAAGCGACGGTCACCGAGCGGCTGAAGGTCTACGAGCAGCAGACCCGCCCGCTGGTGGACTATTACCGCGAGCAGGGCCTGCTGCGCACGATCAACGCCGAAGGCACGGTGGCCGAGGTCGAGCGCCGATTGGAAGCGGCGCTGTCAGTGCAAAGCGGGGCCGGGCCGTTCCCGGCCCCGCGGTGAAACGTATGGGTCTCGCGACAAAATCGCCTCGGCGATTTTTGCCGATAAACCCAGGCGCCTAGATCGCCGCCAGCAGCTTCTCGCCGATCACCGGCCGGCGCCAGCCGCGCAGAGCGCCGATGTCCTCGCCGCCTTCGGCCAACCGCTCGAGCTCACGCCGCGTGGCCAGCACCTCGGGGCTGATGCCCAGCTCAGTCGCCACCGCCTGATTCACCGCACCGAGCTTCTTCACCAGCGCGCCCTGTGCGGGGTCGGGGCGCTGCCTCGTATCCAGCGTCGGTGCAGGATCCGGAACCTCCGCCGCCGCAATACAGGCCAGCAGCTCGCTGCCAGAGTGTCGCACCACACCTTCGGGCACGTCTGCGATCGCCGCCAACGCGGCCAATGACCGCGGCACCCGTACGATCAGCTCACGTAGCGCCGCGTCGTCGAGAATCCAACCCCGCGGCCGATTCCGCTCCATGGCCCGGCGCTCCCGCCACGCGGCCAACCCGCGTGCCAGTCGCTGCCGCGATGCGTCGAGGCCGCGCAACCCCTTCAAGCGACGCCAAGCTTCCTCGGGCTGCGTCACGAGCGTGCTTGCGTCGGCCAGCCCCGCGAGCTCCTCGGTCAGCCAACTCAGCCGGCCGAGCTTATCGAGCTGTTCCTCGAGCGTCAGTTTCATCGGCACCAGGTGACGCACGTCATCACGGGCGTACTCGATCTGTTCCGGCGAGAGCGGCCGCCGCGACCAGTCGGTGCGGGTATGTGCCTTCGACAGCTCGATCCCGAACAGCCGCCGGACGAGCTCGGCGTAGCCGATCTGCGCGGCGAACCCGGCCAGCGCGGCCGCGACCTGCGTATCAAACACCGGGCGCACCAGTCCGACGGCCGGCAGCAGAACCTCCAGGTCCTGCCGCGAGGCATGCATCACTTTCACGATCGCGGCCGCGGTGAGCGGGCCGGCGAGCGCGCCGAGCCCGGGCACTGCGAGCGGGTCGATGCATAGCGCGTCGTCCGCCGCCGACACCTGTATCAGGCAGAGCTCCGCGCGATAGGTGCGCTCGCGGAGAAATTCGGTGTCGAGACCGATGCTGGCGTGGCTCGCGAGGCGGGCGGCGAGATCGGTGACGGCGTCGGCAGTGTCGGCGATGTGCTGCAACGAAGCGGAAGATGATCTGTAGAATCCGCGCCCATTATGCACGTACATATCGTGGGCGTTTGCGGGACCTTCATGGGCGGCATCGCGGCAATCGCGCGCACCGCCGGCCATCGGGTCACCGGATCCGACCGCAACGTCTACCCGCCGATGAGCACGCAGCTCGAGGCGCTCGGGATCGAGCTCATCGAAGGCTACGACGCTGCGCAGCTCAATCCCACGCCCGATGTGGTGGTCGTGGGCAATGTCATGATGCGAGGGCAGCCCGTGATCGAGGCGCTCCTCGACCGCGGCATTCCCTACGCCTCGGGACCGGAGTGGCTGGCGCGCGAGGTGCTGCGTGACCGCTGGGTGCTCGCCGTCGCGGGAACCCACGGCAAGACCACCACATCCTCGCTGCTCGCGTGGATTCTCGAGGACGCCGGTCTCGCGCCCGGATTCCTGATCGGCGGTGTACCGGCGAACTTCGACACCAGCGCGCGGCTCGGCGCCAGCCCCTTTTTCGTGATCGAGGCGGATGAGTACGACACCGCTTTCTTCGACAAGCGCGCGAAATTCGTCCATTACCATCCGCGCACCCTGATCCTCAATAACCTCGAGTATGACCACGCCGACATCTATCCGGATGTCGCCGCGATCGAGCGGCAGTTTCATCACTTGGTGAGAACGGTGCCTGGCAGTGGTCGCATCGTCTGGAACGTCGCGGATGAGCCTCTGAAAGAGACGCTTGCGATGGGATGCTGGACGCCGCTGGAAGGGTTCGCGGGACATGCTGCTTCGGACGCGTATTGGACGGGGCGCACAGCCGGCGGCGTCGAGGATTTCTCTTGCTTCGAAGTTCTCGAGCAGAGCCGGCCGCGCGGTACGGTGCAGTGGGGGCTCATCGGCGCACACAACATGGAGAACGCGCTCGCGGCGATTGCAGCGGCCCGGCACGCCGGTGTCACCGTCGAGCGAGCAATCGAGGCTCTGCATTCGTTCGCGGGGGTGGCCCGACGTATGCAGCTTCGCGGTGAGGTGAACGGCATACGGGTATACGATGACTTCGCCCATCATCCGACGGCGATCGCGACCACCGTCGATGGTTTACGCCGGCGCGTCGGATCGGCACGGATCGTTGCTGTCCTCGAGCCGCGTTCCAACACCATGCGCATGGGAGTTCATCGCGACCAGCTCGCCGGCTCGCTGGCCGGCGCGGACGAAGTCTGGTTGTACACGCCTCCCGACCTGGGATGGGACGCGGCCGAGGTGCTTGCCGGCCTCGGCAGCCGTGGCCATGGGCGCAGCGAGGTGTCAGTGCTCGCCAGGGATCTGGCGCGGACTCTGCGCGCCGGTGACCATGCGCTCATCATGAGCAACGGCGGCTTCGGCGGGCTGCACGCCAAGCTGTTGGATGAGCTGCGGCGTCAGCCCGCTTTGGGCCGATAGAGGTAGAAGCGCGACAGGCCGAGACCCAACAGCACGGTCCAGCCGAGCACCAGCCAGCCGGTGAAGCCATCGTGCCGGCTGAGGAGAAAGCCGAGCGGCGCCGCGCGATTCGGCTGCGCCAGCCCGTGCACCACCAACATCACCCAGACCCAGCCGGCGTGCAGCCCCATGCCGGCCGCGATATTGCCGGTGATCGCACGCACCAGCGCCAGCACGACGCCAACCGCCGTCAGGCACAGAAATGCATCCGCGATGCCGAGAGGATGGTCGAAGGACTGCAGCGTGCCGTGCAGCAGCGCGACGCCGCTCCAGGCGGTCACCTGCGCCGCAGCGATGTGGAAACTGCCGAGGAAGTGCGTCCAGGCGTAGACGATCGAGGTCAGCGCGATCGCGGCCGCCGTGCCCGACTGGCGCTGAATCCCGGCGAACATTGCCCCGCGCAGCGCCGTCTCTTCGATGAGCGCGACGGCGAGGCCGCTCGCCAGCCGTTTCGCGACCAGCGCCGCGAGGGCGCCGCTGCCGTAGAGCCTAGCCTGGTGAAAATCGAGCAGCCCCAGCGCCGCCATGGAGGCCGCAACGCCGGCCATGGTGATCGCCCCCAGGGCCAATCCGAGGCACAGCTCGCGCAGGAAGATGCGGCGCGGCGCTCCATAGCCGAGGCTGACGCGGTCGGCGAGCCGCAGCCGACGTGCCAGCAGCAGGAAACCGAGCAGAAACGCCAGCATCCCGATCCGCTCGCCGATGCGATGGAACGGAAAGTCGAAATGCGGCTGCAGCAGCAGCCACGCCGGATAGGTGAGCGCCGCCATTGCCGCAAGGCTCACTGCGATCAACAGCAGAAACCAGGCGAAGGCGCGCATGCGGGCGAATCGTCGGCAGGGGCGCGCAATGTACGGGAAAGCCGCCTTTGCGCGCAAATGCGCCCTAATGCCGCAAATCGGCACGGAGGCGCAACCTCTCGCCCTAGTGGCGTGCGTGCCGGCGCTCGAACAATGCGCGCCAGTCATCACGCGAGTGGAGAGCCGTCATGCAGCAGTCCCGGGCAAGACAGGTATTGCAGTCTCTCATCCAGGGGGTCGACCCCGTCACGGGCGAGGAGTTACCGCGCGAGACGGTGCTGCAGCACGCCGATGTGCTGCGGGCGCTGCTTGCGGGCCTGTCGGCGCTCGAGCTGACGGCGGCGCGCGCTCAGCGACGCGCGCAGCTCCCCGACAACGTCGGTCAGGCATGGACGACCGAGGAGGAAAGCAGGCTGCTAGCAGAATTCAAAAGCGGCGAGTCGCCCGAAGCGATCGCTCATAAGCACGGACGCACGCTGCGCGCCATCGAGGCGCGTCTGGAGAAGCTTGGACTCATCACCGCGGTGGAACGTACGACGCGTGGCGGCTTCACCGGAGTTTCCGAGTCGCCCCCGCGGTCACGGCTGGCGCGCGGCGGTATACTGCGGCGCAAGAGGGCGCAGCGCCGCTCGAAGTGAGTCGCAGATCACGGCGTAAGCCGCTCCCCATCCCGTGTCGCAAGCCCCCTCCAATCCAGTCGTCATCTGGTTCGGCAGAATCGGCGACATGATCATGCTGAGCACGCTGCTCGAGATCCTGCACCGGCGCTTCGGACAGCCGTGCCGCATCATTGGCGCCGGCGGCTGGACCGCGCAGATCTATCGCGCGCACCCCAATGTCGCCGAAGTCATATGTCTGGGACGGCATACCGCTTTCGTCCTCGACCGCGAGTGGTGGCGGGCGAGGCGCGCGCTGCGCGCCGATCGTGCCGCACCGGTATATGTTTGCGAGGACTTCCCGCACAAATTGCCGCGCATCACGCGCTTGCTGCGGTGGAGCGGCACAGCGGCGAATCGTTGCGTCATCATGGCCGATATGCTCGCGGCCGCGAGGCTGCGCGGGCAGGAGCCCGAGCATTGGGTCGACCGGCTGGGGGCGCTCGGACGTTGCACGCCGCCCGCTTTTCGGGAAGCGGACTTTCCGTGGCCGGAGCCGGCGCCGCGCTGTGCTCCACATCTCGAGATCACTGCGGCTGAGCGGGCGGAATGCGAGGCATGGCTCGCCTCGCGCGGATGGCTCGGGCGACCGCTCGTGCTCGTGCAGCCAGGCAACCAACGCACGATGAAGGGTGGAGCCCGGCAGCGGGTTTCGCGGGACGATCACAAGGCATGGCCGGTGGAGCGCTGGGCTGAGTTGCTGCGGCACGTGCAGCAGCACTTGCAGCTGCGGCTGCCGCAGGCGCTCATCGTCCTCGTCGGGGCGCCACAGGAGGAGGCTTTCCTGGAGCAGATTCGCGCCGCCGCGGCGCTGTCATCCGGCAACACGGCGGTGCTACCGCTGCGCCCGCTCTTTGCCCTGTGCGCGCAGTCTCATAGCATGATTTCCGTCGACACCGGCCCGGCGCACGCCGCCGCCGCGGTTGGTTTGCCGCTGGTCGTCCTCTTCGGCGCCTACCCGTCGCGGGTCTGGCAGCCGCGCAGCGCCGTCGGCTCGCCGGTGATCGGTGTCGGCGGCCCGCCGGCGGCAAGCCGCCTGGACCAGATTCCCGAGCGCGTGGTGTTCGATGCCTGGTGTGGACTGCTCGATCGTCTGCGGGCCGATCCGATCGGCGCGGATCGGGCCGCGGGCTGACGGAGGCGACCCTTGGCTGCGTTGACGATCGAGACGGCAATGGCGCTGCGGCGCATGGCGGCAAAGCTCCTCGGCGACTACACACCGCCGCGGCTGCAGCACACCGGCGAGCTGCTGGCGGAGCTCGAGGGCGCGCTCGCCCGCCAGTCCGTGACGGGCGAATGGGCGGGGCTCGCGGCCGACATCAGCCGTGCCATCACGGCAGGTGGGGCGGACGGATTCCTGCGCCTGCCGCCCGTGGCGAAGACCGTCCATCCGCGCATCCGCGCCCGCTCGCGTGACTATCTGCGCTACCTCTTCGCCTCCAGTCGATTCTCGGCGCAGATCCAGCGGGCGCTGACGGAATCGCCCGTCGGCGGGCCGCTCGTCAATCCGTACTACCCGCTCAGCAGTCCGCTGCTCGTGCAACACGGCTATCACCTGGTGCGGCTGCTGGAAGCAACGGACCTCGACCTCGCAACGCTGCGTCTGGTGGTCGATTTCGGCGCGGGCTACGGCAGCTTCTTCCGGCTGTTGCGCAACCTCGGCTACCGGGAGCGCTATCTCATCTGGGACCTGCCGGTCATGTGCGCGCTGCAGCGCTTCTATCTGCGCAACATGTTTCCAACCGGGCCGGGCGGCCAGCCGCCGGGCAACCTCGAGTGGCTGGTCTCCGGCGAGCCGGCGGCGGCCGCGGCCGTCGGCCGTAACTGCGCCGAGCACCAGACTTCGCTCTTCATCGCGACCTGGTCACTCAGCGAGACGCCGCTCGCGGTGCGCGAGCGGATCGCGCCGCTGCTCGCCGGGTTCAGCCACATTCTGTGTGCCTACCAGCGCAGCTTCGGCGAGCACGACAACGTGCGGTACTTCCAGTCGCTGCAGAAGTCGCTGCCGGGCTTCGCATGGCAGCACGCCGAATGCCCGATCTACCGCGGCAACTTCTATCTGATCGGCAGGCGACTGCCGCACCCAGGCATGACATAGGCACACGGATGTGCCCCGCCGCCGCAGGTGGCGGACGTTGAGGAAAAAACCGCGCTTTTTGCTCAACGCGCGCTGGGCCGGGCAGGAGACCGGATCCAGCGCTGTCAAGTGAGCAACTGCTCAAAATCCTCCGCGATGCGCTCGAGTGAGAAGCGGGCGCAGGCCCAGTCGCGGCCGGCCGCGCCCATCCGTCGCCGCCGCTCGGGGTCGCGCAGCAGCGTCAAGAGGGCACTCGCGAGCCCGTCGGCGTCGCCGGGCGCGACTGCGATGCCGGTGTCGTCGGCGATGAAAGTCTCCGGCAGTCCTCCCGCGAGGCTGCAGACCACCGGTACGGTGGCGGCCTGCGCTTCGACCGACACGCGCCCGAAAGGCTCCGGATAGAGGGAGGGTACCGCGAGAATGTCGAGGGCCGGGTAGAGGGTTGCCATGTCTGCCTCCCAGCACTCGAACCGATGGCGGCTCGCATACGGGGACTCCGCCACCCGCGCCCGCAGGGCTGCGCAGCCCTCGCCATCGCCCACCCACAACATGCGCGCCGACACCTCGGCCCCGAGCAGTCGCTCGGCCACCGCGAGCAGCGTGAAGATGCCTTTCGCAGCGATCATCCTGCCGACACAACCGATGACGACGTCGGAGTCGGTGTAGCCGCGACGTTCTCGGCCGCTCGCTCTCGCGGCAGGTGACGGCCGAAAGCGCTCGGTATCGATCGGGTTGTAGAGGACGGAGGCGCGCTCCACGCTCATTCCCTGGCGTTGGTAGTCCTGCCGGTGGAATTGCGATACCAGGATGAAGCGATCGGTGCGCCGGGACAGGAGCTCACGACTCCGCTGCTTCGGCGGGGCATCGTGCCAGTGGCGGAAGAGCGCCACGCGCGCGCCGGTGAGGCCGCGCAGGGCGAGCAGCATCCGGTAGAAGCGCGGATCGTTCGAGACCATCCAGTCCGGCCGCTGCCGCAGCGCCAGGCGCAGCAAGCCGGCGGCGATGCGCAGGCCGCGGGTGCGGCCGGGGCGTACGGCAACCGTTGGTACCCGCGCCGCCTGCAGCAGGCTTGCCACCGGGCTGCCGCCGATCACCAGACAGCGTACGTCATGTCCCCGCCGCGCCATCGCAGTCGCCAGGGCGGCGATGTGCTGCTCGGTTCCGTACCCGCGCGTGCTCGATTCGGCGAACAGCAGTCTCATGCCAACGTTATACCCGATGCATAATCATCGACGCCATGAGCGTCATCCTCTTCTTCGATCCCACGTGCGGCCGGCCGTATGACAGCGAGACGCTGCGGCGCGAGGCGATGGGCGGCACCGAAGCGACGGTGGTGCGTGTTGCCGATGCTCTCGGTGCCCGCGTGGTGCAGCACAACCGCATCAGCTCGAGCGGCCGCTACCTGCCGCCGAGAGCCGATCGCACCGTCACGCATGTGATCGTCAACCGGGATTCGCGCGCGCTGTCGCAGGTGCGGCAGCTGTACCCCAACGCTCGCGTCCACCTCTGGCTGCACGACCGGGTGAGCCCACGCTCCAAGCGCGGCGGGAGGATCGCGGCGGACGCCGCCATTCTGCGCGAGCTTGCCGTCAGGGTGATCTGTGTTTCCGACACGCAGCGGCATTCGGTGGAGGCGGCACTGCGTTGGATGGGCGTGAGCGACCGCGTCTCCGCCAGCACCATCTACAACCCGGTGGACGACGATCTGCAGCCGGACGGCTCGCCGGTCGATGAGCGCAAGCTCGTGTTCCTGTCGTCTCCCAACAAGGGCCTGAAGTTCACCCTGGACGCGTTTCGCGCGGTGAGACGAGCGCTGCCTGATATGCGCCTCGTCGTCGGCAACCCCGGCTACAAGGCAGACGTGGGTGCGCGGCTCGATGGCGTCGAATACCTCGGTCCCCAGCCGCAGCAACGTATCCTTGCGGAGGCGCGCACGGCGCTGTGCACGTTCTTCCCCAACTTCGTCATTCCGGAGACCTTCGGCCTCGTGTTCGCGGAGTCGATGGCGCTCGGAACACCGGTGCTGACGCACGACTGCGGCGCCGCGCTGGAGGTGCTGCGCGACCCGGCGCAGGTGCTGCCTGTGACCGTCGCCAAGCGTCTCTACGAGGGGCTGCTCGGCGGCTGTTCTCCCGCTTGGCGCAGCGGGCCCGCGAACATCGCGGCCGCCCTCGGCCTGTTCGACGTTTATATCGACCGCGTCCGCGCCTGGCGCGAGGGCGCGCGGCCAGTGACCGGGCCCGATCCGCGCTTCCGCCTGGCGGCGGTCGCGCAGCGCTGGCGTGAGATGCTGGCGAGCTGAGTTTCCCAGTACCATGGCGGGATGCCGGCCCCCCCGCTGCGTCCTTTCGTCTTCAAGCTTGGCCGTATCGGCGACATGGTCATGCTGACGGCGGCGCTGCGGCTGCTGCACGCGCGCTACGGTGAGCCCTGCTACATCGTCGGAGCGGATGCGTGGGCACCCGATGTCTACCGCGGCTTGGAAGACGTCGCGGCGTGCTGGCCTTTGCCGCGCAAAGTCCCCGGTTTTTTTGGACTCGCCTGGCTGCATGTGTTGCGCGCGTTACGCGCGAGCGCGCCGGGTCCGATTTATGTCTTCGAGCATCACCCGGGGCAGGTGCGCAGGATCCGCCGCCTGCTGCGCGTCGCGCGCGTCGACCCGCGGCGCTGCCTCTTCATCGATGAGGCGCCGGGGACGGACTTTCTGTGGAGCGATGCGCTCTTGCGGTTCGCCAGACGGACGCCTGTCGCGCTGGGCGCAGCCGATTACCCCGAACCGGAGGGTGGCGCTGCGTGGACGCCGCGGCTACGCATCCTGGAGGCCGAGCACGCGGCATGTGACCGCTGGCTGCACTCGCACGGCTTTCACGGGCAGCCGGTGGTTCTGGTACAGCCGGGCAGTCATCGCTCCATGGGCCGGCGGCGGCTGCGCAACTGGCGCGGGCGGGATGACAAGGCGTGGCCGGTCGAGCGCTGGGCGCAGCTGCTGCACATGCTCCATGGCCGCCTGCCGCAAGCGATGCTCGTGCTGAGGGGCGCCGCCGCCGAGATGCCGCTCCTCGAATCCGTGCGCGCCGCGGCGGCCCTTCCCGGTGTCATCTGTGCCCGCACTGAGCTGCGCCCGCTCTTTGCGCTGTGCGAGCGCGCCCACAGCATGATCTCGGTGGATTCCGGTCCGGCGCATGCGGCAGCGGCGCTCGGGTTGCCGCTCGTCGTGCTTTATGGCACTCAATCGCCGAGGGTTTGGCTGCCGCGCAGCTCGGGCGGGTCGGCCGTCGTGGCACTCGGCGGCCCACCGGAATTCGCGCGCGCGGAACAGATTTCGGCCGCGACCGCGTTCGAGGCCTGGAGTCGGCTGGCGGAGGCGCGCGATGCGGCCGCTCAGGCGGCAGCCCAGGCGGACTTGGAGGTTCCGCTGGCGCCGGCTTCGAGCCAGACGAGGTCGGTCAAGATGGAGCCATCCGCCTTGAGCTCGAGCGTGCGATAGCCAGGCGGTCGACGGTCGATCGCGAACTGTTCGGAGTGGGGTAGGAACTGCGCACAGGTCGAGGGCGTCGCCAGTAGCCGCACACCTTTGCGCACTGCGTCGTAGCTCTGGTGCACGTGGCCCCACACGATGCCGCGAACGTTCGGATGCCGATCGATGACATCGAGAAACGCTGCGGCATTCTGCAAGCCGACACGGTCGAGCCAGTGGCTGTCCATCGGCACCGGGTGATGATGCAGACACACCAGCACGTGCCGCTGGTCCGCGCCGGCGAGCGCCGAGTCCAGTGCCGCGAGACTGTCCGCACTGAGCCGTCCCGCGGCTGAGCCCGGAATGGTGCTGTCGAGCAATACGATGCGCCAGAGCCCGAGGTCGACGGTTCCTCCGATGACGAACGGTGCGCCGTCGAGCTCACGGCGCATCGCCTCCGGCTCGTCATGGTTGCCAGGCAGGCAGAGCACCGGCATGCGCAGCTGGCCGAGCAAGCGCCGAAAATGAACATAACCCGCGGGATCGTCCTGAACGAGGTCGCCGGTTATCAGCAGCGCATCGGGCGGCCAGTCGCGCTGGCGGGCGTTGGCAAGCGTTGCCTCGAACGACGGCAGTGTGGAAATGCCACGCAGCAGCTCGCCCTCGCTGCCGTAGAGATGCGGGTCGGTGAGATGAGTCAGACGCACGACGCTCGTTGCCATTTCCGAAGGGTAACAGAGAGGCGTGAGGTGTCTGCAGTGAACTGGGTCGCGCACGGCCGCGGAGGTGGCGGAAATCTGCGCCAATGCGCCGATTGAGACGGCGATAGTGTGATGCTCGCCAACCGAACATAAGTCACTGTCGGGCCGTTGCGACGCCCGTCTCGGTCCGGCTCATGGTGGAGCGCCGGTTCATGCGCTGAACACGCTGCTCACATGCTGGGATGTCCCTGCGCCCGCGCCCTGCGCCGCGGCGAGGCAGGCATGCTGCGGGCGCGGCGCAGAGCCGCTGCGGCGCCGGCGTTGCCTCAGACCACACGATTGAGCAACGGCGGCCGCTGATGGACAATGCGCGCCCGTTTTCCGGGATTTCTCTATGACTACACGCCGTGAACTCGCCAACTGCATCCGCGCTCTGTCGATGGACGCGGTGCAACGCGCCAATTCAGGGCACCCCGGAATGCCGCTCGGCATGGCCGACATCGCCCAGGTTTTGTGGTGCGATTTCCTCGAGCACAACCCGGGCAACCCGCAATGGCCCAACCGCGACCGCTTCCTGCTCTCGAACGGTCACGGCTCGATGCTGCTCTACTCGCTCCTCCACCTGACCGGCTATCCGCTCTCGCTGCAGGAGATCGGGAATTTCCGCCGTCTCGGCAGCCATACCGCAGGCCATCCGGAGCGCGAGCCGGGGCTCGGCATCGAGACCACCACCGGTCCCCTCGGACAGGGGCTCGCCAACGCGGTGGGGATCGCGCTCGCGGAGCGCATCCTGGCCGCGCAATTCAACCGTGCGGAATATCCCATCGTCGATCATTACACCTATGTGTTCTGCGGCGACGGCTGTCTGATGGAAGGCATCTCGCACGAGGCCTGCTCCCTCGCCGGCACCCTGCGGCTCGGCAAGCTCATCGCCTTCTACGACGACAACGGGATCTCCATCGACGGCAAGGTGGCGGGTTGGTTTACCGATGACACTCCCAAGCGGTTCGCGTCTTACGGTTGGCACGTCGTACCCGGTGTCGACGGTCATGATGCGGAAGCGGTGGCCGCGGCGATCCGCGCCGCGCGCGCCGAGACCGAGCGCCCCTCGATGATCTGCTGCCGGACCATCATCGGGTGGGGTGCGCCGCACAAGCAGGGGACGCAGGAAGCACATGGGGAAGCGTTGGGAGTGGACGAGGTGGCGGCCACCCGCAAGACGATCGGCTGGCCATACGAACCCTTCGTCATCCCCGCCGAGCTGAGTGCCGCCTGGGACCATCGCAGCCGCGGCGCGGCCGCGGAGTCCGCCTGGCGGGAGTTGCTGGCGCGCTATCGCAGCGCGCACCCGCAGCTCGCGCGCGAGCTCGAGCGGCGCATGCGCGGCGAGCTGCCTGCGGACTGGGCGCAGAGCGCCGCCCAGGCGCTGGCCGCGGGGCTCGCGCAGCAGGCGCCGCAGGCGACCCGTCAGTCCTCGCAGGCCACGCTCAACCTGATCGCGCCGGCAATTCCCGAGATCTTCGGCGGCTCGGCCGACCTCACCGGTTCCAACAACACCAGGTTCAAGGACGCGCGCGACTTCGACCCGAAGGCAGCGACGGGCGATTACATGCACTACGGCGTGCGCGAGTTCGGCATGACGGCCGTCATGAACGGGATCGCGCTGCACGGCGGTCTCCTGCCTTACGGCGGTACCTTTCTGGTGTTCTCGGATTACGCGCGCAATGCGGTTCGTCTCGCCGCGCTCATGAATACGCACGTGGTGCTCGTCTATACTCACGACTCGGTCGGCCTCGGGGAGGATGGCCCCACGCACCAGCCGATCGAGCACCTGGCGAGCCTGCGGGCCATGCCGAACCTGAGCCTCTGGCGGCCGTGCGACGCTTTCGAGACGGCAGTCGCGTGGACGACAGCCGTGGAGCGGTCCGGCCCCACTGCGCTCGTGCTCAGCCGCCAGGCTCTGCCGCAGCAGGCGCGTACCGCCGAGCAGCAGGCGAATGTCCGTCGCGGCGGCTACGTCCTGATCGACTGCCAGGGCACCCCCGAGTGCCTGGTACTGGCGACCGGCTCCGAGGTCGCCATAGCCGCACAGGCGGTGAGTGCGCTCAATGCCGGCGGCAGGCGCGTGCGGCTGGTGTCCATGCCTGCGACGGACGCTTTCGATGCCCAGGAAGAGGCATACCGGGAGGCAGTGCTGCCGCGGGCCGTGCGCCGCCGTCTAGCGGTGGAGGCGGGCGCCACGCTATCTTGGTGGCGCTACGTCGGCATGGAGGGGCGGGTGATCGGGATCGATCGCTTCGGCGCCTCCGGCAAGGGCGCCGAGGTGCTGGCGCACTTCGGCTTCACCGCCGAGCACGTCAGCCGAGAGGTGGACGAGCTGCTGCGCAGCGGCGCATAGCGGTGTACAGCGGGCAAGGGCCGTCCCTTGCCCGCGGCAAATGCGTAGGGTCTGGCGGAAATCGCCTCGGCGATTTCCGCCCATCGATGAGATGAACAGTCACGTATCGCCAACGAGGTTAACGGGTCATGCCAATAAAGGTGGGAATCAACGGTTACGGTCGCATCGGCCGCAACGTCCTGCGCGCACTCTATGAAAGCCGGCGCACCGGGGAAGTGCAGATCGTCGCCCTCAACGATCTCGGTGATGCCAAGACCAACGCGCACCTGACGCGTTTTGACACCGTGCACGGCAGATTCGATGGCGAGGTGAAGGTCGATGGCGATGCGATGGTCGTCAACGGCGACCGGATCAAGGTGCTCGCCGAGCGCGATCCGGCGAAGCTTCCGTGGGGCGACCTCGGCGTGGAGTATGTTTTCGAGAGCACGGGCCTCTTCACCAGCAAGGCTAAGGCCAGCGCCCACCTGAAGGGTGGTGCCAGGCGCGTCATCATTTCGGCGCCTGGCGGTGAGGATGTGGACGCCACGATCGTCTACGGCGTCAACCACGACGTGTTGAAGAGCGACTTCACCGTCATCTCCAACGCCTCCTGTACCACCAACTGCCTCGTTCCCGTGGTCAAGGTGCTGCACGACAAGATCGGCGTGGTCAACGGCATCATGACCACGATACATTCCTACACGAACGACCAGGTGCTGACCGACGTCTATCACTCCGACCTGCGCCGGGCGCGCTCCGCGACGATGTCGCAGATCCCGACCAAGACGGGCGCCGCCGCGGCCGTTGGCCTGGTGCTTCCGGAGTTGAAGGGCAAGCTCGATGGTTATTCCATCCGCGTGCCGACCATCAACGTGTCGCTGGTCGATCTCACCTTCACGGCCAAGCGCGCGACCACGGCGGAGGAAGTGAACAAGCTGATGCGCGAGGCGGCGGCCTCGGGTCCGCTCAAGGGCGTGCTCGCCTATAACGACGCGCCGCTGGTCTCGAGCGACTTCAACCACGACCCGCATTCGTCGATCTTCGATGCCACGCTGACGAAGATCATCGACGGCACCCTGGTCAAGGTGTTCGCCTGGTACGACAACGAGTGGGGTTTCTCCAACCGCATGATCGACACGACGCTCGCCTGGGCCAAGGCATCATGAAGGTCCTGCGCATGGCGGACCTCGACCTGCGCGGCAAGCGGGTCCTGGTCCGCGAGGATCTCAACGTCCCGGTCCAGGACGGCGTCGTCAGCAGCGATGCACGCATCCGCGCGGCGCTGCCGACGATCCGCTACGCGCTGGAGCAGCGCGCCAAGGTATTCATCCTCTCGCACCTCGGCCGACCCGAAGAGGGCAAGGTCGATGAGGCGCTGTCGCTGAAACCTGTGGCGGCGCGCGTCTCGGAACTGCTCGGCAAGGCCGTACCGCTGCGCCGCGACTGGCTCGACGGAGTCGATTGCGAGGCCGGTACCGCGGTGCTCTGCGAGAACGTCCGCTTCAACAAGGGCGAGAAGAAGGACGATCCGGCGCTCGCCCGCCGCATGGCCGATCTCTGCGACGTCTTCGTCATGGACGCCTTCGGCACCGCGCACCGCGCGGAGGCCAGCACGCACGGGGTGGTGAGGTTCGCCAAGAGCGCCTGCGCCGGGCCGCTGCTGGTCGGTGAGCTCGAGGCGCTCGAGCGCGCGCTCGAGAAGCCCGCGCGGCCGTTGGTCGCCATAGTCGCGGGCTCGAAGGTGTCGACCAAGCTGACGGTGCTGGAATCGCTCCTCGCCAAGGTCGACAAGCTGATCGTCGGCGGCGGCATCGCCAACACCTTCCTCGCCGCGACCGGAGTGGCCGTTGGCAAGTCCCTTTACGAGCCGGAGCTGCTGGATGTCGCGCGCCGTCTGATGACGCAGGCGCGTGCGCGCGGTGCGGAGATCCCGCTGCCGACCGATGTCGTGGTCGCCAAGGAGCTGGCAGCCACCGCGCACGCCGACGTGCGCTCCATCCACGAAGTCGGCCCTGACGAGAGGATTCTCGACATCGGCCCGGACAGCGCGGAGCGGCTGAGCGGCACGCTGCAATCGGCGGGCACCATCATCTGGAACGGCCCCGTCGGAGTGTTCGAGTTCGAGCAGTTCGGCGAAGGCACGCGCGCCATCGCCCAGGCGATCGCGCGCAGCAAGGCATTCTCCCTGGCCGGCGGCGGCGATACGCTGGCGGCAATAGAGAAATACGGGGTCGAGGACGGAATTTCGTACATCTCCACGGGCGGGGGCGCTTTCCTGGAGTTCGTGGAAGGCAAGACTCTGCCGGCCGTCGCCGCCCTCGAGGAACGGGCAAGGAGCTGACCCATGCTGAGACGAACGAAGATCGTAGCGACCGTCGGTCCGGCGACCGACGACCTCGCTGTCTTGACGGAAATGATGCGCGCCGGGCTCGATGTGGTGCGGCTAAACGCCTCGCACGGCACGATGGATGAGCGCCGCCAGCGGCTGACAATGGTGCGTGAGGCCGCCGATCGCGCCAACAAGTGCATCGGAGTCCTCCTCGATCTGAGCGGTCCCAAGATCCGCATCGAGAGCTTCCGCGACAAGAAGGTGATGCTGCAGGAGGGCCAGGCCTTCGCGCTCGACACGGCGCTCGATCCGAAGGCCGGCACGGCCGAAGAGGTGGGCTGCGCCTACAAGGATCTCCCCAAGGACGTCAGTGCGGGTGACAGCCTGCTGCTCGGTGACGGCCAGATAGTGCTCGGCGTCGAGAGCGTCAGCGGGACGAGAATCCAGACGCGCGTGCGCGTAGGCGGCGAGCTGTCGGATCGCAAGGGCTTGAACCGCCAGGGCGGTGGCATTTCCGCACCGGCGATCTCGGAGAAGGACCGGGACGACATCCGCTTCGCGGCGGAGGAGCAGATCGACTACATGGCCGTTTCCTTTGCGCGCGACGCCGCCGACGTCGAGCAGGCCCGCGCGCTGGTCCGCCAGGCAGGTGGCGAGGCCCGCATCGTGGCCAAGGTGGAACGGCACGAGGCCGTCGCCAACCTGCCGGGCATCATCGATGCCGCCGACGTCGTCATGGTGGCGCGCGGCGATCTCGGCGTTGAAATGGGCTACGCCGAGCTGACCGGGCTGCAGAAAACGATCATTCATCAGACGCGCGCCAGGAACCGCGTGGTGATCACGGCTACGCAGATGATGGAGTCGATGATCCAGAACCCCGTGCCAACTCGCGCCGAGGTCAGTGACGTAGCCAACGCCGTCATGGACGGTACGGACGCCGTAATGCTGTCGGCGGAGACCGCCACCGGGCGCTACCCCGTCAAAGCCGTGGAGGCGATGGCACAGGTCATCGAGGGCGCGGAGAAATATCAGCTCACGCACAGCCGCACCCGCCACCGCACGGAGGGCCAGTTCAAGGGGACCGAGGAGGCAATCGCCATGGCCGTCATGTACGCGGCCAACCACCTGAAGGTGCGCGCCATCGTCGCCCTGACGGAGTCAGGGGCGACGCCGCTGTGGATGTCGCGCATCCGGTCCGATATCCCCATCTACGCTTTCACGCGGCATGAGCGGACACGCCGCAGGGTCACGATTTACCGCGGGGTCTACCCCGTTATTTTCGATGTCACCCGCTCCGCTTCCATGGGGGCCCTGTACGGGGCCTTGTTCTCGCGCCTGCTCGAGCTCGATCTGGTCAAGCGCAAGGATCTCGTGATCCTCACCAAGGGCGAGCTGTCGGGCGTTCAGGGCGGCACGAACTGCATGCAGATCCTGCAAGTCGCGTAGGTTTCGAGCGGCCTGGGCCGCTCCTGGATCGCTTTTCGGGCTCTGAAGCGACGGAGGTTGTGAGCCGGGGGCAGGCCCCGTGGCATTATTCGCGGGATGGACGGGCCCGTCGAAGTCGCGAAAAAGCCGCCTGCCAGGCCGACCGTCGGGCTTGTCCTGGCCGGCGGTGGCGCGCGTTCGGCCTATCAGGTGGGCGTGCTGCTGGCGCTGACCGAGCTGCTGCCGCGCGCGCGCAATCCCTTCCCGGTCATCGTCGGCACCTCCGCGGGCGCGGTCGCCGCCAGCGTGCTCGCGGCGGAGGCGCACCGCTGGCGGCGGGCGGTGGCGGGGCTGGAGCGCGTCTGGGCCAACTTTCGCACGGGCCAGGTCTTCCAGGTGAATGCGACTCACATGCTGCGCTCCGGCACCCACTGGCTGCTGGCGCTGCTTTCGGGCGGCCTCATCCTCTCCCCGCCCAAGGCGCTGCTGGATAACAGCCCGCTGCGGCAGCTCCTCGGCACGCACGTGGACTGCGCGAGCATTCATCGCAGCATCGCGCGCGGACATCTGCAGGGCTTCGCGCTCTGCGCCACCAGCTACGCCACCGGCCATTCGGTCGCCTTTTTCGACGGCGCCGAGTCGATTCCCGAGTGGACCCGCGCGCATCGCATGGGGCGCCGCACGGAGCTGACTCTCGACCACCTGATGGCGAGCGCCGCGATTCCGCTGCTCTTCCCGCCGATGTGCCTCGGCCGGGAGTACTTCGGCGACGGCGCCATGCGTCAGTTGAATCCCTTGAGCCCCGCCATTCATCTCGGTGCCGACCGACTGCTGATCATCGGCGTGCACGCGCGGCGGGCGGAGGGCGTCGGCGCCGGCAGCGGCACCAGCCGCTCCATGCCGACGCCGGGCGAAGTGTTGGGCTACATGATCGATACCCTGTTCACCGATCAGGTTTACGGCGATCTGGAGCAGATCGAGCGCATCAACAAGTTGGTGCAGGAGGCGCCCTTCGCCGCTCGTGGCCTCAGGCACGTCGACACTCTGATGCTCGCCCCGAGCATCGATCCGCGCGAGATCGCCGGCCGATTCACCGGGGACATGCCGCGGAGCCTGCGCGCGCTGCTGCGCGTCATCGGCGGGCGCGACGTATCGGGCTACCAGCTCGCGAGCTATTTGACCTTCGAGGGCAGCTATACGCGGGCGCTCATCGAGCTCGGCTATCGCGATGCCATGGAAGCGAGAGCGGCGCTGGTGGCCTTCATGAACGGCGAGCGGCTGCCGCCCCTGATGACCGCCGCGGGAGTGGCGCAGGCAACCTAGCGGTTGAGCGCCGTATGACGCGAAGTCACGGTGGGGAACTCGCCGCCGAACTGCGCCACCAGCTTGTCGACGATGTAGACGGAACGGTGCTGGCCACCGGTGCAGCCCACCGCGACCGTGAGATAGCCACGGTTGCTGGCGACATACTCGGGAATCCGCGCGCGGATGAATTGCGCGATATCCGCCACCAGAGTCGCGACGTTGGTCTGCCCTTCGAGGAAGCGGATGACCTCGACATCCCGTCCCGTGAGACCGCGCAGCGCCGGCTCCCAATAGGGGTTGGGAAGCGAGCGGGCATCGAAGACGAAATCGGCATCGCCCGGAATACCGTGCTTGAAGCCGAACGACTCGAAGCTGAGCGACAGCCGGCCGGCGTGCGGCTCGCCGACGCGCTGCCTGATGAGATCCCGCAGCGCGTGTACCCCCAGCCGGGATGTATCGATGACGAGATTCGCCGCGTAGATGATAGGCTCGAGGAGCTGACGCTCCAGCGCTATCGCCGCGCGCAGGTCCACATCGCGCCGGCTCATCGGATGCTTGCGCCGCGTCTCCGCAAAGCGCCGCAAAAGCTCATCATCCGTCGCGGTCAGGAAGATGACCTCGCACTCGATTCCACTGCGGCGCAGCTCGTCGGTGAGTTGCGGGACGGTGGCGATCTCCGCCGCGGGGTTGCGCGCGTCGAGCCCGACCGCCGCGCGCTCGTAGGTGCGCTCCGGCCCGCGCAGCGCGTGCGAGATGAAGGGCTTGAGCAGCGCCGCCGGGATGTTATCGATGCAATAGAAGCTCAGGTCCTCGAGCATGTGCAGTGCCACGCTCTTGCCGGAGCCGGAGAGACCACTTAGGACTACGATGCGCACCGCGCCACCGCCCCCGCACTACCTTTCGTCCTCTCTCGGACCCAGGCCTCAGGCGCGCAGCGCCCGGCCCTCGACGGCGCGATGATCGGTCACCTTCTCCTTGTGCTTCTTGATGCAGCGATCGAGCTTGTCGGCCAGCAGATCGATGGCAGCGTACATGTTCTCCTCGGTCGCGTCCGCGTGGATGGAATTGCCGCTCACGTGCAGCGTCGCCTCAGCCTTCTGTCGCAGTTTCTCCACCGTCAGAATGCAATGCACGTCGATGACCTGTTCGAAATGCCGTCCTATACGCTCTAGCTTCTTCTCCACATAGCCTCGCAGGGAGGCAGTCACTTCGACGTGGTGGCCGGTGACGTTGAGCTGCATAGCGGTCTCCTTCTCACATGTTGTGGCTGACATCATCTCAGTTCACTGTCAATTCACATCTGGCAATTCACATCTGGCCCAGGCTCGCCCGCCGGCGCTCGTTGGAGGGCGGAATGCCCATCGCCTCGCGATATTTCGCGACGGTGCGGCGCGCGACCGGAATGCCCTCCGCCGACAGGAGCTCGGCGATGCGGCCGTCGCTCAGCGGCGAGTCGGCGGTCTCATCCTTGACAAGCTTCTTGATCTTGGCGCGGATGGCGGTCGAGGAGGTGCCCGATCCGTCGGCGCCCTCGACGTGGCTCGAGAAGAAAAAGCGCAGCTCGAACACCCCCCGCGGGGTGTGCATGTACTTGCCGGAGGTGACGCGGGAAATGGTCGATTCGTGCATGCCGATCGCCTCGGCGATGTCCTTGAGGATCATCGGCCGCATATGCTCCTCGCCGTGCTCGAGGAAGGCGGTCTGGCGCTCGACGATCGAGCGGGCAACCTTGATCAGCGTTTCGTGGCGGATCTCCAGGCTCTTCAGCAGCCAACGCGCCTCCTGCAGCTGCGCGCGCATGGTGGCGTGGGTCGAGTTGCGTCCGATGAGGCTCGCGTAGCTCTGATTGAGGCGCACCCGCGGCAGGGTGGCCGAGTTGATCTCCACCGCCCAGCCATGCTCGGTGCGCCGCACGAACACATCGGGAACGACGTACTCCGCGGAGCCCGCGCTCACCGTGGCACCAGGACGCGGATGACAGGAGCGCACGAGCGCGAGCGCGCTGGCGAGCTCTTCGTCGCTGGCCCGCAGCTCGCGCTTCACCACCGCGAGCTCGCGGCCGGCAATGCGCTCGAGGTGATGGCGGGCGATCTCGATCGCGGCATTGAACCCGGGGATGCCCGGATCGAGCTGCCGCAGCTGCAGCTCGATGCATTCACCGACGGAGCGCGCGCCGACTCCCGGCGGATCGAGTGCCTGCACGTCGGCCAGCGCGGCCGCGACTTCCGCCGGCTCGCAGTGGATCTCCGGTCGCAGGGTGTTGGCGATTTCCTCGAGCGGCTCGGTCAGATAGCCGTCGTCGCTGATGGCATCGACGAGGGCACGCGCGATCGCCAGCGCACGCGGCTCGAGCCTTGCGAGCTCGAGCTGCCAGAGAAGATATTCCTGCAGGGACTGGCCCGCGGAGTCGGCAAATTCCTGTTGCCGATCGTCGTCATCGCCACTCCAGGGCGTTTCCGCGGGGCCGACGCTGTGCTCGCCCCAGCCTTCATCCAACACTTCGACGGCGCTCTCGCGCGGACCTTCCTCCTGGGTCTCGGCGGGCTCCGGCGCTGCCGCGTGTTCGAGTGTCGTGGTGTCGAGGCCTTCGTCATGACCCTCGTCCATCGGCTCGAGCATGACGTTGGTCTCGAGGAGCTCGCGGATATGCGCTTGCAGCTCGAGGGCGGGCAGTTGCAGGAGCCGGATCGCCTGCTGCAGCTGCGGGGTCATCGTCAGT
Source organism: Steroidobacteraceae bacterium (assembly GCA_050738635.1). Lineage (GTDB taxonomy): Bacteria > Pseudomonadota > Gammaproteobacteria > Steroidobacterales > Steroidobacteraceae > 13-2-20CM-66-19. Next base: position 23,385 of record JBOIAB010000089.1, read on the forward strand.
TGCTGACCCAGCTTGAGCTGCAGGGAGGGTTTCAGCATGCTGGCACGGGAGTGGCCTTAAGCCTTCCTAGGATAAGTCTCTGATCTTGCACGGTTTATCAGCAGAGTCGGGTCCTTCAGAGGCGAAACGACTCACCCAAGTACACCTCACGCACTTGGGGGTTGGCAAGGATTTCTTCCGCACTTCCTTGAGCGATCACCGTCCCCTGGTTGACGATATAGGCGCGCCCGCAGACCCCCAGGGTCTCGCGGACATTATGGTCAGTGATCAGCACGCCGATGCCTCGGCTCGTCAGCTCGCGGATGATGCGCTGGATGTCGAGCACCGAGAGCGGATCGACGCCGGCGAAGGGCTCGTCGAGCAGCATGAAGCGCGGATCGGCCGCGATGGCGCGGGCGATCTCGACGCGCCGCCGCTCGCCGCCCGAGAGTGAGAGGCCGAGGGTCCGGCGGACGTGTCCGATGCGCAGCTCCTCGAGCAGCTCCTCGAGCCGCTGCTCGCGCGCCGCGCGGTCGAGGTCCTCGCGCGTCTCGAGGATCGCGAGCAGGTTGTCCTCCACCGAGAGCTTGCGGAAGATCGAGGCTTCCTGCGGGAGGTAGCCGAGGCCGAGCTGGGCGCGCCGATGCATAGGCAGGAAGGTCACGTCCCGCTCGCCGAGGTGGATGCGTCCGGCATCGCACGCGATGAGCCCGACGATCATGTAGAACGCCGTCGTCTTGCCGGCGCCGTTCGGCCCGAGCAGACCGACGACCTCCCCGGCACGCACCTCGAGCGAGAGCCCCTGCACGACTTGCCGCGACTTGTAGCTCTTGGCGAGCCCGTCCGCCTTGAGAAGCGCCGTCACGGGGTCTCCCCTGGGGAAGCGGCCCGGGGCTTCGCGCCCGTCTTTGCCGTGCCTTTCTGCGCCGTCGGGTTTTTTGCCGTGCCGGGCCGCGGCAGGATGGTGATGTGGACGCGCTCGCCGCGCTCGGTGGTGCTTGCGCCTTTCAGCCGCTGGCTCTTGATATCGTAGACCAGCACCGGTCCGGTGATCTCGTTGTCGCCGTACCGCAGCCAGGCATCGCCGGTCAGGCGCACGGTGCTGTTGGCGATGGTGTACACGATCGAATCGGCATGGCCGCGCGCGAGCACGCCGGTGGTGGAGCTCGTCTGCTCGAACGTCGCCGGGCTGCCCGTCACGACCGCCGACTGCATCCGTTCGTCGCGGAACTCGACGGTCGCGCGGTCGGAGCTCAGCTTGCCCTCGACGGCCGAGTCGATGTGGACGTTGCTCGAGAAGGTCCAGCGGCTGTTCTTGAAGTTTAGGCCGGTCGCCTCGGCGCGGTCGGCGGTCACCGTCAGATCGCCCTGGACGATGACGACCTTGCGGAGCAGCGCATGCTGAGTGCGCAGGTCGAAGGACGTTGAGGACGCATGCAGGTTGATGGGTCCGCTCGGCTTGACGAACCGTGGCGCCGTGCCGCGTGTCGACGCGCCCGCGCCCGCGCCCGCGCCCGCGCCCGCGAGCGCGAGGCTCGCAAGCAAGAACACCGGCGTCGCGCGGCTATGGGCGGTAGAGCCCATGAACGTCCGCTTCGAGCTTGACGCGCTGCTCTTTGAGGTGCGCGACGAGTCCGCGCCCGGAGAGCGTCTGTCCGTTCCACTCGATCGCTACCGGGTCCGCGGTCGTCACGATCTCCGTGTGGGTATCGACGGCTAGCGCATCGGTCGTGATCGAGATCGGCTGCTGATCGCTCGGCATCAGCCCCGAGAGGTTGACGGCGCCCGAGAGCTGCACCTCGGAGGTCCCGTTCGAGACGAATCCCTGGTTCGCGCGGACGTTCCAGACCCGCCCGGCCGGGTCCCGGAACTGGAGCGAGACGTTGTCGAGGACCGTGACCGAGGACGCTGGCTGCTGCTGGATGGTGGAGGCATGCAGCGAGTAGATGGGGAGCCCGTCAGGGCCGGTCTCGACGAGCACCGCGTCCTGCGCCGAATAGCCCGGATCGGGGGCTTTCGGCGAGGCGACCGTCGCGGCAGGGCCGTTCTGCTCGTTGTTCGCTATGAGCCAGCCCGCCACCAGCAGTGCGACCACCACCACCCCCGCGAACACTCGGAAGATCATGGCACGCCTACACCACGCCGGCGCGCAGCAGGTCGTGCACGTTGAACAGGCCGAGGAGCCTGCCGCCCTCGACCACCGGCAGCGCGGTGATGCGGTGCAGCTGCATGATTCGCACCGCCTCGGCCGCGAGCGCGCGCGGCTCGATCGTCTTGCCGGGGGAGGTCATCACGCTGCGCATCAGGGTGTTGCCCACGTCGGTCTGGCGATCGAGGGCACGGCGCAGATCGCCGTCGGTGAACACGCCGAGCACCCTGTCGCCGCCATCGACGATCACGGTCATGCCGAACCCCTTACGCGAGATCTCGAGCAGCCCCTCGCGCAACGGCAGGTCCGGACCGACCCGCGGCACGTCCGCTCCCGTGCGCATGATGTCCTCGACGCGCAGCAGCCGCTGGCCGAGCGCGCCGCCCGGGTGCGAGCGCGCGAAATCGTCGGCCGTGAAACCGCGCGCCTCGAGCAGCGTGACGGCGAGCGCGTCTCCCATCGCGAGCGCGGCCGTCGTGCTCGCCGTCGGCGCGAGATTGAGCGGACAGGCTTCCTCCGGAACGCTCACGTCGAGCACGACCCGGGCGACGCGCCCGAGCGTCGAGTCCGGAGCGCCCGTCATCACCACGAGCGGCACGCCGAGCCGCTTCAGGTGCGGCACCAGTACGGTGAGCTCCACGGTCTCGCCGGTGTTGGATAGGGCGAGCACGACGTCCGCCCGCGTGATCATGCCGAGGTCGCCGTGAACCGCCTCTGCCGGATGCAGGAAGAAGGCGGGCGTGCCGGTGCTCGCGAGCGTCGCCGCGATCTTGCGCGCGATGTGTCCGGACTTGCCCATGCCGGTCACGACGATACGTCCCTCGCAGGCGAGGCATACCCGGCAGGCCTCGGCGAAGCGCTCGTCCAGCCGGGCCTCGAGCGCGGTGACGGCGCCGGCCTCGATCGCGAGAGCGCGGCGCGCCGCGGCGAGCAACGCGCTGGAATCCAAGGGGTTGGCGGGGGCTGCGCTCATGGCGGCAATAATATCCGGTAAACTGCCTCCATGAATCCTCACGCGGTCGCCGAGCTGATCCGCGCCGGACTGCCGGGCGCCCAGGTGGACGTTCTGTCCGAGGACGGAACCCACTTCGCCGCCCGAGTGGTCGCTAGTGAGTTCGCCGGCAAGCGCCCGCTCGCCCGCCACCAGCTGGTGTACCGCACGCTCGGCGAGCGCATGGGGCGGGAGGTCCACGCCCTGTCGATCGAGGCTTTCACGCCCGAGGAGTGGGCAGGCCGCGGAGCCGCCGGGACCTGAGCATGGACAAGCTCGAGATCGAGGGCGGCATCCCGCTCGACGGGGAGGTGCGCATCTCCGGCGCCAAGAACGCGACGCTGCCGATCCTCGCGGCCGCCCTGCTCGCGGACGAACCTCTCGTCGTGAGCAACGTGCCGCACCTCCAGGACGTGACGACGACGATCGAGTTGCTCGGGCGCATGGGCGTGAGTGTCACCATCGACGAGCGCCTCAACATCGAGGTCGACGGCTCGACGCTGCGCGAGTGCTTTGCGCCCTACGACCTCGTGAAGACCATGCGGGCCTCGATCCTGGTGCTCGGTCCCCTGCTCGCGAAGTTCGGCCGCGCCGACGTGTCGCTGCCGGGCGGGTGCGCGATCGGTGCGCGCCCCGTCAATATCCATGTCGCCGGCCTCCAGGCGATGGGGGCGGACATCCAGATCGAGAGCGGCTACATCCGCGCGCGCGCGGCCCGCCTGAAAGGCGCGCGGCTGGTGCTGGATACCGTCACGGTGACGGGGACCGAGAACCTGATGATGGCCGCGACGCTCGCCGACGGCGAGACGGTCATCGAGAACGCGGCGCGCGAGCCGGAAGTGGTGGACCTCGCCCAGTGCCTCATCGCGATGGGCGCCAGGATTCGCGGAGCCGGCACGGACAAGATCTCCATCGAGGGAGTCGCGCGTCTGCACGGCGCGCGCTACGAGGTGCTTCCGGACCGCATCGAGAGCGGCACCTATCTCGTCGCCGGTGCCATCACC
>JBOIAB010000090.1:0-2763 GCA_050738635.1 Steroidobacteraceae bacterium
CGATCTCGGCGCTGCGGCGGTGGCGCACGTCATACTCGCGCTCGCCGGCGCGAAGCGCCCCGATCTCGTGGCGAACGATGGTCGCGACCCGACCGGGCTCCGCCGCAGCGATGAAGGCCTCGACATACGACCGGACGCCGGGAGGCGCGCCGTAAAGCAAGGAAACAATGAAGCCGGCAATCTCATCCGGGCTGCGGCGCTGCAGAGCGGCCAAGGCGGTGGTGAATTCCTCTTTCGTTTCCATAGCGGTCTACGAAATGCCGGACCCAAACGGGCAGCACGGTGCGTAGTGTGACGTCTTTAGATCTCCGAAAGACGCCGTACGGTATCGGGATATCGCTGCACGAGGCGAATGAGCAGAGCCGCCTGCGCGTTTGGTTTGGCCCGGCCCTGCTCCCAGTTTTCCAGCGTGCGTACGTTGGTGCGCAGGTATCGTGCAAAGAGACTGCGGGAGAGCTTCATCTTCTCTCGAACCTTCGTGAGTTCGCCAGCGCTGATCTTCGGCACGGGCTTCGGTTTCACAGCATGAGTCCGCAGCGTTCGTTTGCCGGCACGCTGATCGGCCAGAGCGTCAAACCCTTCCATCAGCTCATCGAACAGGTTGCGCTTCTTTCTCATGTCTTCCGCCTCGCTTTCAGCTCGTCCTTGATGCGTTCCTTCAATGCCTCTCGTTGCTTGGGCGTCAAATCCGCCATCTCGTCTTTGTCGTACAGTGTGAACAGCCAGAACTCCGGACCACCCGTCCAGTAGTAATAGATCACCCGCAGACCGCCGCGCTTGCCCTTGGAGCGGCGTGCGTCGCTGAATCGCAGCTTGCGCAGGCCGCCCGTGCCCTGGATCACCTCGCCCGCCTCCGGGTTCGACATCATGGCTTCCTGAAGGCGGCCGAAGCCACTGTCATCCAGGTAGCTCTCGCGACTTCGCTCGAAAGCCGGCAATTCCGTGAAGACAGCCCGCATGACGATGTTCATTATACGCAAGTTGCGTATAGCCGCAAGCTGAGTAGCGGAGCGGCGTCCTGGCTTCCTCAGCCGGACCCAGCACGATTGTTTTCAATGCCGGTCGACCCGCTCAGCCGGCGCCCGGCCCTGCCCCGGCACGCGGCTTGGCACGGCCGCTGAGGCCAAGGAACCAAGCCAGGAAGGACGGCTCGTGAATCAGTAACTCTCCACACGGAGAGTCGAAGACCGCAGCCGAGAGTCCATTCACTGCGCGGCACCGGAGCGCCCACGTGACACGATTGGCGCTGAGCAAATGAGGGTGCCTCGCAACGAGCTGAGCTTTAGTGACGAGCTCCGTCGTTGCCGGGAGGGAAGGCGGAACAGCGATCATAGGTAGCTCCGCTTGAACAGGCGGCGGTCCGTAGACTTCCGGGTTGATTCGTGGGCTCATCGAGTACGTTCCTCTTCCCGTTCCCGCTCGCGGGTGCGCGTCCGCTCCTCGAGCCTCCCTGCCAGCTGCTCGTCGGTCGTGAGCGGTCGGTGCATGGCACCGAGGAACCCCCAGATCTTCTCGGCGAGCACGCCATGCCCTGCAGCCAGGAGGGCATCGGCCGCAGCGTTCCAACCCGAGATCACATCGCGGCGGGTTTCGAGAAGCTTCGTCTTTCCCGGGCTGGGCTTGAGACCTCCATTACGAAGCTCCTGGGCAATGCGCGTAGCGCGCTCCCGCAGATATCGGGAATCGCCGCGCAGTGAGGCGCGATGGATGCCATCCTTGAAACCTGACCGGGTCTGGCCTCTCACCGCGCGCTCGGTCGCGTTGGCGGCAATACCGTGCTCACGCAAGTGCCGTGCGAACAGTCCACGCCACTCTCGCAGTGTGGCTTTCCGGATGTTGAGCCGCTTCCCTTCCTCGCTCACCGCCCTGATGACCAAATGCACGTGCGGATGGTCCTGGTCCATGTGCAGAACCAGGACATAGCGATGCTTGAGGGCGAACTCTTCTCGTGCAAAGTTCCGACTCGCCAGCAGCAGCTTCTCCGGCGGGGTCCCCTTCGGCATCGAGAGGATGACGCTGTGAACGAGCCTCGCGGGCTTGGGTCCCGGCTTGCCGCGGTACAGCCCCCGGCCGTGCGCTCGGGTCGAGTCGAGATCCCAGTCGGCAGTGATTTCCTTCTCGATGCCTTTCCCCTTGAGGCGCTCGCCTTCGTCGGTCTCGATCTCGAGCTCGCCGTTGCGATCGATGTAGCGCAGGTGGGCAATGGCACCCGCAGTGCTCGTCGCGCCACGCGTAATCTTGACGACTACCTCGGGGGCACGAGCCACCGTCCGCGCGATCTGCTCCACCTGCGCTGGCGACAACCACACTCGGCCTGCCGGCCCGTGGCGGGCTAGGCTCGCAATGTCGAGGAGCGGTGTATCGCGACCAGCCCTAATGGCTCTGATCCGCATGTCCGATATCCCAGCTGATGAGATTCGCCTTGATGAGCGCACGGAAGTGGTCGCGTAGCGCTTCGCAGACCCGCAGCATGGCCTGCACCTCCTGCAGCCCGGGCACCGCCTGGCGGGCGTCCTGCTGCAGTAGCGGGACCATCCTGTTCAGGTTTCGGCCGATGGCCGCGAGCTCTCTCACGGAGGCTTGGAGGCTCGAGAGCTCCCGATCCGGTAGTGGCGCAACCCGCCGCAGATGCGAGCGAACCAGAGCCGACACGTAAGTCGCGGCATGCATGGTCCGCGCGGCCGCCCGCTCGCGCAGCAGCGCCCGGTCCTCGGGCACCAACCGAACCGTCAGTCGGGCATCTCGTGAATCGGATGGTGCAAC
>JBOIAB010000091.1:0-7078 GCA_050738635.1 Steroidobacteraceae bacterium
TAAATACCTGAAAAGGAAATAGAAATGTTGCTCCTTCAGCGCAAACACCGGCCCCTCCTGGGACTTGACATAACCACATCCTCGGTCAAGCTGATCGAGCTTAGCATGTCGGGGGGCAGTACCGGGTCGAGGCCTATGCGGCCGAGCCTACGCCACAGAATGCCATCAACGAGAAGGCCATCGTGGACGCCGAGGCCGTGGGAGAGGCCGTCCGCCGAGCGGTCAAGCGCTCCGGGGCGAAGAGCACCGAGGTGGCCGTGGCCATCAGCGGTGATGCCGCCATCACCAAGGTCATCCAGATGCCGCGGGCGCTACGCGTCAACGACCTCGAGGCGCAGGTGGAAATGCAGGCCGACCAGTACATCCCCTTCCCCATGGATGAGGTCAGCTACGATTTCGAGGTGCTGGGCCCCTCCGAGAAAGACCCGGACACCCACGACGTCCTGCTCGTGGCCACGCGCACGGAGAACGTCGAGCAGCGCCAGGCGGCGGTCAAGGCTGCCGGGCTCACCGCGAAGATCGTCGACGTCGAGGCGTTCGCTCTGGAGAACGCCTGCAAGCTGATGACGCACCAGATGCCGGACGGGGGGATCGACCGGACCATGGCCGTGGTGGACTTTGGCGCGAGCAGCACTACTTTCAGCGTGCTGCGCAACCTCAAGGTGGTCTACACGCGCGACTTCTCCTTCGGCGGCCAGCAGCTCACCGAGGAAATCATGCGCACCTACGGGCTCTCCATGGAGGAGGCGGGACGGGCCAAGAAGGAAGGTGGCCTGCCCGGCAACTACCAGGGTGAGGTGCTCGACCCCTTCATCGACGACATGACCCAACAGGTCAGCCGCTCGCTGCAGTTCTATCTCGCCTCCGGCTCGGGCCGCGAGCAGCCGGAGAAGATCCTCGTCTGCGGCGGCTGCGCCAATATCCCGGGCGTCGCCGAAGTGATCTCGAGCCGGGTCGGCATCGCCGCCGAGAAGGGCGAGCCCCTAGGACAAATGAAGCTATCCTCGCGCGCCAAGGCGCAGGCGGTGCAGCGTGATGCGACCGCCCTGCTGACAGCGTGCGGGCTGGCCCTGCGGAGCTTCGACTGATGCCGCGCATCAACCTACTTCCCTGGCGGGACGCGCAGCGCAAGGAGCGCAAGCTCAAGTTCATGGTGGCCATGGGGGGCGCGGTCGTCTGCGCGCTTCTGGCCATGGGCGGCGTCTACCTCCTCTACAACGCCATGATCGATGCGCAGGACGCGCGCAACGCGCTGCTCACGCAGCAGATCAAGGTCCTCGACCGGCAGATCGAGGAGATCAACGATCTCGAGCAGACCAAACAGCAGTTCATCGCCCGCATGCAGATCATCGAGAAGCTGCAGCGCTCGCGACCGGAGATCGTGCATCTCTTCGACCAGATCGTGAAGACACTGCCCGACGGGGTGTATCTCACCGGCATTACGCAGACGGGCGATCACCTGAAGTTCACCGGCGTGGCGCAATCGAGCACGCGTGTCTCGGCCTTCATGCGCAACATCGATTCGTCGCAGTGGATGAAGAACCCCACCCTCGAAGTGATCCAGTCGGCGCCGGGTGCGTACGGCTCGAGCTTCACGCTCGATGCCGAAGAGAGCGCGGGTGATGCCGGCGCCGACGGGGACGCGCGCGTGGCAAGCGCGGGGGGACGCTAAATGAACCTGAACCTGAACTTTCTCGAGGAGTTGCGCGACCTCGACCCCCGCGATCCGGGCCGCTGGCCGCTGGCCGCCCTGGCGGGAGCCGTGGCCGTGACCTTCCTCGCGCTGACCTTGTTCCTGATCTACTTCTTCGTCTGGAACGACGTGCGGCCCGAGCTGCAGCAGAAGGAAGGCCAGGAGCTGACGCTGCGGCGGGAGTTCCAGCAGAAGCACGCCAAGGCGGTCAACCTCATCGTCTACAAACAACAGCTGAAGGACCTGCAGCGCTCCTTCGGCGCACTGCTGCGCCAGCTGCCGGGCAAGACCGAGGTGCCGAACCTGCTGGTGGACATCTCGCAGACCGCGCTCGCGGCGGGCCTGCAGCAGAAGCTCTTCCAGCCGCAGCCCGAGCAGGCGCAGGATTTCTACGCGGAGCTGCCCATCAAGATTGTGCTCACCGGCAGCTATCATCAGTTCGGTGAGTTCGTGAGCGGCATCGCCGCCCTGCCCCGGATCGTGACCCTGCACGACATCGACATCAAGCCGACCGGTGGCAATGGCGGCTATGACGACCTCACTCTGACCCTTACCGCCAAGACGTACCGCTATCTAGAGGCGGACGAAATGGCGACCCAGCAGAAAGGCAAGACGAAGTTCGCCCGGCCACCCGGCCACGGTCGGGGCTGAGGCGCGCAGCGGGGTGGTCATGCACATGCGACAACACAATCTTGCCCGTACCTGCGCCGCTCGCGCCTGCGTTCTGGCCTTCCTGGCGGCCGTCGGTCTCGCCGGTTGCTCGGGGGCCGACAGCGACCTGCAGCAGTTCATCCAACAGACCCAGCAGCAGCCCGGCGGCCACGTCGACCCGCTGCCTGAGATCAAGCCCTACGAGACTTACGTCTACGACGATCAGAGCCTGCGCTCGCCGTTCGTGCCGAGTCAGGCGACCGGATTCAGCTCCGTCCGTCCGGATTCCAAGCGTCCGCGTGAGTTCCTCGAGCAGTTCTCGCTCGACACGCTGAAGATGGTGGGCACGATCCGGATCGCGGGCACGATCTACGCGCTGGTGCAGACGCGCGACGGCATCGTCCACCGCGTCACGGTCGGCAACTACATGGGCCAGAACGATGGCCGCATCACCGACATTTCCTATTCGAAGATCGACATCGCCGAGATCGTCCCCGACGGCCTCGGCGGCTATATGAAACGGCCGGCGGCCCTGGGCCTCAGCCAGTAGGGAGTCTCGAACAATGAAATCCCTTTCCGCGATGTGTCGGATCCTGAGCGCAGCCGTCTGGCTGGCGGCACTTGCCGCGTTCGCGACGCTGCCGAGCCACACCGCCGTGGCGGCCGACGGCGCCGCGCTGCAGTCGATCGACGTGACGCCGCTCCCCAACGAGCGCGTGCAACTCACGCTGCACCTCTCGGGTCCCGCGCCGCAGCCGCTGTCGTTCACCATCGACAACCCGGCGCGCATCGCCATCGATCTGCCCAACACCACGCTCGCGCTGCCCTCGCGCCGCATCGACGTGCAGTCGGGCGGTCTCGACTCCATTCTGGCGGCGGAGAGCAAGGACCGCTCGCGCCTGGTGCTGAGCCTGGATCACATGGTCTCTTACGACATCTCGCGCCAGGGCAACGAAATTCTCGTCACCCTGGGCTCGAGCGCCGCGGCCAACGCGCAGACGGAAACGCAGGCTACGGGCGAGCCCACGCAAAGCGACAACGGCTCGAGCGCCGCGGCCGCAGCGGCTGGGTCCGGCGCCAACGGCGAATACGCGCAGCCGTGGGAGATCCGCAGCATCGACTTCAGGCGCGGAGCCGACGGCTCGGGGCGGGTGATAGTTCACCTCTCCGACCCGCACGTGCCGATCAACCTGCAGCAGGTCGGTAATCAGATCGTAGTGGACTTCACCAACGCCGCCGTGCCGGCCAATCTGGTGCGCCGCTACGACGCGAGCGATTTCGGCACACCGGTGACCGATTTCGATGTTACCAACAGCAGCCACGGGTCGCGCATCGCCATCGATGCCACGGGCGAGTACGACCAGCTGGCTTACCAGTCCGACAACGAATACGTCATCGAGCTGCAACCGCTGAAAAAGGGCGAGGCGCAGGCGCAGCGGGCGAAATATACCGGCGAGCGCCTGACCCTGAACTTCCAGGACATCTCCGTGCGCGCGGTGCTGCAGCTGCTGGCCGACGCGAGCGGACAGAACATCGTGGTCAGTGACTCCGTCAATGGCAGCGTCACGCTGCGGCTGCAGAACGTGCCGTGGGATCAGGCTCTGGCCATCATCCTGCAGACCAAGGGTCTCGGTCAGCGCCGCGAGGGCAACGTGATCCTGGTGGCGCCGGAGGCCGAGCTTGCCGCGCGCGAGCGGGCCGACCTGGCGGCGCAGAATTCGGTGCAGCAGCTCGAGCCGCTGCGCTCGGAATACCTGCAGATCAACTACGCCAAGGCAGCCGATCTCGCCTCCCTGATCAAGACGCAGAGCAACTCCCTGCTGTCGAAGCGCGGCAATGTCGCGGTCGACGATCGCACCAACACACTGCTGCTGCAGGACACGCCGGAGAATCTCGAGCAGATCAATCGCCTGGTGGCGCGGCTCGATGTGCCCGTGCGCCAGGTTGAGATCGAAGCGCGCGTAGTGCTGGTCAACGACGACTTCAACCGCCAACTCGGCTCGAGGCTGGGGCTGACTGACGTGCAGGCGAATGGCTCGCGAGGTCTGGTGACGACCACGGGAACCGCCGCGGGCACGGACTCCATCGTCAGCTCCGCCCTCACCAACGATCAGTCCACCGGACAGCCGTTCCCAGTGTCGATTCCGACGGGAGCGAGCGCACCGAGCCGCTATAACGTCAACCTGCCCGTGGGTACGCCCGACGGCACGATCGCCGTGGGCATTCTCTCTGCCTCGCATCTCGTCGACCTCGAGCTGTCGGCCGCCGAGGCCGAAACCGAAGCCAAGGACATTTCCTCGCCGCGGGTGATCACTGCCAATCAGAAGCAGGCGACCATCATGCAGGGCGTGGAGATCCCGTATCAGCAGTCCGCCTCGAGCGGCGCCACTTCGATCTCCTTCAAGAACGCGGTGCTGCAGCTGCAGGTCACGCCGCAGATCACGCCTGACAACCGCATCATCCTCGACCTCGACGTCCGCGATGACGAGGTGGGACAGGTCGTGGTGGAGTCGGGCGGTGTCAACGTGCCGGCGATCGATACGCGCGAGGTGACCACGCAGGTGCTCGTCAACGACGGGCAGACCGTGGTGCTCGGCGGCATTCTCACGACGCAGGCCAGCAACGCCACCAACAAGGTGCCCTTGCTCGGCGACATCCCGATTCTGGGGAATCTCTTCAAGAACACGAATCGCACCAACAACAAGGATGAGCTGCTTATCTTCGTCACGCCGAAGATCATCCGGCAGGGCGTCAATGTCTACTGAAATGGTGGATCGAGCCGTCACGGGCGGCATTCAGGGTGGAAAGTAACATGAGCAAGTTTGCATCGATCATGGCGGTTGCCGTCGCGACGCTCGCGCTGGCCGGTTGCGGCGGTGGCACCGGTCCGCTGACCGGCTCGGCCTCGAGCGGTAGTAGCGGCCCGACGAACACGACCAAGTACACCGTCTCTCTGCTCTCGAGCTCGCCGCAGATGCCATCCGACGGGTCGACACCCGCCACGATCACCGCACTGGTGGAGGACTCGAGCAACAACGTCGTCTCCGCCGTGCCGGTCACTTTCACGGCCTCTTCGGGCGCAATGGAGGTTACGCAGGGAGCCACCGGCGACACCGGCACTGCCACGGCGACCCTGAGCACTGGCGGCGACAGCAGTGATCGACAGATCACGGTTACCGGAGTCGCGGGAGCGACCACCGCCACCGTGACGGTGAGCGTCATCGGCACCAAGCTGAGCCTGAGCGGGCCCACCAGCCTGATCATCGGAAACGCCGGAAATTACACCGCGACACTGGTCGACTCGGCCGGCAAACCGATTGCCAACCAGAGCGTTACGGTGAAATCGGCAAACGGCAACACGATAAGTGCCACCCCGGTCACCACCAACTCGACGGGAGAGGCAACCTTCACGCTGACCGCGGCCAATTCCGGCGCGGACACGATCACTGCGTCCGCTGACGGCATAGAGGCCACACAAGCGGTTTCGGTGAGCAATGAGGCCTTCGCATTTTCCTCCCCGGCGAATGGTGCGCAGATCGCCATCGGGACATCAAAAACCGTGAGTGTCACCTGGGTGAATTCCGGTACGCCGGTAAACTCGCAGCCCGTGACTTTCGCGACCACCCGTGGGACTTTTGCATCCAGCGGTACGAGCACGGCTACGGTAAACACCAATTCCTCCGGAACGGCGACGGTCACTGTCTCTTCGACCAATGCGGGGCCTGCGACGATCTCCGCCAGCGGCAGCAGCGTCTCGACTCAGATCTCCGTGGATTTCATCGCCACCACGCCCGCCTCGATCAATGTGCAGGCGAGCCCAACGTCGGTTGCGACCCAGGGGCCGAGCAGCATCACCGCCACGGTGCGTGACGCCAACAACAATCTGGTCCCGAACCAGACTGTGGATTTCACGCTCAGTGACCTGACCGGCGGCGCGCTGTCCGCCGCAACCGCGATCACCAACGCGGAGGGCCAGGCGACTGTGGTCTACACCGCAGGCAGCACCACCAGCGCCACCAACGGCGTGACGGTCACCGCCACCGTGCAGGGCACCTCGGTTACCTCATCGACCACACTGACGGTTTCCGGCCAGACCGCGTTCCTGTCGCTTGGCACCGGCAATCTCATCTCGGCGTACAGCAACACTCAATATTTGCTGCCGTATTCGGTCCAGGCCGTCGACTCTTCCGGTCACGGCATCTCGGGTGTAATCGTCAGCTTCACCGTGACCTCGCTCGGCTATCTCAAGGGCGCTCGCGTCTACAGCACGCCGCCTGGTACGTGGGAAACGATCTCAAGCACCGATAGTGGGGATGCCGACGTCTATGTACTCGACGGCATCGATGGGTGCCTCTCCGAGGACACGAACGACAACGGTATCCTGGATACGAATCCGCACGAAGACTACAACGGCAACGGCAAGCTCGACCCCGGACTGGTGGCTTCCACGGACGTCAGCTCGGCGACGACCAATTCGGCAGGCAGTGCATCCCTCAACCTGATCTACCCGAAGGATCATGCCTACTACGTAGCCGTCATGCTCACCGCGACGGCGACTGTGAGCGGCACGCAGAGCAGTACGTCCGTGCAGTTCTGGTTGCCCGGAGAAGCGACCGACTTCTCTGACTCGAAAACGGCGCCTCCCGGGCCCGTCAGCCCCTATGGGATCGGGATCACGTGCATCGATCCGAACTGACGGACGGAAACACCTCGCAACCGCGGCCGCCTTCGGGC
>JBOIAB010000092.1:0-25788 GCA_050738635.1 Steroidobacteraceae bacterium
CTCTTCACCATGCCCGGGCTGCTGAAGATGAAAGTCGTCAAGAAGCCCGCGACCAAGGCCCGCGAAGGACTCAACCCCTTCACCGGCGAGAAGATGTTGTTCAAGGCCAAGCCGGCCAGCAAGAAGGTCCGCGTGATGCCGTTGAAGAGCCTGAAGGGGATGGTGAATTCGTAAGGATCGATGGATGCAGCGGCCATGTGGCCGCCTTCGATCTCGATCTCGCGACCCGAGGGCAGCCTCGGGTCGCTTATTTCGGCCCCAGGAAGTCGAGGACCACCGCACGTAGCTCGTGCAGCCGCCCATGGAAGAAGTGCCCGGCTCCGCAGAGGACGCGCACGGTAGGCGCGGGGGATTGCCGGCCGGCCCACTCGAGCACCGCGGCCGGGTCGATTACATCATCGGCATCGCCCTGTGCGATGAGCCAGGGACAGGTCGGGGAGGCAACGCCCTCCATCGTGACGCGCGTGATGCCCGGCGCCACCGTCACCAGTCTTTCCGGCCGCGCCCGTACGGCGGCGCGAACGGCGACGGCGCCTCCGAACGAGAATCCTCCCAGCCACGGCACAGCGCCGGGCCAGCGCTCACGGCCGTAGGCGATGACGGCCAACGCATCGTCCGTCTCACCGGCGCCCTCGTCATATTGGCCGGCGCTGCCGCCGACGCCGCGGAAGTTGAAGCGAATCGCGGGGACCCCCAGCTCCACGAACGCACGAGCGAGGGTATAGACAACTTTGTTGTCGAGTGTGCCGCCGTAGAGCGGGTGGGGATGGCAGACCACGCCGAAGGCGGCTGGCGCGCCGCCCCCGGCCGCGCGCTCCTCGGCCGGCAGCTCCGCCAGCGCCTCGATCTCGCCAGCGGGACCGCGAAGCCTGAGATGCTCCGCGCGAGGCGGCTTCATGACGCGGGCGGCGGGGCAGCGAGCTGCACGAGCAGCCGGTTGAGGCGCTGCACGAACTCGGCCGGATTGCCGAGCTGGCCGCCCTCCGCGAGCTGCGCCTGGTCGTAGAGGATCAGCGACAGCTCCTTGAACCGTGCCTCATCCGCGAGGCCGTCGAGATGTTTCACCAGCGGATGGCCGACATTGAGCTCGAGCGCCGGCTTGGACTCCGGAACACTCTGGCCGGCGGCCGCGAGGATCCGGCGCATGCCCGCCCCGAAGTCGTGCTCGCCCAGCACCAGACACGCCGGCGAGTCGGTGAGGCGCGTGCTGACCCGCACCTCCAGCACCCGGTCGCCGATCGCGTCCTTGACCCGCTTGAGCAGGCCCTTGCTCTCCTTCAGCTCCTCGTCATGGTGCTTGCGGTCTGCTTCGCTCTCGAGCGGCCCGAGCTCGAGGTCGCCGCGGGCGGCGTCCTTGAAGCGCTTACCGGGGAAGCCGTCGATATCGCTCATGCTCTGGCCCATGAACTGACCCATGACCCACTCGTCGATACGCTCGCCGAGCAGCAGCACTTCCAGCCCCCGTTGGCTCAACCTCTCGATGTAAGGGCTGGTGCGCGCCGCCGCGACGCTCTCGGCGATGATGTAGTAGATCTTGTCCTGTCCGGGCTTCATCCGCTCCACGTATTGTGCGAGGCTCACCGTCGGCTCGTTGCCGGACTCGTGGGTGCTCGCGAACCGCAGCAGTTGCAGCAGCGCCGGGCGGTTGGACGCATCCTGCGCCACACCTTCCTTCAGGACGGCGCCGAATTCCTTCCAGAACGTGGCGTATTTTTCCGGCTCATCCTTGGCGAGCTTCGCCAGCATGTCGAGGACGCGCTTGGTGAGGCCGCTGCGGATCGCCTCGACTTGCGGCTCCTGCTGCAGGAGCTCGCGCGAGACGTTGAGCGGCAGATCGCTCGAGTCGAGCACGCCCTTCACGAAGCGCAGGTAGAGCGGCAGGAACTGCTCCGCATCGTCCATGATGAAGACGCGCCGCACGTAGAGCTTGAGGCCGTGCGCTACATCCCGCTGCCAGAGGTCGAAGGGCGCCCGTCCGGGGAGGTAGAGCAGGCTCGTGTACTCGCGCTTGCCCTCGACGCGGTTGTGGCTCCAGGTGAGGGGCTCGGTGAAGTCATGCGCCAGATGCTGATAGAACTGGCGGTACTCCTCGTCGGGGATCTCGGCGCGCGATCGTGTCCAGAGCGCCTTCGCCTGATTCACGGCCTCCCACTCGAGCGAGGCCTCACCCTCCTTGCGCATGCGCACCGGGAAAGCGATGTGGTCCGAGTACCGGCGAATCAGCGCCCGCAGCCGGAAGGGATCGGCGAACTCTTCCTTCGCCTCCGGCTTCAAGTAGAGCTTGACGGTCGTACCGCGCTGCGGACGGGTCACGGTCTCGACGGTGAACTCGCCGTCGGCGCTCGACTCCCAGCGCACGCCGCTTTCCGCGGGAAGCCCGGCCTTGCGCGAGAGCACCTCGACGCGGTCGGCGACGATGAACGCAGAGTAGAAGCCGACACCGAACTGACCGATGAGCTGCGAGTCCTTCTGCTGATCCCCGGAGAGGGAGCGGAAGAACTCGGCCGTGCCCGAGCGGGCAATGGTGCCGAGGTTCGTAACGGCCTCGTCCCGCGTCATGCCGATCCCATTGTCAGTGATGCTCAGCGTCCCCGCCGCTTGGTCCGCCTCGATGCGGATCTCGAGCTCCGGCGCATCGGCGAGCAGGTCAGGCTCGCCGATGGCGGCGAAGCGCAGCCGATCGTTGGCGTCGGATGCGTTCGAGATGAGCTCGCGCAGAAAGATCTCCCGATGGCTGTACAGGGAGTGGATCATGAGCTTCAGCAGCTCACGGACTTCGGCCTGAAAACCGTGTATCTGCCGATCGGCGGGGGAAGCCGCGGCGTTCTCGGGACTCGACATGGTCGGCGCTCCGCTCCTGATTTTATGGTAGGTGCCGGAGCGGGCAGATTTGGGCGGCGGCGCCCTTTTTTCAAGAGCGCCCGGAGATCGCAAGCCGATCAGCCCATGCGGATCAGGCGGCGGTAGAGATCGAAGAAGGTGACGCTGCCGGCAAGGAGCGCGGCATTGATCCGCAGCTGCGGCGCGAGCAGTCCGACACCGACTGCGGACGCCCAGGCGAGGAAGGGCGTCGAGAGGGCCGCTGCCTCGGTGAGCGCAATGGTCGCGATGTGGCGACATGCGCCCGCCGCATCGTCCAGCTCGTCCCAAAAATGCAGGAAGAATTCCATTGCGATCCAACTCTACTCGCGGCGCCCCGCTGTTGTCGTGCGGAATTTCACAGTCGGGCCGGGCCGGCTTGCGGGAGCCGAGTCAGGTGCGTAGGCTTGGCGCTGAGCCCGTTCAGCGCGCGTTCAGAGAACATAGAACCACCATGAATCGCATCGTCGTCCTCAACCCGAAGGGGGGCTCGGGCAAGACGACCATCGCGACCAACCTTGCGAGCTACTTTGCCTCGCGTCAGCAAAAGCCAGTCCTGATGGATTTCGATCCGCAAGGGTCCTCACTCCGCTGGATGCGCAAGCGCCAGCCGGAGCTGCCGCCGATTCATCCCATAAACGCCTGTGAGAAAGACCCGCGAACGACGCGAACGTTCCAATTGCGCGTGCCGGATTTCTCGACCCACGTGATCGTCGATACGCCGGCGGCGGTCGAGGCGCACGAGCTGCCGGATCTGACGCGCGATGCGCGCAAGATCATCGTGCCCGTGCTGCCGTCCGATATCGACATTCACGCCTGCTCGCGCTGCATCCGCGACCTGCTGCTGGTCGCGAAGATCCGCCGCGACGACAACCGCATCGGTGTGGTGGCCAATCGGGTCCGGCGCAACACCCTCACCTATCAGTCCCTCATCCGATTCCTGCAGACGCTCGGGATTCCCATCGTGGCGACGCTGCGCGACTCGCAGAATTACCTGCGCGCGGCGGAGCTCGGCTTGGGCGTACACGAGATGAAAAGCTATCTCGTCGGCCCCGACGTCGAGGAATGGCGGCCGTTGATCGAATGGCTGGAGCCTGCGGACGCTCCGGCGCCTGCATCGGAACCGATGAATTAGCGGCTGGGGGATTTATTGGCGCCGGTGCCGCGCGGATCGGCTGCCGGCTGCCGCTCCTCGTCTTCCCAGGACTCGCGCATGCGGTCCGCCCAGCTCTTGTAGTTCGACCAGGTGTTGAGATTTCGCGTGATGGCGGCGTGCCGTGCGCGGGTGCGCTGCATGCGGTCGAGCCAGTCCGGGTAAGGCTCGGCCGGGTCCGCGGCCGGCGCCTCGCCCGAGGCGGGTTCCTTCTGCTTGCCAGGCGGCGGGTTGCTTCGCGCTCTGTCGGTTGCGCTCATGGGAAGCACCTTAAGCTTTTCCGCCTGGACCCGCAGGAACTGGTTCACAAGCATGTCGCCCGTTGCCTACAGGTTTCGCATTATTCCGCGCGTTATGTAAGCGCGCGCGTTATGTCGAAAATCAGCCGACCAGGCGATACACCGGGCGATAGGCGGCGCCCGGCAATTTCATGCGCCGCTGTGCGACGAAAGCGGCCAGCAGCTCATCGAGCGGCTGCATGGTCCCGCGGTCGCCCGCGAGCTCGTAGGGCCCGCGGCGCTCGATCGCCTGAATGCCGTGCTCCTTGACGTTGCCGGTGACGATTCCGGAGAAGGCGCGCCGCAGGTTGGCGGCGAGCTGATGCACGGGCTGGTCACGGTGAAGCTCGAGCGCGCGCATCGATTCGTGCGTGACCTCGAACGGCCGCTGGAACTCCGGTTGGATCGAGAGCAGCCAGTTGAAGTTGTAGGAATCGCTGTGCTGGCGGCGGAACTCGCGCACGGCCGCGATGCCGCGCACCATGCGGCGGCCGACCTCGGCCGGATCGTCGATGACGATGTCAAGGCGCTGCGCCGCCCGCTCGCCGAGCGTGCCGGCGACGAAGCGGCTGATCTGCTCGAAATAGGCGGCGCTTTCGCGCGGCCCGGTCAGGACGACCGGCAGCGGCTGCTCGCCGTTCGCGGGATCGAGCAGAATGCCGAGCAGATACAGGATCTCCTCGGCCGTGCCGGCGCCGCCGGGGAAAACCACGATGCCGTGGGCGAAGCGCACGAAGGCCTCGAGGCGCTTCTCGATGTCCGGCATGATGACCAGCTGATTGACGATCGGATTGGGCGGCTCGGCCGCGATGATGCCGGGCTCGGTGATGCCGATGTAGCGGCCGTGCTCGATGCGCTGCTTGGCATGGCCGACGGCCGCGCCCTTCATCGGGCCTTTCATGGCGCCCGGCCCGCAACCGGTGCACACATCGAGACCGCGCAGCCCCATCTCGTAACCGACGCGCTTGCTGTACTTGTATTCATCGGCGCCGATCGAATGACCGCCCCAGCACACCACCAGATTCGGGCGCGCCTTGCAATCGAGGACGCGGGAGTTGCGCAGCACGTGGAACACCGCATTGGTGATCGCGGCGGAATCGTTCAGATCGAAGCGCCCGCCGGCCATGATCTCGTTGGCGATGAAGACCACGTCGCGCAGCACGGCGAAGAGGTGCTCCTTGATGCCGCGGATCATCTGTCCGTCGACGAAGGCGCTGCCTGGAGCGTTGTGCACCTCGAGCTTGATGCCCCACGGATGACGCACGATGCGTATGTCGAAGTCGCGGTAGCGGTCGAAGATTTCCTTGGCGTCATCCGTCGGGGCGCCGCTGTTGAGCACGGCGAGCGCGCACTTGCGGAAAAGCGCGTAGAGGCCCCCTTGGCCTGAATCGAGGAGCTTCTCGATCTCCGCCTGGGAGAGGTTCTCCAGGCTGCCGCGCGGACCGACCCGCGCGTCGATGAACTCCGGAACGACGACGCTGCTTTCCATCTACGGCAGAATATCGATCGGCGTGCCGTCGCGGGTCAAAAGCCAGATCTCGACCATATCGGCATCCGAGACGGCGATGCAGCCGTCCGTCCAGTCGTTGTGCTGGTAATACCAGGGCGAGTTCTTCAGACGGTTCGGCAGGCCGTGGATCATGATCGCGCCGCCGGGCTGCCAGTGATGCGTGTGCGCGCGCTCCATGTCCTCGGCGTTGGGATAGGAGATCTGGATGGAGAGGAAATAGTCGCTGCGCGGATTGCGGCGCGCCAGGCGATACCAGCCCTCGGGCGTACGAAAGTCGCCATCGCGTTGCTTAGGGCCCACCGGCTCCAGTCCGAGCGCAATTTTGTACGAGCGCACGATCCTGCCGCCGTCCATCAGATAGAGGTGGCGGCGCGACTTCCGCACCACGATGCGGTCGACCTGCGGCAGGTCCGGCGAGGCCAGCAGCGCCACGCGCGCGGAGCGCTGCGCCGCCGGGGAGGCCTGAATCGTCGTGGCGGGTCCCACGGGCGTGTTGGCGCCGGCCACCCCCCCTCCGCAGCCGAGCAGGGCAGCGGCAAGAATCACTCTAGATAACGACATGGCTGAATTATAAGCGCTGGCTGCTCGGCGCGTGCGGCGCCAAGCTTGACAGTGAGAGCCGCCGCACGCCGTCACTCACCACCCGCGGACACTTCCTCGATGCGTGGCACGGCCAATTGGGTGCCCGGGCGCAGATCGGTGAAATCCGTGTCCGGGTTGTACTGGCGCAGCAGCCACAGCGGCAGGTCCGCGAAGCGCTGCGTCAGAGTCCATAACGAATCACCACGCTGCGCGATGTACTGCTGCGTCCCTGCGATGCGATGTGAGGCGAAGTAGCTCGCTTCCAGGGCCTGATGGTACTGGCGGCGGCGAGCCTCGAACTCCTCGGCGGGCACGCGGCGGAAATCGAGGCGGATGCGGTGGCCAACGATCACCGGCTGGTGGAACCGCATGTGATTGATGCGCCGCAAATCGGCTGCGCGCACGCCCAGCCAATCCGCGTAGTGGCCCAGAGTCTCCGCGGCCGCGACGTAAATGGTGCCCTTCGGCCCGACGGAGTAATCAGTCGGGTCGGGGTTCTGGCCGGCTTCGTCCGTAGGCCCGAGCGATGGGCTCAGCTCGTCCGCCTGCGCGCCAGACACCGGCTGCGCGCCCTCATCGTCTGCGGAGCCCGCCTCCTCGCCATGCGCGCTCTGCGCGCCAGCCTGCGAGCTCAAGAGCGTCGAGTTGGGCGCAGTGTCGGCGCCGGGCGCCGCACCCTCGATGCCGTTGAAATCGAGCAGGCGCTGGCTCCCCAGCCCGAGCCTGGCGATCGCCTGCGGCAGCGAGCCACTTTCGGCGGTGCTCGCCGGCATGGAAGTCGACTCGCTCGCGGAGGCGGCGAAGTGCACGCGCGAATAGTAAACCGGCACGGCCGAGGCGACGACCGGCGGCGCGCCCTTCGCATGTATCGGCTTCATGACTGCAGCCACGAGCGTCGCGCGCGCCGCGATCGGCCGGGCGCGCCGCGAGCTGGCGCTCGCCAGCAGCACCTGCGGGCCCAGTCGCTTGACCAGCATCGCCGTGGTCAGAGTCGGCCCGCGCGCCGGCAGCCGCAGCTCGTAGCCACGCGGGACCGCCAGCCTGCCGCGCCAGACGGCCGGCCGCAGAGCGGGATTGAGATCACGGAGTCTCTCGGCATCGACGTCCAGGGCATGCTCGAGCGGCCCGATGGCGACGTACGCCGGCATCCTGACTTCGCGATAGCGCTCCTCCTCCAGCGGCACGATCGCGCCGAAATACTTGCGCGGATCACGCTCGATCTTGAGCGCCGCAAGGAAGGAGACGTAGAAGTTGCGCGACGCGAAGCCGAACGTGCGGCTCTGGTAGTCGCGCACAATAGTGACGATGTTCGTCGTGCCGGTGGTCTCGACCGCGCGACGCATGCCCGCCACTCCGTGGTTGTAGGCGGTGAGCGCAAGCGGCCAGGTGCCGAGGATCCGGTGTTTGTAGGCGAGCAGCTGCGCCGCCGCCTCGGTGGCGGCGAACGGGTCCATGCGATCGTCCACCGCGCGGTCGATGCGCATGAAGCGCCGTCCCGTCGTCGGCATGAACTGCCAGAGTCCCGCCGCGCCGACCTTGGAGTAGGCGCGCGGATTGTAGGAGGACTCGACCAGCGGCAGGGCGGCGAGCTCCGCCGGCAGTCCCTCGTCCTTCAAGGCCCGAGCGATGTCCTGCTGCCAGGCGCCGGAGCGGATCAGCCCGTCCCTGAAGCGGTTCGACTGCCCGAGCTGAAAGCGGATGTCCTCCGTTGCCTCGAGCAGCCGCTGCGGAGTTCCTGCGGCGCCCCAGAGCGCCTTGATGTGCTGGTCCTCCAGCGACAGCGGCCCCTGTCCGGAAGCGATCCGCCGCAGCTCCGCGACGTAGTGATCGCGAGCGCCGTTCACGATGCGCTCGCGCGAGCGCTGCGAGCTGTCCGGCGGGAAGTGCAGCGTGTCGTAGACGACGCCCAGATTGTATTGATCGTGCAGGTAGCCGGAGTTGGTATCGATCTGCGTGTAGACGTGCACCCAGAAATCGACGTCCCGCTGCAGTTGCGGTGGATAGGGCAGCGCCTGATCCGCCGCCGGCGCGCGCGCCAAGGCGAGCGGCATCAGTACGACCGCCCACAGCCAGCTCCAGCCCCGTGAGGCGCCCGGCCCCCGTGTCGAGTTCATTTACACACCGTCCTGTCGAGCAAGCACTTGATTTTCAATAGGTTACAGTTTGATCACCCGGCAGGAGCCGTCGCCGTGGCCCTGGAGGTGTCGGCGAACTTGACACCCGCCCTGTCGGCGCCCCTTCCAGGGCGGCGATCGGGGTGCGGCAAGCGCCCTTCCGGAAGGCCGATAACTTCTCACAACGCGCACTACGTCACAATTGAACCGCGTCGCAGATGCAACATGTCATATCAGACGAGGTGATGAAGCCGCTGGCACGCGCGTTGCTTGTATCACATCACCAAGGGCCGAACGGCGGCCCGGAAGGAAGCAGCTAGCCAAATACGAAGAAAGCACGGGCGGGATCAAGCGCGGGATGGCGCCCTTCCAGCACTGTGTCCCTTGAACAAAAAGAACGACACTCCTCCACACAAGCAAGCGACCGACAACCCCGCCCCTGGCGGGGTTTTTTTTGGCTCGGGTCAAAGAATCTCCTTGACGCTGTCATCCCCCGGGGCGCAATGATCGCGGCCTCGCGGCGCCAGTCCCGGGGGGATAAGAAAATGAACACGCATCTCGTCCGTGCTTGCGCACACCGGCTCGCCGGTCTTGCAGTGGTACTGGCCGCGTCCATGGGCCTGGCACAGGTGGCGGCCGCAACGCCCGTCAGCCGCGTCTATATCGTCGAAGTGCCGCCGGCAGAGGATCATGCCTTCAACGTGGGCGTGCAGGCCTGGGAGAAGTGTCTGCGCGACCATGGAGCGAGGCAGGCCACCTATGCCTTCGAGGCGCAAACCGGGGATCTGTCGCGCTACCTTTTCCTCAACCAGTACAGCAGCTGGGGCGGCATGGACGCGCATGACGCGGCCGGCATGGCCTGTCGCGACACATTCGGCACCGCGGTGCTGCCACACGTCAGCGGGGCAGTCAGCAACATCGCGGTGGTCAATGCCAAGGATACCTACATGCCCGGGGGCGATCCCGACCCGCCGTCCGTGCTTTGGGCGGATGCCTACAGGATCAAAGCCGGTCAAGAGCCGGCTTTCAACGCTGCGCTGGAGAAATTGGCCGCCGCGGCGGCCAAAACCCACTGGCAGGGGCACTTCATAGGCCACGACATCATGGGGGCGGGCAAAGGGGGGGCGGACTTCATTATCGCCTGGCCCAATAAGTCATGGGCCGACGTCGGTCAGGACCCGAGCCCTTCGGCCAGGGACATGATGGACAGGGTGTACGGCGCGGCTGCCGCCGAGAGCCTGCACCGGAAGTTTGTCGCGAGCATCGCCGAGCACTGGTCGGAGTCGTGGAGCTACGACAAGGATCTGAGCTTCATCCCCGGCAAGTGAGGGATCACATCGCTTCGCGCTTGCGGCGGCTGGACCGGCGTCCGTAGAGCCCATAGATCACGAAGCCGATCACCGTCCACACGATCAGGCGGATCCACGTATCCCGCGGCAGCGCGAGGATCATGCCTGCGCAGGCGAGTGCCCCGGCTATACAGACGAATCGTGGCCACGGAACCCTGAATGGGCGGGGCAGGTCCGGCCGGGCCTTACGCAGATACAGGACGCCGACGCACACGGTGATGAAAGCGAGCAGCGTGCCGATGGACACCAGCTCGCCGAGAATCCTGACCGGAAGCAAGCCGCCGATGATCGCCGCGGCAAGGCCGGTGACCCAGGTGCCGTTCGCCGGCGTCCTGAACCTGGGGTGTATCCGTGAGAACCACGGCGGCAACAGGCCGTCCCGCGCCATCGACATGAAGATCCTCGCCTGCCCGACCGTCATCACCAGCATGGTGGAGGTCATGCCCAGAATCGCACCGAGCTTCACCGGCACCCCGAGCCAACGCAGCCCCGGGTACTTGTCGAGCGCCAGCGCCACGGGTGCCGCGACATTGAGATCCCGGTACGACACCATGCCCGTCAACACCACGACGGTGGCCATGTAGAGCACCGAGCAGATGCCGAGGCTGGCGAGGATGCTGAGCGACAAGTCGCGCTCCGGACGCTTCGCCTCCTGAGAGCAGGTCGAGATCGTATCGAAGCCGATGTAGGAAAAGACGATCACGCCCGCACCGGCGACGACACCGCTCCAGCCGAACTGGCCGAAGTGACCGCTGTTCGGCGGAATGAACGGGTGCCAGTTGGCGGGGTGGATGTAGCTCACCCCGGCGAGGATGAAGAGCGCAATCACCGCGATTTTGAGGGCGACGATAATAGTGTTCGTCCCCGAGGACTCGCGGATGCCGACATAGCACAGCACCGCGATCGCCGCGACGATGAGCACTGCCGGAACGTTCACCCAGGCGCCCGTGGTCACGATGGCATAGCTGCCGATGCCGCGATCGAACGGCGCCTGCGCCAGTGCGGTCGGCAGATGCAGGCCGAACTGCGCCAGGAGACTCGCCACGTAGCCGGACCAGCCGACCGAGACGGTCGCGACCGAGAAGGTGTACTCCAGGACGAGGTTCCAGCCGATGAACCAGGCGATGACCTCGCCGAACGCCGCATGCGCGTAGGAGTAGGCGCTCCCGGACACTGGGATCATCGCGGCGAGCTCCGCGTAACAGAGCGCCACGAGAGCGCAGCTGCAACCGGCGATCACGAACGAGAGCACCAGAGCGGGGCCGGCCTGGTTGGCCGCCGCGGTGCCCGTGAGCACGAAGATTCCGGTGCCGATGATGGAGCCGATGCCGAAGGCCGTCAGCGCCACCACCGACATCGTTCGTCTGAGTTCCGGCTGCAATCCCTGCGAGTCGACGCTCACGGCACCAGCACTATCTGTCCGCTGGTCGCCCGCGACTCGAGGCGCACGTGCGCCTCAGCCGCCCGCGAAAGCGGCAGACGCAAGCCGACGTGCGGCCGAATGATGTCCTGGCCCATCGCCTCGAAGCTCTCCTGCGCCACGGCCTCGAGCGCGGCGCGGCCGCGGATGTAATGAAACAGCATCGGCCGCACGATGGTGTTCGACTTCGCCGCCAGGCGCGAGACAGCGAACGGCGGCACGGAGCCCGAGGACTGGCCGAAGTTGACCAGCGTCCCCAGGTAGTCCAGGCAGTTCAGCGAGCCCGTGAAGGTGTCGGCGCCGACGGAGTCGTATACGACCTCGACTCCCTTGCCGCCGGTGATCTGGGCGACGCGATCGACGAAGTTCTCCTTGCGATAGAGGATCACGTGGTCGGCGCCGCAACTGCGCGCGAGTGCGGCCTTCTCCTCGGACCCCACCGTCGCGATGACCGTCGCACCCAGGTGCTTGGCCCACCTGACCAGCGGCTGGCCCACTCCGCCGGCCGCTGCATGAATCAACAGCGTCTCGCCCGCGCGTACCGCGTGCACCTTGCGCAGCAGCATGCACGCGGTGAAGCCCTTGATGGTGAGGCTCGCCGCAGCTTCGTCCGAGATGCTGTCCGGCAGGCGCAGCGCCAGCGAAGTCGGCAGCAGGCGCCGCTCCGAGTACGCCCCGTACGTCGCATCGATATAGGCGATCCTGTCGCCGGCCGTGAAGCCGCGCACTCCCGCGCCCACCTTCTCGACCACCGCCGCCGCTTCCAGCCCGGGGATGCCCGGCAGCTTCAGCGTGTCGTAGAGCCCGGATCGCACGTAGGTGTCGTGGAAGTTGACGCCGATGGCGGTGTGCCGGATCTGCAGCTCGCCGGCTCCGGGATCGGCGACGTCCACACGCTCGTAACGAAGCTTCTCCGGACCACCGGTATCTCTGAGGACGATCGCGTAATTCATGGTTTTGCCGTGATGCTTCCAGTCAGCTCAATGTAAGTTCTTGCGTCCACCCGAACGGGTCCGGCGCACGCCTCTCCTGGATGGCAAGCAACGACTCGCGCAGCCGCTTCGCAACGACGTCGGTCTCGCGCAGCTTGTATTCGCGTCCATCGCCCTCGACCAGGGCGGCAATCGGGCTGACGATGGCGGCCGTCCCGCAGGCGAAGAGCTCGCTGCAGCGGCCACTGCCGATGCCCTCGAGCATCTCGTCGATGCCGATCCGCCGTTCGTGCACCTTGTAGCCGAGGCTGCGCGCCAGCGTGAGCAGCGAGTCGCGCGTGACTCCCGGCAGGATGGCGCCATCGAGCTCCGGTGTATGCAGCTCGCCATCGAACACGGCGAACACGTTCATTCCCGAGAGCTCCTGGATGTAGCGGTGTTCGTTTCCGTCCAGCCACAAGGCCACGGTGTGACCGCTGACCACCGCCGCAGTGGAGGCTCGCAGCGAAGCGGCGTAGTTGGCGGACGCCTTCGCCTCGCCGATGCCACCGGCCGCCGCGCGCACATCCACCCGCTCGATCACGACTTTCATGGCGCCCGAGGCGTACTGCTCGACGGGATTCGCGATGACCATGAAGCGGAACGTGTGCGAGTTGCGCAGCATGTAGCCGCTCTCGCTTCCATAGAGGAATGGCCGCAGGTACAGCGACCGTCCCGACTCGGTGGGCATGATGGAGCTGCATGCCTGCACCACGGCGCCGAGGCCCTGGAAGAACAGCGCCTCCGGCACCGTGGGCATGGAGAGGCGCGCCGCCGAGCGCGCGAAGCGGCGGCAGTTGGCATCGGCGCGAAAAAGATTCGGCTGGCTGCGCCCCACCCGGTAGGCCTTGAGCCCCTCGAACACCAGCTCCGCGTACTGCAGGACACGCGAGCCCGGCCACACCTCGATCCGACCGTAGGGCAGCAGCCGCCCGCGCCGCCACGCGCCGTCACGCCATTCGGCATCGAACATGACCGGCGCGGCGAACACGCCGAAGCCGAGGTGCTCCGGCAGCTTGAAGCTTGCGACCGCCGCCGCGACTCCGGGGTCGATGTCGTAGGCTTCCATTCAGCCTCGCAGATAGGCGTCGGTGCCGGCGAGCCAATCCTGACGCGGAGGCGCAAACACGTCGACGTCCAGGGTTTTCTCGAGCGCGACCGCCCGATGCGGCACGTTGGAGGGAATCACCACCACCTCGCCGGCACGCAGCGTGACTTCCTGCTCGTCATTGGCGCCGAACCAGAAGCGCAGCGCGCCGCTCAGGATGTAGGTGAGCTGCTCGTTGTCGTGCGAATGGCGCGGGACTTCCTCGCCGCTCTCGAAATACACGTGCGCGATCATCATGCGCTCGCCGGTGATCAGCTTGCGGCTCAGGCCCTTCTTCAGCTGCTCGGCGGGCATGTCATCCCAGCGATAGCGGCGGACCAGTTCCCCAGTGCTCGATTTCATGCGGTTTCCTTGGCTTAGGCTCAGGTTGCGGTGAATCTTGCGTCCACCGGCACGTCATAGCCGGTCGCGAGTCTGTTGGTCTCGTTGGCGAGCCCGATGACGGCCATCAGCTCCGCGAACTGCGGCTCGGTCATGCCCTTGGCTTGCGCGCTGGCGCCGTGGGAGGCGATGCAGTAGCGGCAGCCGTTGGTCACGCTCACCGCCAGGTACAGCAGCTCCTTGGTGAGCGGGTCGAGCGCGCCGGGCGCCATGACCTGCTTGATGTTGCTCCACACGCGGCGCAGCGTCGGTGGATCGTGCGCGAGGACCTTCCAGAAGTTATTGACCCAATCGACGCGGCGTGTCGCCATGATGTCGTCGTAGACGGCGCGCACCTCGGCCGAGGCATCCGCGTATTCGATCGGCTGGCGTTGCGGGCTCATCTCATTGCGCCGGCACGATCGCGATGACGCGCGCCGGGAAGCCCGTGCCGGCCGCCGGCTTCGGCACGCCCACCATGACGAGCGCGCCGGCATCCGGCACCTGATCGAGGTGTGCGAGCATCTCGACCTGATAATGATTGGTGCCGAGCACATACGATTCCAGCGAGTAATCGTCGTGCGAGGCGCCGATGCCGCCGTCGGTGTCGGTCGTCTCGTGGCCGATGGCGGCCACATGCCGCTCATTGATCAGGAACTTCAGCACCGGCATGCTCCAGGCCGGATAGTGGCCCATGCCCTTGGCGTCGCGATTCTGCATCGCGTCCTGGTTGGGCCAGCGCTTCGACCAGTCGGTGCGCATCGCCACGAAGGCGTGCGCCGGGATGCGCCCGTGGAGCCGCTCCCAGTTCTGCACGTCCTGCATGCTGATCCGATAGTCCGCATCGCGGGCGACCTGCGTATGCACATCGAGCACCACCAGCGGCAGCAGCAGGTCCCTGGGATCGATCTTGTCGACGCTCTTCAGGCCCAGGTGGAAATGCGAGGGCGCATCGACGTGCGTGCCCCATTGGCCGACATGCGTGTACTGATCGACCTGAAAACCAGCCTTGGGAATGACGTACAGGTGGCGCACGGTCATCGCGCCGAATCCCTTCCAGTGCGGCGTGTCGGGACCGAACGTGTGTGTCAGGTCGACGTAACGCGCGTGGGCGAGCACGCGCTCGTAAACGCCCCAGAGCCCCACCGCATCCATACCCGGGTGCGCCGCGGATACCGCCCGCATCGAGGCCGCATCGGCAGGTGCCGCGCGAGCCGCGGACAGCCCGCCGACCGACGCGCCGGCGAGCACGGCTGCGAGCAGCGCTATTCGAATCGTTCCCGACAACTTTGTCATGCGGGTCTCCTACTGGAAGTTGTAGCTCCACTGCGTGCCGATGGTCAGCGGCTGCAGCGTCGAGATGCGGCTCAGGGGGCCGATGTTGAAGCTGAAGCTGGTGTTGTTCGCCGACACCCACGGCACCTTGTTGGTGAGATTGTTCACGAACAGCGTGCCGCTCCAGCGCTCGGCGGTCAGGCCGATGCGGAAGTTCGCCATGCCGTAGCCGGGCAGCTGAATCACCGAGAAAGCCTCATCCCAGGACGACCCGGTATACGTACCGTCGAGCCGCGCCGTCAAGGTCTTGTCCCCGACCGGTCGGGTGTACTCGATGGCCGCGCTGGCGGTCTCCTTCGGCACGTTCAGGATCGGTATGCTGCTGCACGGGCCGCCGATGGCGCAGGTCGGGAAGCTGTAGCCCGAGTTGGCCAGCGAGCTCAGGTAATTGGCGTTCGGGCTGGTGATGTCGGCCTGCGTCCAGGTGCCGGCGGCGAAGAAGGTCCAGCTGTCGGTGATGCGCGCGGCCAGGTCGATCTCGGGTCCGTAGCTGCGCCCTTCGCCGGCATTGGTGACGTATTGCGTGCCGCACGAGAGCAGCGCGGTCTGCTGCACCTTGCTCCATTTGATGTAGTAGACGTCGGCGTTCAGCCGGACGCGGCTGTCGGCGAGCAGCGCCTTTTCGCCCGCCTCGTAGTCCCAGACCGTGTCAGGATCGAACGAGGCCGGTCCGCCGCTCGGACAGGCGGTGAGCGGAATCGTCATGTTCGCGCCACCCGGGCGGAAGCCTTTGGAGGCGGAGAGGTAGGTGGTGAGGTTCTTGTTCGGCAGCCACGCGAGATCGACGCGTGGGATCACGCCGCTGGCCGAGGAGAAGTTACCCGGAGGATTGGCGAGCGGCGCCGCCTGCGGGGTGAAGAAGTAGCCCCACTCGTTGTTGTATGCCGAGGTGTCGTAGCGGAACCAACGCAGGCCCCCTTCGACCTTGAACGTCGGCAGGAAGAGCCAGGACGCGTCCGCGAAGGCCGCTTTCTGCGAGATCTGGTACCGATTGTTGATGCCGAAGGTCAGGCCCGCAGGGTTGTCCATTGGCGGCGTCAGAAACTGCGACAGCTGGGCGATGTAGGGAGCGTTCTGCCCTTCGACGAAGGACGAGTTCAGCTTGCTGTAGAAGAGACCCGCCACCCAGTGCAGCGTCGAGCTGCCCTTGGAATTGAGGCGCACTTCCTCGCTGATCTCGTGCTCCGGCTCGGCTTCATAGATCGGCGTGTCGATGTAGGTCGGCATGCCGACGGCCGCCATTTCGGTCGGTGACACCAGGAACGACTCCAGGGTCCACGACGTCGCCTCCGAAGCATCCTGCAGCTGCCAGGGCCGGCGGCTGAAATAGCCCGTGGCGCTCGTCAGGTCGGCGAAGCCGAGGTCCGCCGCCACGGTGGCGGAGAACACGCTCACCTGGTCGTGCACTCCCTCAGCGAGGTCGTACGGCTGGAAATGCGTCTGGTAAGCGGCGCCGGGAGGCAAGTCGAACTCGTCGTAGCCGCCGAGCTTGGTCGACTGACCGAGCGCGAGCAGATTGATGTGCAGCTTGTCGTTCGGCTGGATGAGCACCTCGACGCGTCCGGAGACCTCCCGCTCGGTGTTCACATCGGGAATGATGTTCTGCACCGGCGCCGCCAGCACATTGCCGCGCGTGTAAGGAGGGCCGTCCGCTGCCAGCACGTCCGCCGGGAACGGATTCAGCACCGTGCGGCTTATCCACCCGCTCCTATAGGTGTCGGAGAGCACGCCGCGCACGGCCCAGTACTCGCTCGTGGAGTAGTTGAACATCCCATCGACGCTGCCGTTGGCGCGACCGCCATCGGTGTGGGAAACGGTCGCGTCCGCGGAACCCGAAATGTTGTTGAATACCGGTGCATGCGGGATCAGCTTGATGGTGCCACCCATCGAGCTGGCGCCGTAGAGCGTTCCCTGCGGCCCGCGCAGCACTTCGATGCGATCGAGGTCGTAGAGGTTCGGATCGATGACCACTTTGCCGATCTGACCCATGGCCGGAGGTGAGAGCGGAATGTCGCCCAGATAGAAGCCCACGGTCGGCGAGTTGCCGCCGTTGGAGGCGATGCCGCGAGCCTCGAATTCACTCTGGTCGGGGCCGGCGCTGCGCATGGAAAGCCCGGGCACATCACGGGCGACGGCCTCGAGCGAGCTGATGCCGCGACTCTGGAGCTCGGTGCCCGTCAGCGCGGAGATGCTGATGGGCGTGCTCTGCGCCGTGGAGGTATAGGTCTCGGCGCTGACCACGACCTCCTGCAGCGTGAGACTGCTGGTGTCCGCCGGCGCCGGCGGTTGCGCAGCGGCGCTGGCGTCCTGGGCAGCCAAGGGGCCGCTGCCGAAGGCCATGGAGAGAGCGAACAGAGCCGCCATCGCCGGCCCGCCGATTGGGTTGTTCTTCGACATCGGTTTCCCCCGTTTGCGGCGCACACCACCCCGGTGACCGATCGAAAGTGAAGCGCGGCCGTATGTCTTTGAATCCTAGTGCGCCGCCGATCGAATGTGCTTTCAAAAAGGGGGGCCACGGAGAAGCCTTTGCAAAAGGATCTTCTGCTATTTCGTCATTTCGTGATAAATACTTCGATCAGTTCCACGACCTGCGCAGGCCCTATGAGCAGCCCCATCCCGCCCACCGCCCCAGCGGCTCCTCCCACCGCAAGCGCCGCGCACCGGCTCGATGATGTCGACCACCGGATCCTCGCCGAGCTTTCGCGTGACGGCAGGCTCTCGAATACCGACCTGGCGCACCGCATCGGGCTCTCCGCGTCCGCCTGCTGGACGCGGGTGCGCGCGTTGGAAGAGAGCGGGGTCATCAAGGGCTATGCGGCAATCATCGACCGCGCGGCCATCGGCCTTCCGGAGACGGTCGTCGTCGAGGTGACCGTCGACAAGCAGAAGCACACCGGCGACGTGCTGGCGGGATTCGAGGCCGCGATCGAGCGTCTGCCGCAGGTCATCGAAGCCTCGCTGGTCGCCGGCGACTTCGACTATTACCTGCGGGTCGCAGCCTCGAGCACGGCCGATTACGAGCACTTCCTGCGGGAAAAGCTCTACCGCATTCCCGGAGTGCGCCAGGCGCGGTCAATTTTCATCCTGCGCGAGATCTCACGGCCGCTCGCGTTGTAGCCGACTCGGCAGTGGTGGCATGCTGCCGCGAGCGCGCCACTGTTCGCCTGCGGAGGGCACGATGATCAAAGTCAGTGTGATGTACCCGAATAAGCCCGGAGCCCGGTTCGACCACGACTACTACCGTGACCGCCACATGCCACTGGTGAAGCGACTGATGGGGGACACCTGCAGGTACTACACCGTCGACAAAGGCATGGCTGGCGGTGAGCCCGGCAGCCCGCCGACCTATGTCGCCATGTGTCACATCTTCTGCGATTCGGTCGCGGCGTTTCAGGCCGGCTTCGGTCCCCACGCCAGCGAGATCCTGGGCGACATCCCCAAGTACACGGACCTGTCGCCGGTGCTGCAGATCAGCGACGTGGTGGTCGAGAAGAGCTGAGCAGCAGACTGCAGCAGGTCACGGCGCCCTCGGCCTTTTCCGTCTCGGACATCGCCACCGTGCGCACCCGGATCCCCTGTCGTCGCAGAATCTCGGCGGTGCGGGGACACGAGAGCGGGTAGATCACCTCGCCTCCGAGCATGAGCGCGTTGGCGCCGGACGGCTCCGCTGCGTCCACCTCTATGAAGCGCATTCCCGGGAACTGCTGCCGCTCGATGTAGCGGGAATTGATCAGCAGCGTGTCGGCCGCCACCTGCGTGACGGCAGACTTGAGATGGAGGCAACCGTGCACCTCCACGGGTACGACGCGATAGCCGAATGGCAAGAGCAGCGTGCCGAGCTGCTCGATGCCGCTCGCGTTGCTGCGACTCGAGGTCCCCACATATAGCGCGCGCTCCACACGCAGCACATCACCGCCATCGAGAGTGCCGGGAGTTGCGATGTGAACCAGGGGGCGATATTTGCCGAGCACGGCAGCGATCGCGGCCGTTTCCGCTCGGCGCGATGCCGCACCGGGACGGCTGATGACCGCCACCTCGTCGAGGACGATGGCGGTGTCCTCCACGAACACCGAATCGGGAAGCTCGGGCTCCTCCGGCAGGCTCTCGATCCGGCAACCGAGGTCGCGCAGCATCTGCTCATAAGCCCGGTGCTGCTCCTCGGCCAGAGCAACGTCGATGACGGTGCGCTTCAAATGAGTCAGCTCACAGCGCATCATGGCGGAGCTGATCCTGCGCGTCACGGCAATGCGCTCAGTCATATGAAGGGGGAGGATATCCTGCATGCACTCCGCTGGCGAACCGCGTCGCAGCCTCGGTGTCGCCGCGACCACCTCGATAGTCATCGGCAACATGGTGGGGTCCGGGGTATTCCTGCTGCCTGCATCGCTTGCGGCATACGGCGTGTACAGCCTTTGGGGATGGGTCGTGAGCACGGTGGGCGCGCTGCTTCTTGCCCGGGTGTTCAGCAGGCTCTCGCGCCGCACGCCGCTGGCCGGCGGTCCCTACGCCTATCCGCGTGAGGTCTTCGGTGACTTCGCGGGGTTTCTGCTCGTATGGATGTATTGGATAAGCATCGCGGCGGCAGTGGCGGGCATCGCTGTCGCTTTCGCGAGCTATCTGGAGACTCTCGTACCATCGCTCGGCGCCAATCGGGGGGCCGGTGAGGCGGCGGCGCTCGTCGCGACCTGGCTCCTCACAGGCGTCAACGTCCTGGGCGTGCGCGCCGCTGGACGGCTGCAGCTCGTAACGGTGATTCTGAAGATCTCGCCGCTCCTGGTGTTCGCCGTGTGGGGAATCTTCTACCTGAATCCGCACACGCTCGTCTCCGGCAAAGTCACGGTGTCAGGGCCGGTGGCGCTCGATGCCAGCGCCGCGCTGACGATGTGGGCCTTCCTGGGTCTCGAGTGCGCCACGATTCCGGCCGACCATGTCAAGGATCCGGACCGAACGATCCCGCGCGCGACGATGTACGGCACGGTGATCGCGGCCGTCTTTTATATCCTCTGCACCACGGCGGTGATGGGAATCATCCCGGCCGAGTCATTGGTGCATTCCGGAGCGCCGTTCGCCGACGCGGCGCAACGTCTGTGGGGCGGCTGGGCCGGCAAGGTCATCGCCGCCGCCGCGGTGATCTCCTGCTTCGGCGCGCTCAACGGCTGGATTCTGATGTCGGGCCAGTTCCCGCAGGCGGCGGCGCGCGACAATCTGTTTCCGCGACTGTTCGCCAAGGAGTCGGCGCGCGGTACGCCGACTTTGGGCCTGCTCTTCTCCAGCGGTATCGGCACCGCGCTGATCGCCATGAATTATGGCCACAGCCTGGTGAGCACCTTCAACATCATCATCCTGATTGCGACGTTCTTTACCCTGGTGCCCTACATGCTGTGCTCTTTGGCCGAGTTGCTGCTCGGGCGCGGCGACAAAGGGCGCAACCGCAACATTGCGCTGGCGGCGCTGGCTTTCGCCTTCGCGTTGTGGGCCACCGCCGGTGCCGGAGAGGACACCGTGTACTGGGGAACGCTGTTGCTGCTGGCGGGTTTGCCGCTTTATGCGTGGGAGAAGTGGGCGCACGCCGACAGAGCGCGGGCCTAGCTCAGGAAGCCGTCTCCGGCTGCGCGTTGAGCCAGACACGGTCGTGCCCCTGCGACCACAGCCACTCCACCACGGTATCGTAGAGGCGGCGTCCATACCCGTTGCCGCGGTACGGCGGGTCGACGAACAGCGCCCATATGCTGCCGGTGAGCGCGTTGCCGATCGCGAATGCCACTATCACACCGTCGAGCTCGATCACCCAGCCACGACCGGTGGTCTCGAGAGCCTCGACGACCTGATCTTCAGCAATGCTGACCAGGAAGTGCTTCTCGGAGACAGCGTGTCGGACCCGAGAGAGTTCGGGGAGGTCGCTACGGAACGCTTGCCTCAGAGTTGCGGACACTGGCTTCGTCTAGGCACCTGATCGGGTCAGCCGCACTTCGAGTCGCCGCAGTTGAGGCAGGTCATGCAACCGTCCATCATGACGACCGCGGCGGTGCTGCACTTGCCGCAGAGCTGCGCGCCGTCCGGGAAGTGCGGCTTGGCAAAGGCGTCCGCCTGCTTCGCCCGCGCCTCGAATTCCGCCCGCTTCTCGTCGACCAGCTTCTGCTGGTGCACATCGAGCTGCTGCTTGCGGATCAGGCCGATGATCTGCAGGTGCTTCTCGATGACATAGCCCAGCTCGGCGATGATGGAAGGCATGAACTTGCCCCCCGGCTGCCAGTAGCCGCCACGGGGATCGAACACGGCCTTGAGCTCATCGACCAGGAAGGTGACGTCGCCGCCCTTGCGGAACACCGCCGAGATGATCCGCGTCAGCGCCACGATCCACTGGAAGTGATCGAGGTTCTTCGAGTTGATGAAGATCTCGAACGGCCGGCGCTGCTCGTACTCGGTGCCCTCGTTGAGCACGATGTCGTTGATGGTGACGTACATCGCATGATCGGAGATCGGCGTCTTGATCTTATAGGTGTTGCCGATCAGGACCTCCGGACGCTCGACCTTCTCGTGCATCCGGATGACTTTGGCCATGTGACCGTTCTTGTCGCGAACGACTTCCTCGGTGGGCGCCGCTGCAGACTTCGAACCTTCCACAGCTGGTGCCGCCGCCTTGTCCTCAGGCTTCTGCACTTGGTACTTGACGATCTTGCGCTCGATCTTGATGGGCATAACGCGGTCCTAGATTCAGTGAGCTGCGACCCAGGTCATCAGGCCGCCAATGAGAGCTCGTAAGGCGCACTTGGTTCGCGCACTTGGCCAGCCTTGCGCTCCTCCGCAAAGAACGGCCCAATTGCTACACGCACAGCACCACCTGCCGCTTTGTGGAAAGCATCATGGCAATGCTTGCATAGCGTAATGAGGTTCCACACCTCGAATCGCCACTCGCGAAATCTCTGGAACGGCCAGATGTGATGGACATTCAACTTCCCTCCGCGCTTGCCGCAGCTTCGACATGCGTAATCGTCACGCTCGAAGCAGCACTCCCGTGCCAGCCTCATGTCGAGAGAAATTCGTAGCCTTACGCGATCCGGGGTTATCCCGCCCTTCCAGTTCCAACGCTTATCACCGAGATTGGCTTCTCGCAGTTTCTCACGCTGGCGCAGCGTAGGTTCCGTACGGGCGCGAACGTTCATCTTCCGCAACCATTCGGAGATTGTAGGCGACGTGACGTGAAGAATCTTCGCGATCTCGGTCGTGGAAAGGAGATTTTCGACGTAGAGCTTCGCCGCCCATAGCTTTGCGCTGCCGTCAGGGTCCCGGCTCGACGCTTTCGACATACGTTCCCGAAGCTCGGCCGTTACATAGGATGAACGCCGGTTCTTCTGCAGTTCAAGCTCTCGTCGCCAGTCGAAAAGCGTGGCCGACGGGACGCCGGCAATTCCCGCAATCTCAGGAATCGAGCGGCCTTCGCCATACAGTCGCTCAAGCACTGGAAGCACCTGCGCCTTGCGCGAAGCTCGTGCTTCCCTATCAGTAACGGCCATAGTACCCGTCGCGTAGCGCGTCGAACAAATTTGCCGCCGTATGCAACTCTCCGTCGTACTCGATCTCCTCATCTCCTCGCACTTCAACGACTTTGCCATCTTCGAGCGTGAATTTGTAGATCGTATTCTTTAGATCTTGCTCCTTCACCAGCACGCCCTGGAAAGCCTCCGGATTGAAGCGGAAAGTCGTGCAGCCCTTTAGGCCTCGCTCGTGCGCGTATAGATAGATGTCCTTGAACTTCTCATAAGGGAAGTCTGTCGGCACATTGGCGGTCTTGGAGATCGAAGAGTCTACCCACTTCTGGGAGGCAGCCTGCACGTCCACATGCTCTTTCGGACTGACATCGTCGGATGCAATGAAATAGTCCGGAAGCTTTTCCGATTCCACGGTAGCGCTGGACTCGGCTTTCGAATTAACGAGCTCACGGTAGGCGAGCAGCTCGAAAGAGAAAACGTCGATCTTTTCCTTGGTCTTCTTACCATCCCGGATCACATTGCGGAAATAGTGGTGCGCGAACGACGGCTCGATTCCGTTCGATGCATTGTTGGCCAGTGAGAGGGAGATCGTTCCCGTCGGCGCTATAGAGGTATGATGGGTGAAGCGCGCCCCAGTCTCCGCTAGAGCTTCGACAAGCTTGGGGGCGACCTCGGCAACTCGCTGCATGTAGCGACTGTACTTCGCATGCAGCAAACGGCCTGGAATCTTGTCGCCAGCCTTCCAGCCATCGTTGTTCATTTCCGGCCGCTTTCTCAGCATCTCCTTCGTGACCGTGAACTGCTCGGCCATGATCGGAGCCGGACCTTTCTCGCGGGCCAGGTCGAGGCCCATCTCCCATCCTGCGACTGCCATTTCCCGTGAGACGTCCTCGGTGAACCTCACTGCTTCTGGCGAACCGTACTTCATGCGCAGTAGCGTCATCGTGCTTCCCAAACCCAGGAAGCCCATGCCGTGCCGGCGCTTCCGCGTGATTTCCTCACGCTGCTTCTCTAAGGGAAGCCCGTTCACTTCAACGACGTTATCGAGCATGCGCGTGAAGACTTTCACGACTTCACGGTACTCTGTCCAATCGAACTCAGCCGACGCGGTAAAAGGATGGTGGACGAATTTTGTAAGGTTCACCGAACCCAGGAGGCATGCGCCAAATTGAGGAAGCGCCTGTTCTCCACACGGATTGGTGGCGCGGATATTCTCGCACCACCAGTTATTGTTCATCTCGTTGACCCGGTCGATCAGGATGAACCCAGGCTCGGCGAAATCGTAGGTCGACGTCATGATGACATCCCACATACGCCTTGCCGGCATCGACTTATAGATTTTGCACGCGACCAGGCCATGGTCGTTCACGACGTACTCATCGTGAATTTCCCATTCGCGCCATAGGAATTTGCCCGTATCGCTTAGATCCCAGCGCTCACTCTCGTACTCTTTGCGGGAGATCGGGAATGCAAGCTTCCACTCCTGATCATCGCGGACCGCACGGATGAACTCGTCCGTAATGAGTAGCGAGAGATTGAATTGCCGCAAGCGCCCGCTCTCGCGCTTGGCGCGGATGAACTCCAGGGCATCGGGGTGTCCAACGTCGAACGTGCCCATCTGCGCGCCGCGGCGGCCTCCAGCCGACGAAACGGTAAAGCACATCTTGTCGAAGATGTCCATGAACGAGAGCGGCCCTGAAGTGTAGGCACCCGCCCCAGTCACATAGGCACCTCGCGGTCTAAGCGTCGAGAAGCAATAGCCGATACCGCATCCCGCCTTCAGCGTTAGTCCCGCCTCGTGGACATTTCTAAGGATGTTGTCCATCGAGTCACGGATCGTTCCTGAAACCGTGCAGTTGATGGTCGAGGTCGCCGGCTTGTGCTCCAAGGCACCCGCGTTGGAAGTCACGCGCCCCGCAGGGATTGCGCCGCGACGCAGGGCCCAAAGGAAGCGCTCGTACCAATGATCGCGGAGCTCTTCACGCTCGACATCCGCGAGCGCGCGCGCAACACGTTTGTACGTATCGTCCATCGTTTTGTCGATGGGCGAACCGTCTTTGGCGGTGAGGCGGTATTTCTTGTCCCAGATATCAAGTGACGCTTCCTGGAAAGGAACGGCGTCGATGTCCTTCAGCTCGATCTTCACGACGGTATTCATGTGTCCGCGGCGCTCCGATTGTCTTTAGCACGCCTGCTCTACGGATCACAGGGGATTACGGCCCGCATGAAGTTGCGGAGCAGCGCATGACCGGGATTACCCGCGCGCAGCTCTTGCAGCCGGAACCCCCTGAACCTCCCCGACCGTGCGATCTGGTGGAGCCGCCTGGCGGGCACAAGATCTTGTGTCGGGGTACAGAGCCTAATGAGCACCCTGGCAGGCGTCAAGATTACCGGACATATTTCGACGGTCAATTTTTTGCTTTATAAAACAACAAATTGCAGCAATGTGACCTGTGACAGACCCCCATAAGATTTTATCGCGCGGGTCCTTTTTCAAGGGCAGCGGCAACCCCAATATCTTGTGGTCCCCAGGCCGCGCACAAGTTCTGCACAGCATGCTCACATGCCGCGATCGAGCCTCAGCCGCAAGCCGGCGCGTCAGCGGCTCATTGCCACCGAGCTTCTCTTGCCCGCAGCGCCCCGGCGACGCCGGGGCTCCGACACCTGACGCAAACTTTCCCGCGCCGCGCAGCAACCCGCTCTTGAAACTTCCCCGCCCGCCCGCAAATCGCCTGCAACGACATCTTGCGGCCAACCGGCCTGACATCATTCACCACTGGAGGTTTCCAACATGACTATTCTCCGCTACGAGCCCTGGTCGCTCGTCAACCGCCTGCATCGGCATTTCGATGAGGCCTTCACCGCCACTGCCGATACGGCCGATTCCGACGGCGCCTGGTGGATTCCGCAGGTCGACGTCCACGAGGAGTCGGAGCGCTTCGCGGTGTTGGTTGATGTTCCCGGCGTGGAACCGAAGGACATCGAGATCACTGCCGAGAAAGGCGTTCTCACGATCCGCGGCGAGCGGCGTGCGCCCACCGAGGAAGAGTCGGACGGCTACCGGCGCCTCGAGCGGCGCAGTGGCAAGTTCCTGCGGCGCTTCACCCTCCCGGATAGCGCCAATCTCGATGCCATCAGCGCCAAGCACACGCATGGCGTGCTCGAGGTGACGATTCCGAAGCAGGCGAAGCTGCAGCCGCGGCGCATCGAAGTCGCGGCGGCCTGACGCCCGCTGCGTCTCGGCGAGCCGACGATCCGG
>JBOIAB010000093.1:0-2250 GCA_050738635.1 Steroidobacteraceae bacterium
ACCTGTGACTGGCCGACGACGGTGCGCAGCTTCTCGACCGGACGGGCCGAGGGCTGGATGACCATCGTCTTCTCGAACTCGTCCTGCTGCTCGTCGTCCTCGACGAAGCGCAGCTGGTGGTGGCCGACGGTGATGACGTCGCCGTGCTGCATTGCGTGTTTCTTGATCAGCTTGCCGTTGACGTACGTGCCGTTGGTGCTGTTCAAGTCCTCGAGGAACGAGTCGTTGAGGATGTTGATGATGAGCGAGTGGTGCCCGCTCACCGCCGCGTTGTCGATGCGGATGTCGTTGTCCGGCAGCCGGCCGATGGTGTAGCGCTCCTTGTTCATGTTGTATTCCGCCATCACCTGGCTGTCCAGGCTCAAGACCAACCTTGCCATGTCATTCGCCTCGCCGTGTCAGCCGAACCATCCCAGAATCTTGTCGAAGATGCGCGTGCGGGCCGGGAATGGGTCGAGCACGTGCGCCATCACCACGGAAATATTGTCGCGGCCCCCGTTGTCGTTCGCCAGTTGAATCAGCTGCTTCGCAACGTTGTCGAGATTAGCACCAAAGGTGCTTATGGTTAAATGGATATCTTCGTCCTCGACCATGTCCGAGAGGCCGTCGGAGCAGAGCATGTAGACCTCGCCCTTCTGCACCGGGACCTCCTGGATTTCCACTTCGACGCTCGGCTCAACGCCGAGGGCGCGGGTGACGTAGTTCTTGTTCGCCGCCCGCTGCGCCTCCTCGGCGGAATAGAAGCCGCGATCGACCAGCTCCTGCAGGAGCGAGTGGTCCATGGTGACCTGCTCGAATT
The DNA here is from genome assembly GCA_050738635.1 of Steroidobacteraceae bacterium. Lineage (GTDB taxonomy): Bacteria > Pseudomonadota > Gammaproteobacteria > Steroidobacterales > Steroidobacteraceae > 13-2-20CM-66-19. The sequence continues at coordinate 800 of JBOIAB010000093.1, forward strand.
TGTCATTCCGCTGTCGGTACATACGCGAGTCGCCTACGTGTGCGATGGTCACCTTGTTGTCGAAGAACAGCGCCGCCACCACCGTCGTACCCATTCCCTCGCACTGCGGCTGGCTGCGGGCGGTCTGGTAGATGATCTTGTTTGCCCGGTGAATGGCGTCGCGCAGGATGATGGTCGGGCGGGAGAGACTCGAGCTGCGATCATGCACGCTCATGTCCTCCCGCTCCACCTGCTCGCGCACCAGGCTCGCGATCGTCTTCACCGCAATGCCACTCGCCACCTCGCCCGCGTTGTAGCCGCCCATACCGTCGGCGAGCACCAGCAGGCCGATGTCCGGGTCTACGGCGATGGTGTCCTCGTTGTGCTCGCGAACCTTACCGGTATCGGTCTGCCCAACGACGAGCAGCTTGCTTTTTAAGCTCATGCCGCCGCTTTCGGCTCTCTAATAATTGTGACGCGCATCACTATCCCGTCCCCGACTGGAGCGGGCATAAGCTAGCATTGCCGTCGGTTGAGTCCGAGTGCCTGGTCACAAACCGGTCATCCGGCTCTCCCCCGGGCGCGCATCGTAGCTCAACCGGGCTCAACTGTTTCGTGAAGCGTATCGATGCCGCGTCCGATATCCGTATTCATTTGTAGCGCCTGTGGCGCCGAGACCCTGAAATGGCAGGGCCAGTGCCCGGCCTGCGGCGAGTGGAACTCCCTCGAGCAGCGGGCCGTGCGCCGGCCGGCCGGGGCCAAGGGCGGTTCGGGGGTGGCTGTATCCGGCGCTAGCCCGCCTGCGGCACCCGTGTCCCTTGCCGCCAGCAGGGACCTCGACCTGGAGCGCTTGCCGAGCGGGCAGGGCGAGCTCGACCGGGTACTCGGAGGTGGCCTGGTCCCGGGCTCGGTCACTCTTTTGGGGGGTGATCCCGGCATAGGTAAGTCGACCCTGCTGCTGCAGGTGGCGGCGCACGTGGCGGCCGGGCGCGGCGGCGTGGTGTACGCGAGCGGTGAGGAGTCGGTCTCCCAGGTGGGGCTGCGCGCCCGCCGCCTCGGCATTGCGGCGACCACTCTCGAAGCGCTTGCCGAAACGGACCTGCAGTCCATTCTCGATCACACCGCGGCGCGGAAGGCGGCGCTGCTCGTCGTAGACTCGATCCAAACGGTGCAATCGGCGACCGTCGCCGCGAGTGCGGGCGCCGTCTCGCAGCTCCGGGAATGCACGGCGGAGCTGGTGCGCTTCGCCAAGACCACCGCCACGGCGGTCATCCTCATAGGTCATGTCACGAAGGAGGGCGCTATCGCCGGCCCCCGGGTACTCGAGCACCTGGTCGACACCGTCCTTTACTTCGAAAGCGAGGCCGGCAGCCGCTTTCGGATCGTGCGCGCCACCAAGAACCGCGTCGGCGCGGTCAACGAGCTCGGATTCTTCGCCATGACCGAGGCGGGGCTCAAGGAGGTGCGCAATC
>JBOIAB010000094.1:0-6330 GCA_050738635.1 Steroidobacteraceae bacterium
TCGATCGACGAGCTCGAATGTCTTCTCTGTCATTCGGTGGACGCTTTGCGTTAAGGGCCGTCGGCGCCAGCGGGGGGAGAAGAAGAAGGGTTACACGGTCCGCGCTCCGAATCAAGACGCAATTGCGCCACACGAGCCTACCGGCGGGTAAGATTAACGCGTCTTAACATTCACTCGCGCGCCGCCGGAACCCCGGCGACGCCGAACTGTCGAATTGCAGTATCGCCGTGCTCGAAACTCCACCGCTCGCGCTCTACGCGCACTTTCCCTGGTGCGTACGCAAGTGCCCGTACTGCGATTTCAACTCGCACACCCTGCATGGGGAGCTCGACGAGCGGGGCTACCTCGCCGCGCTGCAGCGCGATCTCGAGGCGCAGGCGCCTGAGGTGTCCGACCGCGAGGTCAGCAGCATTTTTCTCGGCGGCGGCACGCCGAGCCTCTTTTCTCCGCACGCCGTGGCGTTGCTGCTGGAGTCCGCGCGACGGCATCTCAGGCTCGCAGCCGACCTCGAGGTGACCCTGGAGGCGAATCCCGGCACGATCGAGCGCGGCCGGTTCGCCGAATACCGCGCCGCGGGCGTCAATCGGGTCTCGCTGGGTGCGCAGTCATTCGATGATGCATGCCTGGCCGCGCTGGGGCGCATTCACTGCGCGGACGAGACACGGCGCGCCGCCGCCGAGCTGCATGCCGCCGGCCTGGTCAATTTCAACATCGACCTGATGTATGGCCTGCCCGGCCAGGACGTTGGCGCGGCGTTGCGTGACGTCGAGCAGGCCCTGTCGCTTCGTCCCAGCCACCTCTCCCATTATCAGCTCACGATCGAAGCCGGTACGGTCTTCGCCGGCCAGCCGCCGACCCTGCCGGATGACGATGTGGTGGACGCGATGCTGGACGCCTGCCGCGATTGCCTCGAACGGGCGGGGCAGGCGCAGTACGAGATCTCCGGCTACGCCGCCGCCGGCCGGCAGTGCCGGCACAATCTCAACTACTGGTCTTTTGGCGACTATCTGGGAATCGGCGCCGGGGCCCACGGCAAGCTGACCCTGCCGGCCGCCGGCCAGGTGGTGCGCACCACCCAGCTGCGCGAGCCGCGCCGGTACCTTTCATCCGTGGGACGTGGGACATTCACGCGCACGGCGGTGCCCGCCCCTGAGCTGCCGTTCGAATTCATGCTGAACGCGCTGCGGTTGGTGGCGGGATTCGAGGTCGCTACGTTCACCGGCAGGACGGGGCTGCAGTGGGAGTCCGTTGCCGCGACGATGGCCGCTCTGGTGGGCGAGGGCTTGATCGTCGCCGCGGGGACGTGCTATCGGGCAAGCCCGCGGGGGCTGCGCTTCCTCAACGACGTGCTGTTACGTTTTGTGACGGAAATCCCGAGAACCGCTGGTCAATCGGAATTGTCAACCGCTCCGCAGCTTGCGCCAGCGCTGTCGGAACGGGGTTTATTCACAGGGGTGGGAGGGGGTAACGTAAAATGAGCAAATTAGCGGTCAAACCGTCCATGTAGGTCAATGATGTGCGCGCAAGCTATTGATAAAACAAGACAAAAATAGCTGGTCATTTATTAGCCATTGCAATAAATATGCAATATAGCCGGGAAATTTTACCCTTGGCGGGACGGTCACTCACAGAGTTATCCACAGCTTCTGTGGATAAGGGGACCTCGAGCTGGGCAGTCGCTCCCGTCCCCGGGCAGCGTCATAGTCCTGAGCGAGACGGCGGTCTGTGAAACGCTTGTCGTCGCCGGGATCGGCGGCTACACTCGCCGGCCCTTTGAATCGACGCCGACCGACCCCACCTAGGGACGGACAGCCACACGCCGGAAGTCTGCCATGAAAACCGATATCCATCCCGCGTATAAAGAGATCACGGTCACCTGCACTTGCGGCAATTCGTTCAAGACGAGCTCGACGCTCGGACACGACCTGCAGGTGGAAGTGTGCTCGAGCTGCCATCCCTTCTATACGGGCAAGCAGAAGATCGTCGACACCGCAGGGCGCGTGGACAAGTTCCGCAAGAAGTACGGCGTCGCCGGCGCCAGCAAGTAAAGGCAGTCGCCGCTACTCTTCGAGCAGGGCCTCGACCTCTACCGTATTGGCGCGCTTCATCGGCCGGCCGTCGACCGGGCTGACCGGCGCCTGGCGGATGCCATCCGTGGGGAACACGGTCACTTCGAACGTCTGATCCTCGACCTCGAAGCGCAATCCCGGATAGGCGAGCACCCGTTCCGGGCTCATCCGCACCCGCCGCTCCGTCACCTCGTGGGCGATGCCGCGGTCGATGAGCTTGAGCGCGACCGATTCGGCGCGATCGGCGAACAGGTGGAGCTGCACTTCGGCGTATTCCGTCGCGGTGCCGCTCAGCACCGGGCCGACCAGGCGCGGCTCGAACTCGCGTAACTGCTGCATGGCGGTCAGGGCGGCCCGCCGCTGGGCGTGCAATGATTCCTCGTGCGACTCGCGGCCGAAGAGGCGCTGGTACTCCGCCAGCGCCGTCTCGATCTCCGTATTCTTCGGCAGCCCGGCGATCCCGTCGTCAACACCAAGCCTCTCCGCCGCCTTGCGCTTGGCAACGAAGAAATCGCGGATGCCGTGCTCCGCCATGATGCGCGCCGCTTCCTGCGCCAGCGCCCGCCGCAGATTGTCCCCGCGCGGTGTCGGGTGTCGTCTCGCCATGTCGCTCAGAATATCGAATCGGCGCTGGATTGGGTCTGCGTCCCCGGCGCCGCGGGATTCGCCCCGGGGGCCGCGGTTGGCAGATGGTTGGCCATGAATACTTCGGTGATCCCATCCGGGCTCTCATCGCTCACCAACGCGCCGGTCTGAGCCGAGACGCGCAATGTCACGATGCCGGTAGGTGTCGGGCGCTGCCACTGCGGCACGCCCTGCAGGGCGTAACGCATGAAGTGGATCCAGATGGGCAGCGCCGTATGCGCGCCTTCGTCGCCCGCGCCCAGCGGCCGGTCGTCGTCATAACCTACCCAGACAGTGGCCTCGAGCTGCGGCGTGTAGCCGTTGAACCACGCATCGCGGTAGTCGTTGCTGGTGCCGGTCTTGCCGGCGATGTCGTCGCGGTTCAGCGCGAGCGCCTTCACCGCGGTGCCATATCTGATGACGTCCTTCATCATGGAGGTCATCAGATAGTCGTTCTGCGAGCTGATGACCTGCGGCGCCAGCCGGTCCGGCGGCAGCGGGCCAACACCACCCCGCAGCGCATCGCCCTCGGCCAGCAGCGCCGCCGCTGTCGGCGCGGGCTTCAGGTCACTGAGCGTAGCCGGGTTGGCGCACAGCGCGCAGGCGATGCGCGGCCGGGCCTGCCACACCACTTTGCCTGAGGAGTCCTCGACCCGGTCGAGGTAGTAGGGATCGACCTTGAAGCCGCCGTTGGCGAAAACCGAGTACGCCGTCGCCATCTGCAGCGGTGTCGCGCGCAACGTGCCGAGCGCCAGAGTCAGGTTCTGCGGCAGGGTCTTCGGGTCGAAGCCGAAGCGGCCGACATATTGGCTGACATACGGCAGCCCGATGTCGCGCAGCAGGCGGATCGAGACCAGGTTGAGCGAGTGCGCGAGCGCCACGCGCAGACGGACGGGCCCGCTGAATGAGCGGGTGTCGTTCTCCGGCCGCCAGGTGGCTTCCAGACCCTGTCCTCCCGTCACGACCGGCGCATTGAGGAGCGTGCTCGCGGGCGTGTAGCCGTCATCGAGCGCCGCAGAGTAGAAGAATGGCTTGAATCCGGAGCCCGGCAGCCTTTCCGCCTGGATCGCGCGATCGAACTTGTTGGAAAAGTAATCGAAGCCGCCGACCAGGGCGGCGATCGCACCGTCGTTGGGATCGAGCGCCACGAATGCGCTCTGCGCCTGCGGGACCTGCGCGAGTTGCGCATGACCCAGTTTGTCTGCGACGACGTACACGACGTCACCTCGCGCGATGACGTCCGACGCAGTCTTTGGGTTGGGACCCAACGCGTCCTCGCCGAGCGCCTTGCGTCCCCAGGAGAGTCCGTTCCAGTCAATGTCGGCAAAGCCGCGCGATCTGACGTAGACCTGCGCGTCCTGGGTCCCGACTTTCACCACGACTGCGGGTGAGAGCATGCCGAGCGGTGTGTACTCGTCCACCAGCTGCTCGAGCTGCGCCGGCGTGGCGCTCGCGGCAAGCACCGTGCGGCCGATCGGGCCACGCCAACCCTGCTGCCGGTCATATTCGATCAGCCCGAGCTGCACGGCGCGGTTGGCAAGGGCCTGGAGGCGGCCATCGACTGTAGTGTAGACGCGATAGCCGGCGGTCTCGGCAGCGGGGCCGTACCACTTCTCCATCTGCTGACGCACCATCTCCGCCATGTAGGGCGCGTCGACGTCAACGTGCGGCGCGTGCAGGCTGGCGTCCATGGTCGCGTGGTTTGCCGCTAGCGCGCTCGCGGCGTCGATGTAGCCCAGATCGAGCATCCTCTGCAGCACGTAGGAGCGACGCGCCGCAGCGAGGTGCGGATGAATGATCGGATTGTAGAGCGAGGGCGCCTGCGGAATTCCCGCCAGCGTGGCGGCTTCGGCCACCGTCAGCTGATCGAGGCTCTTGCCGAAGTAGGTCTGCGCCGCGGCCGCGACGCCGTAGGAGCGTTGGCCGAAGAAGATCTTGTTGAGATAGAGCTGAAAGATCTCCTCTTTGGTGAACTCATGATCCATCTCATAGGTGACGAAAGTTTCCTGCAGCTTGCGGCGGAAGGTCTTGTCGAGCGTCAGGAACATGTTGCGCGCGGCCTGCATGGTGATGGTGCTGCCGCCCTGGACCTTCTTGCCCGCGATCAGGTCGACGATCGCCGCGCGGGCGATGCTCAGCAGGCTGATGCCGCTTTCCTGGAAGAAACGGTGATCCTCCGCCGCGAGAAACGCATCGCGCAGCAGCGGGGGAATCTGGTCATAGCGGACCGGCGTGCGCTGTTGGGCGCCGATCTGCGCGATGAGATCGCCGGTTGACGTGTAGATGCGCAGCGGAACTTGCAACTCCACGTTGCGCATCTGCGCAGGGGTCGGAAGTGACGGCTGCAGATAGACGTAGCTGCAGGCGTAGACGTACAGCCCGAAAAGTGTGATCAACATCACACCACCCAGGACGGCCGCCGGAAATCGAACCTGTTTCCACTTCACAGAAAACTGCTCTCTCTGCTTGCGCTCGCCGCGGGGGCTATGCATAGTAGCGCCCGTTTCAGGGCAAACTCACCGAAAGGTGGGGACGCAAAGCCTCCGGTCTACGGGACATCTGTGCCTATGACAGCGGGGTTGCCGGTCTGGTTTCGAGACCGTTCCTCGCTTCGCGCACAGCCGTCCCTCCGAAGGCGCGTCTCCAGATTGCTTGGGTACGGCACAGACACCAATTTCCGTTCTCCTCCTTCATCGGCTAAAAGCCGCCTGCGGCGCTTTTAGCGAGACCCTACACATTTGCCGCGAGCAAAGGGAGCGGCCCTTTGCCCGCTGTGATGGGGTGGGCACTTTGCATGCCTGGCTGCGGGGCTTCCCGGAGGCGATCCGCCGTTTCCGTGAGCACGCTCACGTTCAATTTAACTTAGCGCTGATATATAGTGCGTCGGGCTTTCACGCGGGGTCGTCGTTTTCAGGCGTAAATACCTGAAAAGGAAATAAAAATGTTCCTCCTTCAGCGCAAGCACCGGCCCGTCCTGGGACTTGACATAACCACATCCTCGGTCAAGCTGATCGAGCTTACCATGTCAGGGGGCCAGTACCGGGTCGAGGCCTATGCAGCCGAGCCTACGCCCCAGAATGCCATCAACGAGAAGGCCATCGTCGATGCCGAGGCCGTGGGAGAGGCCGTCCGCCGCGCGGTCAAGCGCTCCGGGGCGAAGAGCACCGAGGTAGCCGTGGCCATTAGCGGCGATGCCGCCATCACCAAGGTCATCCAGATGCCGCGGGCGCTACGCGCCAACGACCTCGAGGCGCAGGTGGAAATGCAGGCCGACCAGTACATCCCCTTCCCCATGGATGAGGTCAGCTACGATTTCGAGGTGTTGGGACCTTCGGAGAAGGAAACCGACAACAACGACGTGCTGCTGGTCGCCACCCGCACGGAAAACGTCGAGCAGCGCCAGGCGGCGATCAATGCCGCGGGGCTTACCGCCAAGATCGTCGACGTGGAAGCCTTTGCGCTCGAGAACGCCTGCAAGCTGATGACGCACCAGATGCCCGATGGCGGCATCGACCGTTCCATTGCGGTGGTCGACTTCGGCGCCACCAGCACCACTTTCAGCGTATTGCGCAACCTCAAGGTCGTGTACACGCGGGATTTCGCCTTCGGCGGGCAGCAGCTCACGGAGGAGATCATG
>JBOIAB010000095.1:0-17759 GCA_050738635.1 Steroidobacteraceae bacterium
AAGCGGTCGAACGAGACGGAGCGTCCAGGGGCACCAAAGCCTTGCTCGGACATGGCCGCGAGCGCTCCGATCAGGTCGTGCACGCCGACCCAGATCGCACGCACCCCAACGACGCCGTTGGACTGACGGGATCTATCTGAGGGCTTTCGGTGGTCATTCGGCGCAGGCAAATACTCGATGAAGAACATCGGAAGCGCGATGGCGCGCTTGCCCACCGCAGGTTTGTCCGCCGGATCGACGCTGTACCATTGTGGTGGTGGCGGCGTGGTGTCGCGCTCGCTCATGACGCTGCCAGGCGTGGGGCCCTCGACATTGAAATTGCGCGCCTTCAAACCCTCGGCGGTATCTTTTGCAGACGAAACGCTCAGGCCGAAATACATAGCCCCTTCGTGCGCTTTGGCGAACTGGGTGATGGTGGCATCCTCACCCTTCGCGTCATCCGGGGCCGTGATGAGTTCGAGATAGAAATGATCTTCGAGGCCGATGATGGCGTTCGAGGCGCCCCCCGGAAAATGGCCCGCTGCCAGAACCTGGAAACCAAGGGTTTCGTAATCCGCGCGGGCGCGATCAAGGTCGCGGACCGCCACGCCGACATGATCAAGTCTCGCGCCCAACACGAACGGCTTGGCCGATTCGGTCGGCTCAGCAGCGACTACAATAGAGAGCGGCGAGACAAGCAGTAGAATGAAAACAGCAACAGCTTTCATTAACGGTTAACCTCGAACCGATCGCCGAACACCACAGCGAACTGGGGTTTGGCTGCCGCCCATTCGCGTGGAGGCATCTTCCACTTTATGAGTGATCTCACGCAACTACGATCCTGCAATGTTCGATAGGAAAAGAGCAGCACGGTTGCGTTTGACGGTGATTTGTCCAAGCCCGTCCCGACGCATCATGGGCCGAGCTTCGCCTCGGTTGGCTCTCCACGGCGATGTGATAATGAAAGGCTTGTCCTAGTGACATGTGATACACATGCGAGTATGCTTCGCCACATGGCAAAAATGATTCAGTTGCGACATGTTCCGGATGCTCTGCACCGGCAGCTGAAGGCGCGTGCGGCTATGGCCGGCCTTTCGCTTTCGGATTTCCTGGTGCGCGAAGTGCGCAAGATTGCGGAGCAGCCCACTCCGGAGGAGATGCGCGAGCGCCTGAGGCAACGGGACCCCTATCGTGGCAGGCTCTCACCGACCCAGGTGCTGCGCGAGGAGCGCGATTCCGGTTGATTGTGCTCGATGCCTCAGCAGCCGTGGAGCTGGTGCTCCAGACACCCAGGGCAGAGCGGGTGGCTGCCCGGGCGCTGCACCCGGCTGAGCGTATTCACGCGCCGTATCTTATCGATGTCGAGGTGGCGCAGGTTTTCCGACGGCTGGTGCACGCGAAAGAACTGACGCCAGCGAGGGGCGCTCTCGCCCTGGGCGATTTCGCTGGGCTGGTTATTGAGCGCCATTCGCACCATCCGTTGCTCGGGCGGATATGGAGCTTGCGTACGTCACTTTCTGCGTACGATGCAGCCTACATTGCGCTTGCGGAGGCACTTGCTGCGCCGATGCTAACGTGCGACGACAAGCTTGCGCGGGCGCACGGACATTCGGCGAAAATTGAACTCGTTCCGATGGACTCCTGATCTTCGGAGCAATCCGTTCTCTTGAAGAACGAATTACAAGAAGTCACGGACCCAGGTGCTCGATCACTGATGACATGCCCGTCTAAAGACGGGTTGTGTTTCGCGCCCGGATGCGGGCGAGCGCACGACGCCGGCTGAGCGGACAGACCTTGCCGGACGCATGCGCGCCGGAAGCGGGCCGAGCATTCGTGGCAGCAGGTGGCGCTCTGTGGAAGGTGGGTTGTACAGCGCGCGCGGTAAGGCTCACCGAGGCGACGAGTGTCGCAATGCAGAGGATCCCGATCCCGTGGCGCATGCGGCCCGCGACGGGTCGTCGCAGCTCCGCGATACGCCGGCGCAGCGGGTGTACGGAATGCCAATGACACGCGAGCGGCGGCTGTAATCCGGCCTCGCCCGCCAGTTGCGCCTTGAGCAGCGCTTCGGCGTAGCGGCCGCGGCGCCCGTTTCCCGCCGCCGCGAGCACCGCGGCATCGCATGCGAGATCCTGATCGAAATGCAGCAGGCGCATGGCCCAGAACATCACGGGGTTGAACCAGAACACACACAGCCACGCCGCACCGAAAGCGTTGACCAGTGTGTCGCCCCGACGCATATGGGCCCGTTCGTGCGCCAGGACGAATTCACGCTCTTCCGGGTTGTAGCACTGCTCGAAGTCGAGCGGCACCAACACGCGGGGCCGCAACGCGCCGATCAGCATGGGCTCCGTCACGGCGCGGCTGCGCCAGGTACCGTCGGGCAATGCTACGAGGGTACCGAGCGAGCGGGCGAATGAGCGTTGTCTCAGGACCATGACCGCCAGAGTGGCGCAGGCGCCCGCGGCCCAGAGGGCCGACGCCAGCGCGCCCAGTCGATCGGAAACATGAATCGCCGCGAGCAGGGCATCGACTCTCGCCCACACCCAGGCGAACACATCCGGTGCGAGCATCGCCGCGCCACCATCGGGCTGAGCGACTCGCGGCAACGCAAGGGCGAGCGCACTGGCCGGCACGGCCAGCCAGAGCCCATACACGGCACGAGCTCCCAGCCTGCCTCGCAGTGGCACACGCGCCAGGGCGACGAACGAGACGACGACGGTCGTCACGCCGCTCAGGATCGCCAGGTATTGCAATGCGGCGCTATTCATCCTCGAGCCCGGCGATCAGCCGCTTGAGCTCGCCCACGTCCCGCTTCGAGAGCTTGCGATGGCGGCTGAAGTGCGCGACCAGTGGCGCCAGCCGGCCGCCGTAGAGGCGATTCAGCAGGCTTTCGCTCTCGTGCGAGAGCCACTCGTCGCGCGCCAGAATGGGCGAGTAGATGAAGCGGCGCCCATCCTTCTCGGCACGTACGGCGCCCTTCTTGAGCAGGCGGCCAAGCAGAGTCTTGACGGTCGACTCCTGCCAGTCACGCTGCTTGGCGAGCGCCGCCACGACATTCTCTGCCGTGGCCGTCCCCTTCTCCCACAGGACCGCGAGGACGGCGGACTCCGCCTCGCTGATGGATTCGGATGCATTCATGAGCGGACGGGAAGACTACGCCTGTAAACGATAGTGTCAAGCCGGCGACGGCCGCGTGCGCTCATGCCTTCGGGATCGTGGGCCTGCACTGGCCGTCAGGGATGAGCTCATTCCTCCAGTTGACTTCCCAGGTCTTGCCGCCGTCGGGCGAGAACGCCTGGCGCCATTTCGCCACCACCTTCGAGCCCTTGGGATTGACGGTCCAGACGAAGCGCACGATGACGGGCTTGCCGTTGTACGTATCTTTGCCGTCGAAGACACCCACGTTGCCGTGAAATTTGCCCGCGACGGGCGGCTCCATGACACCGTTGGAAAACCGGTTGTCGAACCAGTAGAGCCGCCAGAGGCCGCTCTGCGGATCATAGGTGCGGACGGTCATGCCGACGAAACCCGGCCAGTAGCCGGTGCGGTAGACATCCTGGTCGCCGATCCCGGGGAGCGGCTCGCCCTCATCGCAACTGACGAAGTCCGCCCAGTCGTGAGAGCCTGCGAGACGCGTGACGAGCCTGTGATTCGGCATTCTCCACTTGCCGTACTCGAAGTCGAAATCGTGCGAGCCGTCGCGCACCCCGGCGACGGCGATCGGGCCTTGGTCGGCGGCGCTCCCGGCGGCGGCGGCCATCGGTGGGCCGCGGACGATGTCGTTGGCGTATACCACCTTCCACGTCTTGCCGCCGTCGATGGAAAGCGACTCCGCGAAATGTGCCGTGATCTTCGAGCCGCTGCCGAACCTCGTCCAGGTGTAGCGATCGATGGCCGGCTTGCCTTGAACCATCAGATGCTCATCGAATATTCCGACATTGCCGTGCCACCTGCCGACGTTCGGCTCGCCCACATCGCCATGTGAATTCTGGTTGTCGATCCAATAAATCCTCCAGAGACCGGTCGCGCGGCCATAGAGCCGCACCGTCAGGCCGACGAAGCCCTTCTTCGGGTAGTTCGCTTGATAGATGTCCTCATTGCCCAGTCCGCCGGGCAGCGGCCGGGCCACATCGGTGGCGTCGAACTGTGCCCACTCATTGGAGCTGAGAACCGGTGAATGCAGACGCCGGTTGTGCAGAACCCAGCTGCCGAAGAAAAAATCGAAGTCATGCGAGCCGTCCTTCACCCGCGGGCCAGTCTGCTGCGCGCCTGCCGCGGCTCTTGCCGGCATGCAGGATGAGGTGATGAGTAGCGCGCCGCCGAGCGCACCCGCAACCACGAGCTCGAACGATCGCATCGCACGCCGCCTTTCGTTTACAAGCGTAGACAAACGTAGATTACACGTGTAAACGAAGAAGTCAAGGCTGCGGCCGGCGCGCAGGCGTCGACAGAATACAATGCCGCTCATGGACTCCGGACAGCCGAACTTCTTTGCAGGTCCCTATATCGACCGCCGCGCGGAAGAGCGCGAGGCGGCCGATTGGGCGCGAGCGGCGCGCGAGGATCCGCGCACTCTGTACCTTCTGGCCAGCGGCACGCGGCACCTGGTCTACACCAAGCCGGAGCCGCGCGTCGCCTTCCTCGAGGGCGCGGCAGCCACGCGCCTCGCATCCGCCGACGAGCGTCGACTCGTGCTTCTCGGCTGGTTCCGGCAGCGCCGCTGTGTCCTGGTGGAGGTCGGGGATCAGGCAGCCGCGGAATTGCCGCCGAACGCCTCCTTCGAGGAGCTGCGTCCGCTCTCACCGATCATTGCCGGCGATGAGGCCGGTCTCCTCGCCTACGCGCGGGCGCTCTCGATCTGGCGCGCGCGCCAGCGGTACTGCGGTGCGTGCGGCGCGCCGACGGTTCCGCAGCGCGCGGGACACTGCATGCGCTGCTCCAGAGAAGGCTGCGCGCAGGAGTTCTTTCCGCGGATCGATCCCGCCATCATCGTCCTGGTCACCGATGGTGAGCGGGCGCTTCTCGGCCGGCAGGCGGCCTGGCCGGCGGGACGGTACTCGACCATCGCCGGTTTCGTGGAGCCGGGCGAGAGTCTGGAGGATGCCGTCGCCCGGGAGGTCATGGAGGAAACCTGCGTGCCGGTGACCGGCGCGCGCTACGACTCCTCCCAGCCCTGGCCCTTCCCCAGCTCGATCATGCTGGGCTTTCGCGCCTGGGCGCACGCGAGCAACGCCCCGCGCTGCACCGCCGAGCTGGAGGATGCGCGCTGGTTCTCGCGCGAGGAGATCCGTGCCGGCGGTGTCGCACTGCTGCCGACCGCATACTCGATCTCCTATCGTCTGATCGCCACGTGGCTGGACGGAAAGTAAGGGACCGGACATGTGCCTGCTCGTCCTGGCGTGGAACGCGCACCCACGTTACCGGCTGGTCGTCGCCGCCAACCGTGACGAATACCACGACCGGGCCAGTGCGCCGCTCGCCCCCTGGCCCGCTCCGGCAGAGATTCTGGCGGGAAGAGATCTGCGCGCGGGCGGCACCTGGGCGGGGATCGACCGCCGCCGCCGCTTCGCCATCGTCACCAATTTCCGCGATATGGTGCGGGCGCCCGTGCACGCGCCCTCGCGTGGCGGCCTGATTCCGCGCTATCTCGCCGCGGCGAGGAGCCCCGGCGACTATCTCGCCGGACTGGAGCACGAGGCCGGGAGTTACGGCGGATTCAACCTGCTGCTCGCCGACGGCGAATCCCTTTGGTACGGCTCGAATCGTTGCGTACCCTTCGCGCGCGCGCTGTCGCCGGGCATCCACGGGCTGTCGAACGAGCGGCTCGACACTCCCTGGCCAAAACTTCGCCGGGTGCGGCAGGGTTTCGAGGACTGGCTGCACGGCGGCGGCAGCATCGAGGACGGCAAGCTCTTCACTCTGCTCGCGGATCGCGCGCCTGCCACCGCGGAGGAAGGCCTGATGAGCGGCGTCTCGGCGCAATGGGAGCGGACCCTGTCCTCACCCTTCGTGCTGCACCAGACCTACGGTACGCGCAGCACCACCCTCGTGGCCATCGAGCCCTCCGGCGCCTGTTACCTGAGCGAGCGCCGCTTCGACCCGAGCGGCGCCAGCAGCGGCCGGAGCGAGTACCGCTTGGGCCCCGGAGAATGGCCTGCTCCGAGGGCCACTGCGTAAGCGCCCCAAGGGGTGCAACGTTCAAAAGTAAGCAAGCGGCCCAGGGCTGCAAGGAACCCCGGCACGCCGCGGGGGTCACGTTACAATTCGTTGTTTCTTCCGCCCGGGTTCATCGCACGCATCAATGGCGCAGTGCAATTCCTCACACGAGGCTCGGTCGCGCAGGCGAGCCGCGGGCGTTTTGCTATTGCTCTTCGCCTGTCCCCTGGCGTGGGCGGATGTGGCCATCAGCGTCAAGGGTGTGGCTGCCCCGCTGCGCAGCAACGTGCTGGCCTACTTGAGCTTCGCCCGCTACCAGCGGACCAAAAACCTGACCTCTGACACCGCCGAGCGACTGCAGAGCCGGATCGGCCCGGAGGTGCGCTCGGCTCTGCGGCCGTTTGGCTACTTCCAGCCGACGGTGAGCTCGAGTGTGACGGCCTCCGGCCCGGGCAGCTGGAAGGTCGCGATCACCATCCATGCCGGGCCGCCGGTGATCCTGGAGCACGTGGACGTGCAGGTCGTCGGCCCCGGAGCCACCAGCCCGCTGTTCGAGCGCATCGCCGACAAGCTGCCGTTCCACACCGGTCAGCGGCTCGATCAGGCGCAGTACGACAGTGTCAGGGGCGATCTGTTGCGGACCGCGGCGACCTACGGCTACCTCGATGCGAACCTGACCCGTCACCAGCTGCTGGTCAACCCGGCAGCGCATACCGCGAGCATCGCCCTGGAGCTTGAGACGGGTGTGCGCTACAGCTTTGGCAGCACGACGATCGTGCAGCACGCCGTGAACGAGAAGTTGGTACGCAAATATCTGCGTTACCGGCAAGGCGAGCCGTTCGACCTGACGGAGGTCCTGCGCACTCAGTTCGCGCTCGATGACTCGCAGTACTTCACCAACCTCGAGGTGTTGCCGGGCGATCCGGACCACACTGCGCACACGGTTCCGATCGGCATCCGTGGCGATCCCAACCGGCCTAACGTCTACTCCGTCGCGGCGGGATACGAGAATGACACCGGAGCACGCGGCATCCTCAGCTGGGAGGACCGCAGGGTCAACTCCTACGGTCACAAGATGAGCGTCGACCTGGAAGCCGCGCAGGTCACCAAGTACAGCCTGCAGAGCCGCTACGTGATTCCGCTCGGCGATCCGGCCGTGGAAAACCTGACCCTCTCCGGTACCGTGGTGCAGCAACAGCTCGCCGACGTCGACGCACGCACGATGTCGCTCGGACCCAGCATCACGAGAGTCATGGGCAACTGGCAGACGGTGTGGTTCGTGAATGGGGTGCAGAGCACCGGCACCGTCGACACCTCCTGGCCCGGGACCGTGGACCCCGCCAACAAAGAGTGCATCGCGGACGGGGTGACGGGCACTAAATGCAACGCCAACGTCACGATCGGCATCCCGACCAACGACATGCTGGTGCCGGGTGTCGACTTCGCCTCCGTGCCCAAGGGCTATCTCGGCGAGCCCATGTTCCAGCACGGCTTCTTCGCGGAAGTCCGCGGCTCGCAGGGCGCCTTCGGCTCGAGAGCGAACTTCGTGCAGCTCCACATCGAGCTCGAGCGGGTGTTCCAACTGACCCCGAAGTGGCACCTGCTGCTGCGTGACGAGTTCGGCGCCACCGCCGCCTCGCACTTCGGCGAGATGCCCCCGGCGATGCGCTTCTACGCGGGCGGCGAGGGAAGCGTGCGCGGCTTCGAATACGACGGGCTGTCACCGACGCAGAAGTACTGCCTGTCGGGCAGTCAGATCTGCGCCGAGGCGCAGGCCGGCGGCAAAGACGTGATCACCGGGACGGTGGAGTTCGATCGTGACCTGCCGAGGAACTTCGGCGTCGCATTCTTCTTCGACTATGGCAATGCTTTCAATCACTTCGGCTCGCAGGAGCAGAATGTCTACAACAATGAGCAGCAGATCGTGCAGATCAGGGAGCCGTTCCTGCAGTACGGGGCCGGCATCGGGCTGCTGTTCCGTCTGCCGGTCCTGACGCTCGGCATCGACATCGGACAGCCGCTGTCGCAACCGGGAAGTCCCCGGCTCTACATCAACTTCTCGCCGAAGCTGTGAGCGCGCGGTAGCCGCCATGCGTCGCTTTCTGCTGCTCGCCACCGCAGTGTTCGTTCTGATCGCGATCGGCCTGCCCTGCGCGGCGCTCTATGCCGTCGTCTACACGCAGAGCGGCCTGCAATTCGTCGTGCGCCATCTGCCGCAGCGGTTCGGCAAGGCCGGCGTACGAATTGAGGGTGTCAGCGGCACCATTGCCGGCGGCGCGCGCGCGACCTTGGTGGAGATCGATCAGGAGCGGGTTCGCCTCGACATCCGCGGCATTTACACTCGCGTCTGGTTGGAGCCGCTCCTCTTTCAGACCATCCGCACACCCGACACGACCGTCGACGACGTCTACATCCAGATCAAGCGCCCGACAGGCCCGCCAGGACCGGGCCATGGCGGCGCGCCGCAATTCCTGCCCCGCTGGCTGACGATCTACATTGACCACGCCGCGGTCGGCAAGGCGGAGCTGCTCCTTCCGGACGGCGCCCGGCTGGAGGGCAGCGCGATTGCCGGCTCCGCGCTGCTGCGCCACCGCGACATCCGCTTCTATCAGGCGCAAGTGCGCTTGGGTGAGGTGGGTTTCGCCGTGGCCGGCAGTCTGCACGCGAGTGATCCGCTGCAGCTTGCGGCCAGCGGCCACATCACCTGGGAACCGAACGGCCAGCCCGTATGGCGGCTCACCGCCGATGCGGCGGGCGACCTCGACAAGCTGGCGCTCAACGGCCAGTTCTTTGCGCCCTTCCAGGCCGAGGTGAGCGGCAGGATGCTCGACCTGACGCACCACTGGCACTGGCAGGGTGCGGCCGAGATCCGCGACTTCGACCTGCGGGCCTGGCACCTCACGGGCGCGTTGGGCGCCATCAGCGGCAAGCTGGCGCTGAGCGGCGCAGGGCATAATTTCACCGCGAGCGGCACGCTCGATCCGGCGGGGCTCAAAGCAGGCTCCTTCGGCGTGCTGTTCGATGGCGGCTATTCGCAGCAGGTGCTCGCCGCGCGGCGCATCGACGTCACGAATCTGTCTTCGAGAACGCGCGCGCTGGGCTCCGGCACGATCGGAATCGTCGCCGGCGGCCCGCGCCTCGACCTCAAGGGCGGCTGGAGCAACCTTCGCTGGCCGCTCGTCGGCAGGTCGGTGCCCTTTCGCAGCAGCACGGGAACCTTCGAGCTGTCGGGTCTGCGCCCGTACGATTTTCACACCAAGGGAATGGCGCAGATCGCGGGACTTGCGCCGATGCCCGCCGATGTCAGCGGCAAGTTGGCCGATAACGGCGTCAGCTTCAGCCGCGGCAGCGTCGATCTCTTTCGGGGTCACGCCGACCTGCGCGGCGACGTGACCTGGAAGCCCACGCAACGCTGGCAGGTGAGCGGGCGCGCGAGCGGAATCGATCCCGGTCAGTTGCGGCCAGACCTGCCCGGCAGCCTCAACTTCGGCATCGCCGTCGACGGGCGCGGGTTCGAGGCGGCCAGCCCGCTGAGCGTGACCGTGGACAGCCTCGGCGGGCGGCTGCGGGGCGTGCCGGCCAGCGGTGGCGGCAAGCTGACGCATGCCGGCGACACATGGACATTCCAACAGGTGCGCGTCGGCCTGGGCGGCACGCGCCTCGCGCTCGATGGGCGGATCGATCGCGCGGCCGATCTGCGATTCGCGGTGACGGCGCAGGACCTGAGTTTGATATCGGAGGGCGCCCGTGGCCGGCTGCAGGCGGACGGCACGATCCGCGGACCTCTCAACGACCCGGACGTCGTCGCGACGGCGCACGGTAGCGACATTCTCTACGATGGCGTCTCGCTAGCCGGATTCGACGCCAAAGTCGACTTTGATCCGACGTCACAGCGACACTCCGCGGTCGCCGCGCATCTGCGTCAGCTCCGATTCCGCCGCCGCACACTGCAAAGCCTGGATTTCACGTTCGACGGACCCGCATCCGCGGCGGTCGCCCATCTGGATGCGCAGGCTCCAGGGCTGCATCTGACCGCAATGGCGACCGGCGGCGTCAGTCGTGGCATCTTCACCGGCAAGTTGGAGTCGCTCGGGCTCTCTGGCGATGAGTCGTTGCGCCTGCATCTGGAGCAGCCCGATGCACTGATGTTGTCCCCATCGGCCGGCAGGGTCGATCGGTTGTGTCTGATTGGCACGCCGGGCAACCTGTGCGCGCAGGCTAGTTGGACCCCGACGGCGTGGTCCTCCACGCTAACGGCCACCCGCCTGCCCCTTGCCACGCTGACGGCCGGGCGCACGCCGACGGTCGAATATCAGGGCGCCATTAATGTCGGTGCGCGCCTCTTCGGCGGCGGCGGTGCCCCAACACAAGGGACGCTGCGCATAGAGTTGAGTGACGCTACACTCTCGCGGCGCCTCGTAAGCGGGCGCATGGAGCACACTGCCATAGGATCGGGCTTGCTTACCGCGACCGCGACGCCAGACTCCATCACGGCTGAAGCGTCTCTCACGTCTGGGGAAATCGGCACGCTGGCCGGCAATCTCAAGGTGAAGCGTGATGCCGCTCGCTGGCAGGACATGCCCGTGGACGGCGAGCTGCGTGCCCAGACTGCGAAGCTGGATCTGCTGTCGCTCTATGTCCCCGACATCGATCGCGTCCAGGGCAATCTGACGGCCGATGCGCGGATCGCGGGTACCGTAGCCCAGCCCCGGTTGAGCGGTACGCTCGGCGTCTCCGACGGTGAGGTCGATCTCTACCAGACCAACCTGCGCCTGCGCCAGATCGGCTTGACGGCACACCTTACCGATGACGGTGTCGTGTTCGGCGGCAGCGCTCAAGCCGGCAAAGGCACAGTGCGCGCAGACGGCGAGGTGCACTGGCGCGATACGCTGCCCTACGGGCAGTTGCACCTCGATGGCGTCAATTTGCGGGTGGTGGATATTCCGGAAGCGCAGATCGACGCCTCACCGAGCCTCGACTTCAAGGTGGCCGCGCACGAGATCGATATCACGGGCAAGGTCGCCGTGCCTTACGCGAAGATCGTGCCGGCCGACCTCACTGGAGCGGTGTCACCCTCCTCCGATGAGGTGATCGTCGGCAAGGAATCGCAGAATCCCGCCGACCAGTTCCAGGTGAAGACTCAGATCACCATGACGCTCGGTCCCAACGTCAACATCGATACGCTGGGGTTGACCGGTCAGCTCACGGGCAGCATTACCGTGCGCAGCGGTTACGATGCCATCACTCGCGCCAGCGGCGAGTTATCGGTGCAGAAAGGCGAGTACTCCGCCTACGCACGCAAGCTCGATATCCAAAGCGGGCGCCTGATTTTCACGGGCGGCCCGATCGACGACCCGGGCATCGAAATCCGCGCCGTCAAAAGATACCCCGACGTCACAGCCGGCATCAATGTCCGCGGCACCCTGCAGGCGCCGCGGTTGTCCTTCTTCTCCAGCCCTTCATTGCCGCAGTCGCAGATCGTGTCTCTCATCCTCTCCGGCGGCGGCGGCGGCAGCACCCTGCAGATGATGCAGGCGAACTCGTCGGCGCAGAACCAGCAAGCGACCGCCACCAGCGAGCTGCTGACCCAGGGTGGCGCGATCCTGGCGCAGCAACTCGGCTCGCGCATCGGGCTGCCCGACATCAGCGTCGAGACCGATCTCAACAATGAGACCTCGCTCGTCCTCGGCAAGTATCTCTCGCCCCGCCTGTATGTGAGCTACGGCGTCGGCCTGACGGAGGAGTTGAATGCGATTCGCCTGCGCTACAGCCTGGGCGACCATTGGACGATCCGCACCACGGCAGGTCAGATCAAGGGGGCCGACCTGGTGTTCAGCGTCGAGAAGTAGACGCGAGCGCCGTTCAGCCCGCTGGAACCGGCTGGCTATGAATTCGTCAAGCGCTGGACTTGACTTACTCACGCATGAATATGCATACTCGACGCAAGTTTATGCACGCGCGTTCCCCCATTTGAGCCATCCATGGACGCTCAGCAACTCGAGCGCCGCCAGGTCATCGTGCGCATCCTGCGCGACGGACATGTGCGCCGGCAGGAGGATCTGGCGCGCCTGCTGAAAACCGCGGGCTATGAGGTGACGCAGTCCTCCGTCAGCCGCGACCTGCGGGACCTTGGGGTGCTGAAGGCAAGCGGCCGCTACATGCTGCCGCCGGACGAGGTTTCGCGCACCAACGGCGACTTCGCCATGCTGGCGCAGTTCGTGCGCGGGCTGCGGCGCGCCGGCCCATCGCTCACCATAGTCAGGACCACGATCGGCGCGGCACAGAGCGTCGCCGTGGCGATCGACCGGGCGGAGTGGCCCGAGGTCGCCGGCACCATTTCCGGCGACGACACTATCTTCATCGCAACGGCCCACGCGCGTGCACAGGATTCCCTGGTCGCCCGACTGCAGGCCATCTTCCGAGTTTGAGCATGCCCAATCCTCTCCCCATGAAGGGCGAGCAGCCCATCGTTCTCGCGTACTCCGGCGGTCTCGACACCTCCTTCCTGGTTCCCTGGCTCAAGGAGAACTACGGTCGCCCCGTCATCACCGTCACGGTCGACACCGGCGGAATCGACGAGGGCGCGGCGCGCACGCTGGCGGAGCGCGCACGCGCGCTCGGTGCGGTCGGACATCACCAGATCGATGCGCGCGCGGACTATTTCGAGCAGGTGCTGCGCTTCCTCATCATGGGGAACGTCAAGCGCGGCCAGATGTATCCCTTGTGCGTCGGCGCGGAACGCGTGATGCAGGCGCAGACCATCGCGCACATGGCCCGTAAACTCGGCACCAACATGATCGCCCACGGCTGCACCGCGGCAGGCAACGATCAGGTGCGCTTCGAGGTCGCGATGCGCACGCTGGCGCCGGAGCTGGAAGTGCTCGCGCCCGTGCGTGACCGGGCGTTCAAGCGTCAGGAGGAGCTCGAGTACCTGCAAAGCCGCGGGCTTCCGGTTCCCCCGTTCGGAGCGGCTTACTCCGTCAATCGCGGCCTCTGGGGTGTCACGATCGGTGGCAAGGAGACGCTGACGTCCTCGGGCAGCATCCCGGACGACGCTTGGGTGCTGACGCGTGACGCCTTTACTCACCCGCGCCCCGCCGAGTCGCACGTCATCGAGTTCAAACAGGGGCGGCCGGCAGGACTCGACGGCAGGCCCCTCTCGTCGGTGGCAGTTGTCGAAGCGCTCGAAGCTCTCGCGGCGCCATTTGGCATCGGGCGCGGCATCCATCTGGGCGACACCATCATCGGCACGAAGGGACGCGTCGCATTCGAGGCTCCGGCCGCGGAGGTGCTGCTTGCCGCTCACCGGGAGCTCGAGAAGCTGGTGCTGACCGGCCGCCAGCAGCGCGTCAAGGAAACGGTCGCGCAGCCCTACGGTGATCTCGTGCACGAGGGCCAACTCCTCGATCCCGTCTGCCGCGACATCGAGGCGCTGCTCCTCTCGTCGCAGGAGCGTGTGACTGGTCAAGTCCGGGTTCAGTTTCGGCCCGGCAACCTCTTCATCGAGGGTGTCGAGTCGCCCTACTCGCTCATGGCGGCTTCCAAGGGCGTGTACGGCGAGGCCGCGGGCGAGTGGACGCCGACCGATGCCCTCGGATTCTCCAAGATCGTTGCCCTCACGGGCGTATTCCACCGGCGTGCGGGCGAGCACGCCAAGGATATGTGACATGGTGAGCGGGATGAGAAGCATCGTCGTCGACAAGATCGCCTCCGTCGCGCAGGCCTGTGGTCTGTCGCACGAGGTGCGCATCTCGGCGGAGATCCCCTCCGAGGAGGGAGTGGTGGTGGTCGTCGAGGTGCTGACCAACAAGTCGACCTACAACACCCTCGAGCTCACCAGCGGCCGCATGGCCAAGGTGGGCAAAGGCGACATCGTGGTGGGCGCTCTCGGCCACCGCAAGGCGCTCTTCGGCTACTCGGGACACGTTCCGCCCTCGGTGCAGGCGGGCGATGTCATCCAGATGCTCAACATCGGCGGCGTCCTCGGGATCTGCGACTCGATCAATCCCGACAAGGGCAAGCCGTTCGACTGCCGCGTGCTCGGCGTGGCGCTGAATTTCCCCTACCTCGGCGAGCGCATCGGCGTGCCGGCGCGCGCCGGTCTTCGCCGCCTCGACCCCGAAGCCACGCTCGATTGCCGCCAGGTTCCGGTGGTGGCACTCGCCGGGACCTGCATGGAGGCGGGCAAGACCGCCGCGGCGTGCGCGATCATCAGCCGCATGCGCCACCGCGGGCTGGTGATCGACGCCTTCAAGGCAACCGGCGTGTCGTTGCGTCGTGACGTTCTCGCGATGGAAGATGCCGGTGCGCGTCGCTCCGCCATCTTCACCGACCTGGGCGTCATCACGACCACGCGGGCGAACGGCCCGGCGCTGACGCGCACCATGCTGACCGAGCTCTCGGCCGGCAAGCCCGATGTGATCGTCTTCGAGCTCGGCGACGGCATTCTCGGCACGTACGGTGTCGACGCCATCCTGGAATGCCCCGACATTCGCGCCGCGCTCACTGGCGTCGTGCTCTCGGCCAACGACCCCGTCGCGGCGTGGGGCGGCGTCAAGCTGCTGCGCGAGCGCTTCGGGATCGAGCCCTGCGCCGTCACCGGTCCCTCCACCGACAATCAGGTGGGCGTCGAGATCATCACGACACAGATGGCCGTCCCCGCCTTCAACGCCCTCAGCACCGGCGCGGCACTGGGTGACCGCGTCATGGAAGCGCTGGGTCTCGTGCGGGAGTCGGCCGCGTGACAAAATCGTCCGGAACGAGTTTGGACGGCGGCAGCCGGCCCGACGGGCGAGGCACAGGGACGGAGCCTCGCACCCAGCCCGTCCCGACAGTCGTGCTCGGTGGCACCGGCTACGTCGCCGGGGAACTGCTGCGCCTGCTCGCAGGACATCCGCGCTTCGAGCTCGCCGCGGTAATGTCCGACAGCCAGCCCGGCGAGCCGGTCGCGAAAGCGTTTCCTCACCTGGCCGCTGCCTACAGCGATACGCGCTTCCAGTCGCAGGCTGATGTACAAGCGCTGGTAACGGGCGCGCCGGAATGCGCTGTCTTCTCCGCCGCGCCCCACGGTGTCTCGGCCGGGTTGATCGACTCCCTGTTGCGGGCGGCGGCGCGGGCCGGAACCCGGCCCCGGGTGGTCGACATCTCGGCGGACTTTCGCTTCCGCTCCGCGGCAGAGTACGAAGCGGTCTACAAGCATGCACACGATGCCCCGGCGCGCCTGGCGGAGTTCACCTGTGCCGTGCCGGAGCACCTGCGCAAGCTCGACACCCCGCACGTGGCGCACCCAGGCTGTTTCGCCACCGCGGCGTTGCTCGCGAGCGTGCCACTGCTCTCCCTCGGACTCACACCGCCCGTGTTGTTCGTCAGCGGGATCACTGGCAGCACCGGCGCCGGACGCAAGCCCGTGGAAGGCACCCATCACCCGTTGCGGCACAGCGATCTCTATGCGTACAACGCGCTGTCGCATCGGCATGCGCCGGAGATCGCGGCCTGTGCGCGCGCGGCAACCGGCGTGGAGGCGGAATTTGCTTTCGTGCCGCATTCCGGGCCGTTCGCCCGCGGCATTCACCTCACGGTGCAGGCGCCCCTGAAGACATCGATCGACACTCCGAAGGTGCTGGCGGCGCTGCGCGAGTTCTATGCCGGGTCACCCTTCGTACGGGTGACGGACTCCGCTCCCCGGGTCAAGGAAATCGCCACGACCAACTACGCTCATCTGTCCGCCGTCGCGAACGGCCGCACCGTCGCGGTGATGTGCGTGGTTGACAATCTCAACAAGGGCGCGGCCGGCGGCGCCGTGCAGTGGATGAACCGCATGTTCGGTCTGCCGGAGACGACGGGCCTCACGGCCTGCGCGCCCGGCTGGACCTGAGAGATATTCACATGAGCTCTGCAGCAACCAAAGTCGTTCAGACTTCGGCCCGGGATTTCCTCGCGCCGGTATTCTCCCAGTATCCCTTCGAGGTCGCCTCCGCCGAGGGCGTGTGGCTGCGCAACAGTCGCGGCGAGCGCGTGCTCGATCTCTATGGCGGCCATGCCGTGGCCGCACTCGGCTACGGCCACCCGGGTTGGACGGACGCTCTTACCGCGCAGGCCCGCACGTGTAACTTCCAGACCAACGCCATTCCCATGGGCATCCGCGTACGCGCGGCGCAGCGTCTGGTCCAATTTTCCAAGCTCGACTTCACCAGCGTCTTCTTCGTCAACAGCGGCGCGGAAGCGAACGAAAACGCGTTGCGGCTGGCCTTTCGCATGACTTCGCGGCCGCACGTTGCGGCGGTCGAAGGCAGCTTCCACGGGCGCACCACGGCGGCGGGCGCGGTCACCTGGGGCTCCGACAACTGGTATGGCTTCCCGCGCAAGCCCTTCGATGTCAGCTTCCTGCCGCGCGGCGACCTCGGGGCGATCGCCGCGCAGGTCACGGAACGCACGGCAGCGGTCATCGTCGAGCCGGTACAGGGCCTCGCGGGCGCGGTGGACCTCGGCAGGCCTTACCTCGAGGCGCTGCGCCGCCGCTGCGACGAGGTCGGCGCGCAACTCATCTTCGACGAGATCCAATGCGGCTGCGGCCGCGTGGGCCATCCGTTCGCCGCCAATCTCTACGGCGTCGTGCCCGACATGATCACCGTGGCCAAAGCGCTGGGGAACGGGTTTCCGTGCGCGGCGCTGCTGACTGCCGCCAAAGTGTCGGCGACCCTCGGTATCGGCCTCCTCGGCACCACTTACGGCGGCGGCCCGATGGCCTGCGCCGCGATCGAGGCCGTGCTCGAGGCGATCGAAGCGGAGGATCTGCTCGCGAACGTGCGGCGCGTGTCGGACTGCATCCGGCGCACCTGCATCGTCGGACCGGTGACGGCAAGTCAGGGTGAGGGCTTTCTCCTCGGACTGCGCACCAGCCGGCCGGCGAAGCAGGTCCAGGCCGAGCTGTTGGAAGGTGGCATCCTGGCCGGCACGGCGAGCGACAGCCACATCGTCAGGCTGCTGCCGCCCTTCATCCTGCGGGAGGAGCACGTCGAGATGCTGCGCGATGCGCTCGCGAGCCTCCCCGCATGAAACGCTTCCTCGACCTGGCCGACCTCGAGCGCGACGAGGTGCTGGCGCTGCTCGAGCTGGCCCGGCGCCTCGAGACGCGCCCGGAGCCGCACGCGCTCGCCGGCAAGATCCTCGGGCTCCTCTTCCTCAATCCTTCGCTGCGCACGCTCGCCTCGTTTCAGGCCGGCATGGCTCGGTTGGGCGGCAGCTCGTTCGTGATCACCCCCGGGCAGGGCACCTGGCAGCTCGAGACGCGCCTGGGCGCCGTCATGAGCGGCGCAGCGGCCGAGCATGTGCGCGAGGGAATTCCGGTGCTCGCCTCCTACTGCGACGCGTTGGGCGTACGGGCCTTCGCGGACGGCAAGGATCTCGCCGCGGATCTCGCCGAGACCACCTTCAGCGCGATGGCGAGTCTGGTCGACAAGCCGCTCATCAATCTCGAGTCGGCGATCAGCCATCCCTGCCAGGCGCTCGCGGACTGGAAGACGCTGGACGACCTCGGGGTGCCGCCCAGCGGCCGGTTCGTTCTGTCGTGGGCATACCATCCGCGCCCGCTGCCGCTCGCCGTACCGGCGACCGCGGTCCACATG
>JBOIAB010000096.1:0-3865 GCA_050738635.1 Steroidobacteraceae bacterium
GGTCAAATCCCGCCTCCGCGAGCAGCGCGCCGCCATCGCACCCGGCGGCGTCCAGTGCGCGCCCGAAGGCCTTCACCCAGGTCACTAATATCGAGTTCTGCTGCGTCGCGTCGAGTGGCCCCATACCGCATCAATCCCCCGGCTGGAAGCACTAAATGTAGCGCCGAGCTTAGCCCCAAAGACGGGGAGGTGTCGATCCAGTCTTTTGGCGTCTGGGGTTAACAGTTTGGCGCCTGAAGTGCCTCCGGAGCGGGGACTTTTTCGTAAGCTTTCCGGCAGAGGCGCTGCGCGGGGCTTGCGGGCCGCAGCGCCGAAGAAGGAGACATCCACCATGGTCGTCACTTCGGACGTCGCGGCAAAAAATAACTCAAACCGGTTTCCTTTCAAGGGGATACCACCGGCGCTCGTACTGGCATTCGCGTTCTGCCCGGGCGGCAACGTCAGCCGGGCGGCGGACGCGGCCGCAGCGATCGCAGGCCCCACCCAGCTCAAAGAGGTGATCGTCACCGCCCAGAAGCGCGAGCAGAACCTGCAAGACGTGCCGATCGCCGTGATCGCGCTCTCCGGACAGCGGCTGCAAGACGCTGGGGTCACCAATATCAAGAACCTCACCGAGCTGATCCCGGGCGTCACGGTGACTTCGACCACCTCGGAGAACTCGACCACCGCGCGCATCCGCGGCATCGGCACGGTCGGTGACAACGTGGGCCTGGAATCCTCCGTCGGAGTGGTGATCGACGGAGTCTATCGGCCGCGCAACGGCGTCGGTTTCGGCGATCTCGGCGACATCGCAAGCATCCAAGTCCTCGAAGGCCCGCAGGGGGAGCTCTTCGGCAAGAACAACGACGCCGGCGTCATCGTCATCGAGACCGAGCGCCCCTCGAAGACCTTCGGGGTGAGCGGCGAGATTACTGGCGGAAATTTCGGCGACAGGGAGGTCTCAGGGTCGATCACCGGCCCGGTGGGCGATTCCTCCGCTTTCCGCCTCTATGCGGAATACGAGAAGCGCGACGGCTTCCTGAACCTCGAGACGGGAACCGCCAACCGCGACGACGCGGTCGACGACCGCAACCTCTACACGGTGCGCGGACAGTATCTGATTACTGCCAGCAGCGACGTCAGCGTGCTGCTCATCGGTGACTTCTCGCGCCGCAATGAGATGTGCTGTCAGGCCACTCCGGTGTATCCGGGCCCCTTTGCCGGGATCATCACCGCACTCGCGACCAATCCCCTGCTCGGCGGCACGCCGGGACAGGCGGCGTTCCCGGACACACCCACGAACCCCTTCAACCGCGAGTCATTTGCCAACTATCCGATCTCGCAACAGATCTGGGACCGCGGATTTTCCGCCGAGCTCGACTGGAATCTCGGCGGCGCCCGCCTGACCTCGATCAGTGCCTGGCGGGACAACAGCATCGCTGCGGGCAACGATCCGGACTATTCAGAGGCTCCGCTCGTGCAGGAGCCGGCGAATGGCAACGTGACCGACTTCAAGCAGATGAGCGAGGAGTTGCGGCTCGCGGGCAAGACCGATCGGCTGAACTGGCTGATCGGCGGCTTCGCCGACAAAGAGCTGCTGAACCTGACTTCAACGATTCTTGCCGACGATGACTTCGATCTGTATCTGAGCGGCGCGGCGTCGGCCGCCGCGGGTGTCAGCCCACCGAATTTCCTGTTGCTGACGGAGCTGAGCGGAAACCTGCCCGGAGACACCTTCATTCCCGGCATTTCCGGGCAGGCTGACTCCTACCAGCAGACCGAGAAGAGCTACGCCTTCTTCACCAACGAGACCTATTCCCTGATGGAGCATCTGGATCTCACGGCGGGTCTACGTTACACGCATGAATCCAAGGACGACACGGCCAGCTACCTCAACCCCGATGGCGGTTCGGGGTGCGGGCAGCTGCTCGCCGCGCCACCGCCGTCACTCGCGCTGCCCTATGTGCAGAGCCTGTTGCTCGGCTATGGTTGCGCAACGCCTTTCAATCCGCTTTTCAACGGCATCACTCACCCCCAGTCCCTCGGTGAGAACGACCTCAATGCTACGGTCAAGGCGGACTATCACTTCACGGATGATGTGATGGGGTACGCCTCCTGGGGCAATGGCACGAAGGCGGCCGGCTTCAATCTGGCGCGGGTGACCAATCCGGCCGCCGCCAATCCTCTGGCGCCGATCCTCGATACCGAGTTCCCGCGGGAGACGGTCAACTCCTTCGAGGTCGGAGTGAAGAGCGAGCTCGCCCAGAAAACGGTGCGCCTCAATGCCGACGTGTTCGATCAGCAGTACCGTGATTTCCAACTGAACACCTTCACTGGCATCGTATTCGTCGTCAGCTCACTCCGGCATGTGAGCTCCAAGGGCGCAGAAACGAGCCTCGACTGGGCCACGCCCCTGTCCGGACTGAGCATCTCCGGCGGCGTGGTCTACGCAGACACACAGATCACGAACTTCGGGGATGCGCTGTATCTCTTTGCCACGAACCGGGAGAACAACCGGCTATCGTTTTCGCCCCTGTGGTCCGGAGTGGTCTCGGCGGCGTATCAGGCGCCGCTCACGTCATCACTGACCTTGCGGCTCAGTGCCGATGAGAAATACAGCTCCTCTTACAACACGGGCTCCGATCTGGACCCGATCAAGATTCAAGGAAGCTACGGAATTTTGGATGCGCGCATCGGCGTCGGTCCCCCCGACGGGAGGTGGACCTTTGAGGTCTGGGGCCAGAACCTCGCCGACAAGGGCTACTTTCAGGTCGCCTTCGACGCGCCCTTCCAGGGCCTTGCCGTGCCGGGCTTCAATAATCAAATCGATTCGTTCGTGGGCGACCCCCGCACCTTCGGCGCTACTATACGCGTGAAGTTCTAAGGGACCTTCGCGTCAGCGTATGAGTAGCGTGCACTTCGAAGTCAGCGGCGCAGTTGCCGTCCTGCGCCTGGATAATCCTCCAGTCAACAGCCTCGGCCACGAGCTGCGCCGTTCAATCGTGGCAGCGCTGGCGCGCGCCGAGGACGATCCGGCCGTGAAGGCCGTCGTCCTCATCGGCTCGGGTAAGGGTTTCTCCGGCGGCGCCGACATCCGCGAATTCGGCACACCGAAGGCACTCGCCGCCCCAAACCTCCACAGCGTACTGCGCACGGTCGAGGACTGTACCAAGCCCGTGATCGCGGCCATCGATGGCATCTGCATGGGCGGCGCCCTGGAGCTCGCGCTCTGCTGCCACTATCGCATCGCCGCGGCGAGTACCCGGCTCGCACTGCCGGAGGTCAAGTTGGGATTGCTTCCCGGCGCCGGCGGCACCCAGCGCCTGCCGCGCAGCATCGGCGTCGAAGAGGCATTGAACATGATCGTCTCCGGCACGACGGTCGGCCTCGATAAGGTTCGCGGCACACAATTGTTCGATGCACTGGCCGAGGGCGATCTGACGACCTGCGCTCTCGACTTCGCGCGCGCGGTCGTCGCCGGGCGGCGCGGGATCAAACGGGTGCGCGACCTGGAAATCAGGATGCCGAACGCCGAGGCATATTTCCAATTCGCCCGCAACACAGTCAAATCCATCGCGGGCCCGTACCCCGCCCCGCTGGCTTGTGTCGAAGCAGTAGCGGCGGCCGTTCAACAGCCATTCGACTCAGGTCTGAAGCGCGAGCGCGAATTGTTCGTAGGGCTCATGGCGACGCCGGAGTCGGCGGCGCTACGACACATCTTTCAAGCCGAGCGCGCCGCTTCCCACATCAAGGGGCTCTCCGACTCGGTCGCCACACGCCCAATCAAGCGGGTCGGCGTCATCGGCGCCGGCACGATGGGTGGCGGCATTACGATGACCTTCATCAATGCCGGATTGCCGGTCACGCTGCTGGAGACGACGCAGGA
>JBOIAB010000097.1:0-36712 GCA_050738635.1 Steroidobacteraceae bacterium
GCGCGAAGGCGTGACGCACCACGTTCCCTTTGCCGCGCTGGCGCACGCTGCGCACGATAGCGCCCGCGGCCTTCGCTTTGGCAACCGTGTCGTCGGTGGAGGCGTTGTCGTAGACGTAGACGTCGGACGCGGGAAGGGCCTTGCGGAAATCGCTGACGACGCGGGCAATCTCCTCGCCTTCGTTGAAGCAGGGCAGGATGACGGCGGCGCGCGGTGCAGGCATGGATGGTCTACGGCTATCCTCTGCCTCATTTCCTATTCGCGCCCAGACGGTGCCGGCGCTGGCCCAAAAAATGGCCTTCGCGAATCATTTAGCAGACAGTTAGCAGACCGTGCGCCAAATCGCGATTGATTGCCCGGGCGCGTCGACACTTGCGAAGGGTGACATGCGACGGCGAATGCGTATAGTGCGCCGCCTGAGCCGAACGCCCTTGCGCCCGAAGGCCCCGATGCCGACCAAAGCTGCCGCCAAGCCCGCCCGGCGTCCGCCGGCGCCAGACGCCGCCCGTCTGCGGCCAGAGAAGTCGTTCCAGGACCTCATCTTCGCGCTGCAGACCTTCTGGGCCGGAGAGGGCTGCGTCGTGCTGCAGCCCTATGACATGGAGGTCGGCGCCGGCACCTTCCACACGGCGACCTTCCTCAGATCCATCGGACCGGAGCCATGGAGAGCGGCCTATGTTCAGCCCTCGCGCCGTCCGGCCGACGGCCGTTACGGCGAGAACCCCTTCCGACTGCAGCACTACTATCAGTTCCAGGTGATCATCAAGCCCTCGCCGCTCGACATCCTGGACCTGTATCTCGGCAGCCTGCGTGCGCTCGGCTTCGATCCCCTGGTGCACGACGTGCGCTTCGTCGAGGACAACTGGGAATCGCCGACGCTCGGCGCCTGGGGCCTCGGCTGGGAGGTCTGGCTGAACGGCATGGAAATCACCCAATTCACCTACTTCCAACAGGTCGGCGGCCTCGACTGCCGGCCGGTCACCGGCGAGATCACTTACGGCCTCGAGCGGCTGGCGATGTATCTGCAGGGAGTGGAGAGCATCTATGACATCGTATGGACCGACGGTCCGTCGGGTCGAGTCACCTACGGCGACGTGTTCCATCAGAACGAGGTCGAGCAGTCGCGCTACGACTTCGAGCAGGCGGATGTCGCCACCCTGTTCCGCCACTTCGACGACCACGAGCGCGGCTGCAAGGAGTTGCTCGCGGCAGGGCTGGCGCTGCCCGCCTATGAGCAGGTCCTGAAGGCCTCGCACACTTTCAATCTGCTGGACGCGCGCCGGGCGATCTCGGTCACGGAGCGCCAGCGTTATATCCTGCGCATGCGCGCACTCGCGGGCGGCGTCGCGCGTGCTTACTACGAAAGCCGGCAGGCGCTGGGATTTCCCATGCTCGCACGGCGGGCCTCGGAACCGGACGCCGGCGCGGCTGCGGTCGAGACAGGCGCATGAGCTCGGAGAAGCGCGACTTCCTGGTCGAGATCGGGACCGAGGAGCTGCCGCCGAAGGCGCTGCGGCTGCTGGAGCAGGCGTTTGCCGCCGATCTGATCGCAGCGCTGGCCAAGGCAGGCCTCAAGCACGGTGAGGTGCAGTCCTTTGCGACGCCGCGCCGCCTGGCGGCGCTCGTTCGCGGTCTGGCTGCGCATCAGCCGGACCAGAGGACGGAGCGGCGCGGGCCGCCGGCGAACGCCGCGTTCGATGCCGAG
This sequence comes from Steroidobacteraceae bacterium, assembly GCA_050738635.1. GTDB lineage: Bacteria > Pseudomonadota > Gammaproteobacteria > Steroidobacterales > Steroidobacteraceae > 13-2-20CM-66-19. The sequence continues at coordinate 1,706 of JBOIAB010000097.1, forward strand.
GGCCTGCCGACGCGGGCCGCGCAAGCCTTCGCGGCAAGCAACAAAGTCAGCGTGGAGGATCTGCAACGCCGCGAGGAGGGAAAGGGCACGTTCCTCTACTACGTCGGTGTCAAGGCAGGCGCCCCCGCCATGGAGCTGTTGCCGATGCTGGTGCAGAACGCACTCGATGCATTGCCGATTCCGCGCCGCATGCGCTGGGGCGCGGGTGAGGCACAGTTCGTCCGGCCCGTTCACTGGATCGCGATGCTGTACGGGAAGGACGTGGTGACGGGGACCCTCCTCGATACCCCCTCGGGCAAACTGACCCGCGGTCATCGCTTCCATGCGCCGAAACCGCTGGCGCTGTCGAGCCCGTCCGTCTACGAGCGCACGTTGCGTGACCGGGGCCATGTCGTTGCCAGCTTCGAGACGCGGCGCGCGCTGGTGCGGGAGCGCGTGGCGGCCGTGGCCGCCGGCCTGGGCGGGCAGGCGCTGATGCGCGCGGCGCTCCTCGATGAGGTCACGGCCCTGGTCGAATGGCCCGTACCACTCGCCGGCCGCTTCGAAGAGCGCTTCCTGTCGCTGCCGCGCGAGGTGCTGATCTCGACACTGGAGGATCACCAGCGTTACTTCCCCGTCGAGGATGCTGAGGGCCGGCTGCTTCCCTGCTTCATAGCGGTGGCCAACATCGAAAGCCGCGATCCGCAGATAGTCGTCGAGGGCAATCAGCGTGTCGTGCGACCGCGGCTCGCGGACGCCGCGTTCTTCTGGGAGCAGGACCGCAAGTCTCCCCTGGCTGCGCACGCCGCGGGCCTGGCGAAAGTCACTTTCCAGGCGAAACTCGGGTCGCTGGGCGACAAGGCGCGTCGGGTCGCGGCCCTGGCGGCGGACATCGCATCGGCAAGCGGGCGCGCCAACACCGGCGACGCCAGCCAGGCCACGCTCGCCCGTCGGGCGGCGGAGCTCTGCAAATGCGACCTCCTGACGGCGATGGTCGGCGAGTTCCCCGAGCTGCAGGGCATCATGGGCACCTACTACGCGCTGGCTGACGGGGAAGACCCGGAAGTCGCCATGGCAATCCGGGAACACTACCTGCCGCGCGGCGCCGGCGACGAGCTGCCGACGACCGTGACGGGCACCACGCTCGCGATCGCCGACAAGCTGGACACATTGGCCGGCATATTCGCCATCGGAGGGAAGCCCACGGGAACGAAGGATCCGTTCGGCCTGCGCCGGGCCGCGATCGGCGTCGTCCGCATCGCAATTGAGAAGCGGCTCGATCTCGACCTGCCGCGACTCCTCGCCCGGGCGGTGTCGCTGGTGCGTGAGGATCTCGAGAAGTCGGCGGCCGCCGCGGGAAAGCCTGCTCTGCCGCTCGCGGCCGAAGGCGTTGCAAGCGACGTCTACGACTATGTGCTCGAACGTCTGCGGGCCTACTACCTCGAGCGCAGCGAGGTCACCGCGGACGCGCCGGCCTCAGGCGGACCGTCCGCATCGATCACCACCGAGATGTTCGACGCCGTTCTCGCGACCCGCCCGACGTCACCGCTCGACTTCGACGCGCGACTCAAGGCGCTCAGCGCCTTCCTGACCATGCCCGAGGCCGCCAGCCTGACTGCTGCCAACAAGCGCGTCGCCAACATCCTGCGCAAAGCCGGCGAGAGTGCGCCGGCGGACATCGACGTCAGCGTACTGCAGGCGCACGCGGAGCAACACTTGTTCGAGGCTCTGCGGGAGAGACGCGCCGGCGTGTCGGCCGCCACCGCCCGCAAGGATTACGCCGCCTCCCTGACACTGTTGGCGCAACTGCGACCGGTGGTGGACGCCTTCTTCGATCAGGTGATGGTCATGGACGAGGACCCGAAGCTGCGCGGCAACCGTCTGGCGTTGCTCGCACAGATGCGCGAGCTGTTCGCCGGGGTCGCGGATCTGTCGCGACTGCCGGGCTGAGCGGCGCAACGCCATGCAGCTCATCGGCTCGATCGCGTTCACGATGTTCTTCTTCGTGTGGACGTTCTGCTACGCCATCTTCTTCGTGCTCGCCTGTCTGCTCCTGCCCTTCCGCCGTCGGTTCCTGCTGGCGCGTGTGTGGGCGTGGGTGCTGCTGAAGGCGCTCAAGTGGACGTGCCGGCTGGATTTCCAGGTGGAAGGCTCCGAGCGCCTGCCCGCGGGCAATCACATCGCGCTGTGGAAGCATTCCTCTTCGTGGGAGACGCTCGCGATGAGCGTGGTCTTCCCGCGCCAGGTGTGGGTGCTGAAGCGGGAGCTGCTGTGGGTTCCGGTGGTCGGCTGGGGCATCCGACTGCTCCATGCCATCGCCATCGACCGCAAGTCGGGCCACTCGGCCGTCGGCCAGGTGGTCGCCCAAGGGCGGCAGCGCATCGCCGAAGGTGACTGGATCATCGTGTTCCCGGAAGGCACGCGCATGCCGCCCGGGGAGACCCGTCGCTACGGAGTCAGCGGCACCCTGCTGGCGGCGGCGACCGGCCGGCTCATCGTCCCGGTCGCACATAACGCCGGCCGCTACTTGCCGCGGCGCGGTCTGCTCAAGAAGCCGGGAACCATACGGGTCGTAATCGGTGAGCCGGTCGCTCCCGGTGACCGCGACGTGCGCGAGGTAAACCGCGAGATCCAGGAGTGGGTCGAGGCCACCGTGGCGAGCTTGCAGGCCTAGCGGCTACCTCGAAGCAGCCGCGGGTGCCTTGACGGTGGAAGCCCACGCATAAGTCGCCCCTGAGAGCTGAGCGACTCCGCCGAGGATCATGGCGAAACGTAGCCCTTCCGGGCCGCTCTTGAAGACCGCATACACCGCGCCGAGTGCAGCCACGCCAACCGTTGCGCCCACCATCCGCGCGACATTGATCAGCGCCGAAGCAGTGCCGGAGCGAGCCGCAGGCACGGCGCCGACCGCTTCGCCCATCAACGGCCCGGTTGCGAATCCCATGCCGACTCCCGTGAGCGCAAGACCGATCTCCGCGAACACGAGGGACGACTGACCGGCTGTCGCCCCGATCAGAAGCAGGCCGACACCCACGATCGCGACACCGCCGGCGGTCGTGAAGCGCACACCGAAACTCTCGCTGAGCTTGCCGGAGAACGGCGAGACGATGACGAACACCAGCGCCATCGGGATCAGCGCAATGCCCGCGCTCGTGGCGCTGAGTCCGCGTGAGCTCTGCCAGGTCAGCGGCAAGAGAAAGATGACCCCGTACATGCCGAAGGTCATGGCGGTAGTGGCCACCGATGCCGCGGTGAACGGCTTCGATGAAAACAACTCCAGCGGCACGAGCGCCGCTGAGCCGACGCGCTTCTCGGCGACAATGAAGGAAACGATGCATGCCAGCGCGACGACGCACGCGGTCAGCGCCGGCCAGACACTCGAGTGCGCTTCGATAGCGGCGAAGGCGACGGCACCGAGCCCGATGGCACCCAATGTCTGGCCGCGCGTATCGAAGCTGCGGCCGCGCGGATCGGCCGATTCCGGGAGAGTGGGGACCGCGAGCACAACCGCCGCGAGACTCACGGGAACGACGACGAGAAAGATGCTCCGCCAGCCGAATTGCTCGATGAGCACTCCGCCCAGCGTCGGGCCGATGGCAAGCGCCACGCCATTGCAACCCGCCCAGATGCCGAGCGCGCGCCCGCGCTCGCGGGAGTCACGCCAGATGACACGCACGATCGCCAGCGACGCCGGGATCAGGAGCGCGGCGCCAACACCTGCCACGGCCCGCGCCCCGATCAGCACACCGATCGAGGGTGCGAAGGCGGCGAGCAGCGAGGCCGCGGTGAAAATTGCCGCGCCGATGATGAATATTCGCCGCCGACCCATCAGGTCGGCGAGTAATCCGCCGGTCAGCAGCAGTACCGCATAGGTGAGGTTGTAGGCATCGACCACCCACTGCAGCGCGCCGACGCTGGCGTGGAAATAACCGCCGATCCGGTGTGTGCCGAGATTGACGACTGCAGTGTCGATCTGTGCGACCAGCACGGCCAGGCACAGCGTGAGCAGTGCCGGAAAATGGCTCAATGCGACGCGCCGGGCTCCTTTTCTCTGCACGCTGATATCCAAGGTGTGCCTCCTCGTCTGTGTCCGGGCGAAAGGATACCGCCCGCAAGGTCCGGGACGTTTCGACGGATGTCGAAGCTTCCTACGCCGACCGGTGATACCGTAAGGACCATGATCGAACCCGGCCACCCCGAGCTCCCCGGCTTCTCCGGCACGGCATTCCTGCTCGCCGACCCGGCGCGCGCCGTGATGCTCACGGCTCTGCTCGATGGACGCGCATTGCCCGCGGGTGAGCTGGCCTACGCGGCGCGAGTCACCGCTCAGACGGCGAGCTCCCACCTGGCGAAGCTGCTGCGGGGCGGTCTGCTTTCGCTCGAGGTCGAGGGCAGGCACCGCTACTACCGCCTGGCCGGCCCGCATGTGGCGCAGGCGCTCGAGCATCTGGCCGCGATCCGACCGGAAACGCAGGTTCGCCGCCGCGCGATCAGCCCGGAGGCACAGCGGCTGCGCTTCTGCCGCAGCTGCTATGACCATCTGGCGGGCCAGGTCGGCGTGGCCCTGACACGCGCGTTGGAAGAGCGCGAGTATTTGCGGCCCGCCGCTGACAAGCGCTTGGAAGTCACGCCCGCCGGGTCGGAGTGGCTGGGCCGGCTGGGCGTCGATCTGCGCGGCATCAAGCCCTCCCGCGGTGGGCTCGCTCGCCAGTGTCTCGACTGGACCGAGCGACAACACCACATCGCGGGCCCGCTCGGCGTCGAGCTCATGAGCGTGCTCTGCGCCTCGGGCTGGCTGCGACGCGGTCGGGAGAGTCGTGCGGTCGAGGTACTGCCGAAGGGACGGCGGGAGCTGCGGGCTCAGCTCGGAGTCGACGTGGACCGCATCGGCTGAGCCGGCATGCGGTAGGGCAGGATCGCGGCGAAAGCGCCTCCATACAGCGCCGCCGACGCGAGGGTGAAAGTCAGCAGGATCGCGCTCGTCGTCGGCTGGTGTGAAGCGGCGTGCGTGCCGACTGCCAGAAACAGCCCGAGGAGGAAGCCGCCGATCGCGAATCCCGTCTGCTGCACGAACACGAAAATGCCGAATATCACGCCCTCGCGCCGCTCGCCCGTGCGCGCCTGATCGAGATCCGCCGTGTCAGGAGCCATGGCGTTCGGCAACAGCCGGGCGCCCGTGTTGGAGAGACCGTAGAGCACCATGAAGGGATACATGAGGATGGCATCACCACGGCTTATCCACAAAGGCAGCAGGCAGCACAGTGCATTGAGCGCGAAGGCCGCGCGACACACCCGGATCTTTCCCAGCCGATTGGCCAGGTGCCACCAGAGTGGCGCCAGCAGAATGCCGGTGATCGAGCTCACCGGGTAATATTTCATGATCGCGGCCGGACTGTCGCCGAGGATCCGGGTCAGATAAAAGGTGAGCGCGCCGCTGAACACGGCGTCACCGAGATTGACGCAGAGAAAGCTGGTCGCGAGCCAGGCGAGCGGCCGATTGCCCGCCAGTGTCGCGAGCTGGGCGCGCCACCCATGATCCTGTCGGTTCGCGGCCTCGGGCTCGGGCGCGCCGGCGGTCGCGAAAAAGGCGACCAGGCCGCTGACAATGATCGCCGCGCCAAAAACGCCACCCACTACGCCGTAGCCGCTCGCCCCGGAGAAGCGCCCGAGCAACCACGGTCCGATCAATAGTGTGAGCAGTACCGCCGCGCGCGCCACGATCTCGCGGTAGCCCGCCAGGCGTGTCCTGACCTCCTGCTCGCGCGAGATCTCCGCGAGCATGGTGGAGTACGGCACCTGGTAGAGTGACAGGCCCGTGTTGTTCAGCAGGAAAACGGCGCCGAACCACACGATGTCCAGCGCCGATGCGTGTCCTTGCGGCAGGTTGAACAGGACGGCAAAGGATATGCCCCAGAAGATCGCGCCGCCGAGCAGGTACGGCCGCCGCCTGCCGAAGCGCGAGCGCGTCCGGTCGGAAACCATGCCGGCGATCGGATCCGCGATGACGTTCCAGACGCGCGGTACCAGCAGTGCGAGCCCGGCCAACACGGGCGGGAAGCCCAACACATTGATGGCGTAGAAAAGCAGGTAGATGGTCGAGATGGCCGCATAGCACGCCAGCCCGACCTCGCCGCTCGCCCAGCCCAGTCCCGACCAGTCGAGACGCCGCCGCAGCTGTGTGCCCGCCGTCGCGCTCATCGCTTCGGGAGCGCCTCGACGAAGCGGTCGATCTCCGTCTCGGTGTTGTAGAAGTGCGGCGAGGCGCGCAGGATCGAGTCGCGGTCCTCGACGAAAATCGAGTCGCGCGCCAGACGCTCCACCAGCGCCGCCGCGTCGTCCCGGCGCACGGAGACGATTCCGGCGGTGGCCGCGCGTGGCGCCAACACCTCGAAGCCGTCGCTGCGCAGCCGCTCTGAGAGCCGGCTCGAGAGCCGGGCCACGCGTGCGAATATCGCCTCCCATCCGTGCGCGCCGAGAAACGCGAGCGAGGCGCCGAGCGCATAGATCCCCGGGTAGTCCAGATGTCCGTATTGCGGATCGCGGCTCGGCCACTCGTTGGCGTAGCCGCGAAAGGGTGGCGTCCACTCGCGCGCCAGCCGCTCGCTCAAAGTCATGAAACCCAGGCCGAAGCCGCCGAGCAGCCACTTGAACGAGGAGCCGCAGTAGGCATCGGCCAGTCCCGCGCGCACCGGTATGGCGCCCACCGCCTGGACTCCATCGACGATCAGCCAGGCGCCGCTCAGGCGGCACGCGGCGCCGATCTGCTCGAGATCGACAGTCGTGCCGGTGCGCCAATGCACGTGGGAGACGGCCACGGCCTGCGCCCCGGCTGCAGCCGCTGCGATTGCGGCGGTGCGCCCACTCTCCGCGGGGATGTCGATGGGTGTGATGTCGACCCCGGATTTGCGCAGCGCCAGGCAAGCCTGCCAGACCGAGGGAAACTCATCGCCGGCAATGGCGATGCGGCTGCCCGGCGGCAGCGGCAGCCCCAGGCACGCCAGATTCAGTGCCTCCGTTGCGCTGCCGGTGAAGGATATGGTGTCTTCCCGCACACCCAACAGCCCCGCCAGGCTCGCGCGCGCACGCGCGGCGGTCGCGACCCAGTCGCCGCGGCCACAGATGCCGCGCAGCTTCGCCTCGTAGAATGCGGCCGATGCCTGGCCGAGTCCTTTCCATGCCAGTCCGGCGGTGGCTGTGTTGAGGTACACCGCCTCGTTGACGAACGGGAAGGAGGCGCGGGCCGCTTCCGCAGCCGACGCAAGCTCGGCAGCCATCACATGCCCTCCGCGAGAAACGCGCGAATGGCCGTCATCACCTCGGATTTCGGCTGCAGCATGTGGCCGCCATCGAAGTAGGCGATCCTGAGCCGGCCGCGCGGGATGTCGGTCTGGTCGAGGACGTAGCGCGTATCGGCCACCTGTGTCTGGGTGTCATATCGCCCCTGGACGACCAGCAGCCGCAGATGCGGATCGCCGCGCATCTCTTGCGCCAGAGTGCCCTCGAGGGACGAGGCCCCGCTGGTGCGGAAGTTCCAGGACTCGAATACCTGCATGTCGTTGGGAGTGATGATCCCGTAGCTCCCCAGTCCCTGCACCCGCAACTCCTCGCGCGCGTAGCGGGCCATGCCGCTGGAGTAGGCAACATAACCGTCGCGGGGGCGCTTGGCGCCCGCGCGGTAGGTCCACAGTCCATTGTTGCCATCCAGCACCAGCTTCTGATCCTGCAGCAGCGCGCTGGCGAAATCTCCCACCTCGATCGTGTGGTGCGTGATGAAGTAGCTCTGCGGAATGCCGCACAGCGCGGGCAGGCGCGCGAGGATGCGCTGCCGCGTTGCCGCATCGAGCTGCTGCCCCCGCATCAACGCGCCGACATACTGCGTGCGCGCAAACACATCGGCCTTGTCGACAGCCTGCTCCCAGGTCTGATGTTTATTGTCGATCTTGCCGTAGTGCCAGGCCATGGATGCCGCGGTCGGTAGACGCAGAGCGTCCCAGATCGGGTCCGGAGTTCCGTTGCCGCGACCGAAGGTAATCGCGAAGCCGCCGAGCATCAGGCCGGCCACCGCGACCTGCGGCTTGCTGCGTTCGAGATCGCGAACCACCGCCACCCCACGCATGCTGCCGTAGCTTTCGCCGTAGACATACACCGGCGAGCCGAGCCGCTTATGCTTGCGCAGCCACCACACGATGAGCGCGGTCACTTCATCGGAGTCGCCATCGACGGAGTGGAACTGCCCGGGCGAGACGCCGGGCAGCGTATGACTCCAGCCGGTGTCGGTGGGGTCGATGAATACAAGGTCGGCGACGTCGAGGGGACTCGTGGCGTTGTCGCCGAGCGGCGTTGCGGGATTCGCGGTGCCCGTCGGAGTGCAATCGCGCAGGATCCGCGGTCCGAGAGAGCAGAGGTGCAGAAACACCGAGGAAGCGCCTGGGCCGCCATTGAAAATGAACATGACCGGCCGTGCCGTCGCAGCGCCGAGCCCCTCGGCAACGTAGCTGACGGAGTAGAGATCGGCCGCCGGAACCGCCCCTGGATCCTCGACCACCGTCTCGGCAACGGTGGCCCGGTAGCGGATGCGATGCCCGTTGAAGACGCCGCTGTGCTCAGTGTTGAATTCGTGGGTTCCGTCCACCGCCGTCATGATGAGCGGCGCCAACGGTGGCGGCGGAAACAGCTCCCCGGCGGTTTCGGCGCCGACCGGCGCCAGCGCTCCGGCGAGCAACGGGAGCACGAGGATCATCGATCGAGACATCCAATTCATCTCCGTTCCTCTGGCGCTAGTGCGTCTTCCCGAGCAGCTGCAGTACATCACGGCTCAGCTGCGCGCGTATGGCGGGACTGCCCAGATACATTGCGTGGCCGCCGGCATAACATTTGAAAGTGATGGCGCGATGCAGGTCGGCCGGCAACGCATCTTCGGTCACCTGCCCGCGGGCGCACTGCTGGTATGGGTCATAGATGCCCACTGCCACGAGCGCCTGCAGATGCGGGTTGAGCGCAAGCGCCTGCCGCATGCCCGGCAGAGGCGGTCCGAGCTGCGGCGGCCCGGCACCCGAGGCCACTGCCGCCGCGATCGCGGCCTTCACCTGCGCGGGAGTCATGGGAGCCGTGGCGTAGTTCCACTGCTCGCCGACGCTCGTGGGGTAAGTGCCGGAGGGAGCGAAACCCTGGGTCAGGTCCTCGAGGTCGACGTAGGGCAGATCGGTGCGATACCCGAGAGTCGTACGCAAGTAGTGCAACATGGCGGGCGTGCCCGCATCGCTCGGCGCAGTCGTGCGGCGACCATCGAGCAGGTAGAGCACCTTGCCCTGGCTCCTGAGCAGCTCCGTGCGGAACTGATGGGGAGTGACTACGAGCGTGCGGCGGTCGATGTCTGCGGGCGCGATGCCGGTGAAGCGCGCGAGCTGCGCGACGATTCGATCGCGCTCCGCGGTAGAAAGCTTTCCCAGGCGCGCCAAAGCGGGCGCGTAAGTCCCGCGTGCCCAGGCTTCGGCTGCAGCACGCACACTAGCCGGATCCTTGCCCAGGCCAGGCGCGCTGCGGTGCCAGTAAAGCGCCGTGCTCGCCATGTCGACGACGCCCATCGCCTGCAACAGGGAGGGCGCGCCGTAGCGCTGATCGAGTCCGAAGCCACCCGAGATGAGTATCAGGCCGTTGACGCTGATGCCACGCTTTTCGAGCGCGTAGGCGACGCTTGCGGCCCGACCGGCGCCCCAGCTTTCGCCGGCCAGAAACACAGGAGCGCCGACCGCATCGTGCAGGATGAGCCAACAGCGGACGAACTCCGTGACGGAGGCAACATCGCCGACGGTGCCGTAGAAGTCATGTTCGTAGGCCGCGTTGGTCGGGCGGCTGAAACCGGTGCCGATCGGATCGACGAGGACCAGGTCGGACGCGGCAAGCCAGGAGTCGGAATTGTCGATCCACTGCGTGCCCTGGAGGAGCTTCGGGCCGGCGATGTAGAAATGCAGCCACGCGGAGGGTGCTCCCGGGCCGCCGTCCCAGATGAACATCACCGGGCGCTTTGTACCGATGCTCGGTTGTCCGGCATCCGTCCGGTACGCCGTGTAGAACATGTAGCCGTGCGGCTCACCGGTCTCGGCATCACGGATGGCAATACGCCCAACCTCCGCCGAGTAGGCCAATTGCCTGCCACCGATCCGCGCCTCATGCCGCGTGATGATCGGAACGCCGTCGGGAGGATTTGCCGGCGCGCGCACCGGCGCCAGTCCAAACAGGGTCAACGCCGCGGCGGCCCGCCAGAGTACCCGCCGGCGCCACGCCCCCCGCTTGACTGGAAATATCATTGCTACCCCGGCCCGTGAATGATGCCGACGCCATTCACGATCTGAATTCGCGTCCCGTAGGGCGCCGACAGGGCCTGCAGGCGCGCCAGAATCTGCTGTGCCTGCACCGGGTCGGCGGGCCGCGGACGGCCGTCCGTCGGCGCGTGACTGGATTCGATGACCATCGGATAGAGCTTGATCTCGCTCACCTCGCCGCGCCGGTAGGTCACAACCGGCACGACCGTCTGGAACCATGCATCCGAGAAGCGGAGCAGCATGCCGCCCGGGACCTTGTAGCTGCGTGTCCCACCGAACTCGAAGAAGAGGCTCCCGAGGCTGTAGAAGATGGGCCTACCCTTGTAGATCTCGATGCCTCCGAGCACGTGTGGGCCGTTGCGCACCACCGCATCGGCGCCGGCATCGATGGCGGCGTGAAACAGCACCGGCTCGAAGCTCGCCGGCCGCGCCGTGTCGTTGTCATCTCCCTGCGAAGGATTTTCGTAGGGGGTGATCTCGTGCGAGTGGCTCGAGAACAGCACGAAGTTGGCACGCTGACTGGCCTCGCGGACGCTGCTGATCACCGCCTGGAAATCGCCCGGGTCCATCTCCCACGTGAGCCCGCGGGCCGGGGCGCCGCGAAACACGCTATCGCCGACGAAGAGATCCCCTTTACCCTGCCCCGCCAGCGCGTTGTCGAGCTCGCCCGACCACGACTGTTGCAGTGACGTCACTCTGAGTCCGGCGACGAGATTGCGCAGCTCATCGAATTGCGCCTGGGGCAACAGGTGCACTTCACGCACGTGCAGCGCGCTGATGCCCGGGCAGCTGCGCGCGGATGCACCGTAGCGCGCGTTGGGTGGCGGACAGGCAACGGCCATCGGGGTGAAGGTCGACGCCGTGTCCACCAGCGCGGCCACGCCGCTGCGCGTGTGAAGGTATGTCGGACCGCGCGCCTGCGACAGGGTCATGCCCGCTCCCGCTTCGGCCACACCGGCCGCCCGAAGTGCGGCCAGCGTCGCCACCAGTCCTTCCGTCCCCCAATCGGTGGCGTGATTGTTGGCCTTGGACACCAGGGTGATGCCGAGCGACCTGAGGTCTCTGGCCACCACTGCCGGCGCGATCGGGTAGCCGCCGCCGGTCTCCGCCGCCTGCCAGCCCTTGAAGGTGGTCAGATCGAAGAGCGACCCCTCGAGGTTGGCGAAGCCCAGATCGGCAGCGCGGAAGTGACGAGCCACTGCCTCGAGCCGTGGATCCGGAGCGCCGGCGAGAGTGTGGTTCGGCCCGATGAGATCGCCGCCAGCCGCGAAGCTGAAACCGTCCGCCAGCTGATTTGCAGGCTGGGCTGCGAGAGCCTGCGCTGCCAGCAAAACGGCGAGAAGACCGGATGCCGCCGCATGCATCGGGCGACGGCGGATGCTCACGGCGCGCGCGCTCCCGGCGAAACGAACTTCCGCAGTGCGCCGGTGAAGATCGGCAGAGTGTTCGGCGTCGTGTAGGCGCTGTGCGGGCCGGGAAGGAGAACCGCAGTCAGGCGATCGGCCGGGATGCCGTCCTGATCGATGGTGTAGCGGGCGAGAGCGGCCGGACAGGTGAGATCGTAGAGCCCCTGGACCCACATCAGCCTCAGATCGCGTTGCGCCTTCATCGCCGCGCTCACCGCCGCCACGGGATCGAAGTCACGGTCGTATCGCCACTGCGAGTTGGCAATGAAGTTGATGCTGTAGTACTCCTCCCTGGTCGAGAAATGCAGCTCCTGCTGCAGGTAGGCGCCGATCTTCGGGTTTTTGAGGATGCCCATGCTGGCAGCGGTGAGGTGCTTCGAGCCGAGGAGCTTCTTGGGCAACACGTTGAGCGCCGGATCGTCGATAGCGCCCTGGCCGTTGGCGAGCAACGGGCCGGTGACCCGCACGTCGAGCAAGCCGGTGCGCAGATGCTGGTCCTTCAGCAGGTTGAACATGTAGGTGTTCTTCTCGATGCGCAGATCGTTGCTCGCGATCAGGCTCGCCGGCAGGCCGATGAGCGCCGCCAGGCGCTGCGCGACCTGCGCGCGCGCCGCCGCGGGCAGGCTGCTGCCGCGGTAGAGTGCCGTCAGATAGTCCGTACGGGCGAACTGCGCGGCCGTATCGAAGACCTGCTCCACCGTGCGCCCATCCCGGGCGATCCTGTTGTGATACCAGGCTCCCGCAGCCATGGTGGGGATTGCAGTCACGTAGGGAATGAGACGGCCGTCCGCCGGTACGGCAAGCGCAATCAGCACCACGCCCGAGAAGCGCAGGCGCTTGTCTTTGGCCAGCATGGTCCCGGCGCGATCGGTGCCATAGCTCTCGCCAATGAGATATCGCGGTGACGACCAGCGATGATGCACGGTCAGCCAGTGCTCGATGGCCTCGGTGACCGAGGCGGCATCGGTAGCGTCGGAATACCACTGCTTCGGGTTCTCACCCGGAAAGGCACGGCTGAATCCCGTGCTCACCGGATCGATGAACACGAGATCCGCGGCATCGAGCAGGCTGTCGGGATTGTCGTGGTAGCTCGCGGATTGCGCCAGCCCCAGCCGGACTCCCGGGCCGACCTGCCCGCCGCCCACGAGCCGCACCGGCCCGATGCCGCTCAGGTTGAGCATCGAGCCTGCCGCTCCCGGACCGCCGTTGAACGCGAACAGCACCGGTCGCCCCTTCGTATCGGCGACACCATCCCGGGTATAAGCCACGGTGATGATGGAAGCACCCGGCTTGCCGTGCGAGTCGTTGACGAAATTGTCCTCGACCCACGCGGTGTAATTCACCCGAGCACCGCTGAATTCCCCGACGTGATGGCTCACGGCTGACCTCGGCGCCGGTACGTCACCGGCCCAGGATGCGCTCGAAATCACTCCGAGCGCCAGCAACGTCAGCATCGGCAGTCGCATCGCGATCCTACGATTTTGCATATCAGAAATTGGCCGTGAGAGATATGCCTATGGTACGCGGAGTGATGATCGTCGCCTGCAGATTGCCGTTGCCGCCGCCGCCCTCCGCCTGCAGGCTGGTGATACCGCGCTTGTTGGCGAGATTGCGCAGGAAGAGATTCACCGAATAGCGGCCGTCGTCGATGCCGGCGAGCAGGTCGACCGTGCTGTAGTCGGGAATGAAGGTCTGCGGCTGTGCGGGCGCCGGCGGTGTCACGGAGTTAAACGGACCGTAGCGATCGCCGAAGTAGGTGTAGATCAGCTGCGCTGAGCCCTGCCAGCGTGGCGTGATCGGGACGCGCTTCTCGAGGCTGAAGCTGCCGCTCCATCTGTTGGCATAGGGCAGCGCCGCGCCGGCCGGGGCACCCGAGCTTGCCGGACCGGCCCCGTTCATCGCGGCATCGGTGTAGGTGAAGGAGAGCTGCGCGGAGAAGCCGTCACCGAGCAGATACTGGCCGCTGAATTGCGCGCCCTGGCTCTTTGCCTTGTTGCCATTGACGGTGAACCCCTCGCTGTACTGGTTCAACGCCTCGAGCTGGATGTTGGTCCAGTCGATATAGAACAGCGCCGTCTCGAGCTCGAGCCGCCGCTCGAGGAATGCCCCCTTGTAGCCGATCTCGTAATTGACGGTCTTGTCCGGCCCGTAGGTGGCCGGCACGCCCGGCAGGACGCCGTTGCTGCCGCCGGGACGGAATCCCGAAGCCACGCGCAGGTAAGCCATCTGATCGGCCGAGATGTGATAGCGCCCGGAAGCGAGGAAGGTCGTGGCGGTGTCCTTCTCGCGGGCCGCAGGCGTCGGTGCGCCGGCGATGAGACCGGTCGCACTTGCATAGGGAACGTCGGTGGTCTCGCTGGTGTAGCGTCCGCCCGCCTCGAGATCGAACTTCGGTGAGAAATGGTAAGTCAGCGTCAGGTAGCCGGCATAATCGTGGAAGGCCGTCGGCGGGTTGACCAGCGGCGCCGACAGGATGGAGGTCGGGAATCCCGCGAATCCTTGTCCCGTCGTCGTATCGATGTCGGTGAGGGTCTGCGCGAAACTGGTGTTCTCGCGGGTGTAGTACAGTCCGCCGATCCACTCCAGCGGCTGATTCGACGGTGAGGTCAGCCGGATCTCCTGGCTGAACTTGTTGGTGCGGTCGCCCTGGGTCAGCGGAAAGAGCACGAACGGCGGCGTGCCGAAGATCGGACCGAAGACATTGGTGAGATCCAGGTCGGAGTTGTATTCGGTGGTGTTGTAACCGGACAGCGACAGCAGATGAGCCCAGCCGAGGTCGATGTCGAGCGTGGCGGTATAGAAGCGATACTTGCTCTGGAAGCCGTTGAAGCCGGCGCGGCCGGTGCCCTTCAGATCGCCGTTGACCGACTGATAGTCCGAATTCAGGATCTCTTCCGCGTCGCCGTTGGCGTCGCCATCCTGCGCGAGCGCGTTCAAGCGCAGCGAGGCGTTACTCGCGATCTGCCACAGCATGTCGACTCGTCCACCTTTGGCGGCATCGTCGTTGACATTATTCTGCCCGGACTCGACGTCGTCGATGAATCCCGGGTCGTGGCGCAGAAAGCCGGTGATTCGCAAGGCGAGCGTACCGTCGATCACCGGCAGATTGACCATTGCCCGCTGCCCGTCGCCGACACCGCCGCCCTGGACCTGCGAGACGTCCGCCTCGACGCGGCCGGCAAAGCGGCTGAGGTCCGGCTTGGTGGTCGTGTATTCCACGAGGCCACCCATCGCATCGTCGCCGTAGAGAGTGCCCTGCGGACCGTAGAGCACCTGGATGTTAGCCACATCGTTGGGGTCGATGTCGGGCTTGAGCGCCGCATCACCCGCGGCATTGCTCGAGCCGATCGGCACGCCATCGACCTCAACCCCAACCGTCGGCGCGAGGAAGGGCGAAGAGCCGATTCCCCGGATCGAGAAGTCGACCTGGCCGAAGCCGTTGTCCTGCACCGAGATTCCGGGAATCTGCGCCAGGTAATCCGCCAGTTTGACCTCATGCCGCTGGTCGAGCGTCTGTCCGCTGACGACGGTCACCGACACAGGTGCTTCGAGCAACGGCTGCCGCCGCTTCTCCGCGGTGACGATGACCTCCTGGAGTTGCATCGGAGCCTCATTCGGCTGCGGCGAGCCGGCAGTCGAGGCGCTCTGTGCGCCGGCCACGGCTGAGGCAGCGAGCAACAGCAAGGCGGCCGCCGGAGGCGAGCCGCCGCGCAACAGCAATCGCACGATCGATCGTACGTTCATCTCGAGATCCCCTGGACCTGTAATAGATTAATCTGTGATCACAGTAGCACCGCGGGGGAGAGGCGCCAATGGACGAAGCAGAGCAGGCATTTGGACTTTTCGCCTTCGGCTGTCTTCAGAGCCGGCAATCGCGGTCCGGGACCGCCGGCCGCCGCCCCCATTGGTAGGTCGCCACCGTGGCACCGCGCGGCAGGTAGGTAATAGGGAGAGTCCTGCCGTTGCGCTCGATGAGCAGGGTGAGGATTGCCGCCTGATCCGCCTGAACGGCGTCCTGGGGCACGGGCTTCACGATGCGATCGCCGTTGCGCAGCCCGGCGCGCGCCGCCGCAGAGCCCGGAATGAGCCCGCGCACGATTCGCGAGGGCTCCATGAGCACCTGGCTGTCGAAGCCGAGCTCATAACGGCGCAGAGGCGCCGTCGTCCGCTCGAAGCAGGGGCCGAACGCATCGGCTGCGGGGAGCACGAGCTTGCCGTTCATCATGGCGCCGAACTGGGCCACACCGCCGCTGCCGAGAGTCTGCCGCAACAGCGAGCTGAAGGCCGCCTCGTCGACCGGCTGCCCCTGACGGCGGCGGGCGATCATCTGCAGCACGAGATCATCGAGCGAGCGCCTGCCGTGAGTGCGGCGGCGTATCTCGGCGTTCAACTGCGCGAAGTAGAGCGAGCCGCGGTCGTACGGCAGCACTCGGACACGCGTGTCGGCCCAGAAGCGCGCCGGGATCTGGCTGTTCGGCGTGTCGTTCAGCCGGTCGGTGTAATAGCGCGCCGCGGTCTTGTTGAGATCGTCGAGAAAGTCGGCCGTCGGGATGAGGCCGGCGCGCCACGGCAGGACGCGCTCGTAGTACACCGCGAGTCCCTCCGCGTACCAGGAAGAGAGCAGCCCGGCGGGAGCATCCAACCCACCGACGAAGGTATGCACCATCTCATGTGCGAGCGTCAGCTTGAAGTCCCGCTCGTTCGTCTGTTTGTCGAAAGTGCCGACGAACGAGCGGCCGACTTCCACTCCGCCCCCCGCATTGATGAGATTGCGGCGCAGAAAGACCTCGTAGGGCTGTTGCGGCGGCGCGCGAAAGAAGCGCAGGTAGCTGCCATAGAGCGACTGCGTCCAGCGCATCAGTCCGGCGGCATCGAATGGCGGTGTCCCCTGCCAGGCTGCCATGAATCCGTCGGCGGGCAGCGGCGACGGATAGACGCGTACCCGCCCACCCATCAGATAGAGCCCGCTGTCGTAGAGGCCATTCAGGCCGCGTTGCGCGCCGCGATCGGCCATCGCCACGCTGACATTGCCGGGTCCCAGGGTCGACAGGCCTACGGCCGCCGGCCCGAGCGCGGCGAAGTTCCAGCGGACAGCGATGCGATACGTGGAATCCGAGTCGGGCAACATCAGGAACGTGCTGGCGTCGGCCGAAAAGCCGCCATCCTCCGTACGCAGCTCGAGCGGCGGCGCGGCGCCCCTGGGATTGAGGGCGTTGGTGATCGGCGCGCGATAACGAATGATGACGGTTCCGGCCACCGCCCGCCCGGCATACCAGTGGCGGAAATACATGAGACCCGATGGTTGATCATCGCGGGTCGTGAGCGCCAGTGCGCCTGCGGAGTCGGTGACGCGCAGATCCTGGAGGCTGTCCGCGATGGTCGTCACGTTGCTGGAGACGAGGGGCAGGCGCAGCAGCGACTTGCCCGCCGCCACATGCAGGTCGGATGCGACGACCTGCACATCGACATAGGGAATGTTGCCGCTCGCGCCGGCCGCGGCGGGTGTCAGCGTTATCGTGAGTTGGGGCGTTGCTGTCGCGGCTGCGGCGTGGGGCGCCGCAGAGACGGTTGCAACCAGGAAGAAGGCCGCTGCCGTGCACGCACTCCTGAGTCTCATAGGCGCTTGTCGAAATAGGCTCTGGTCGCCTCGAAGACCGTGTTCCACGAGCTGTCTCTGAGGAGGAAATGGACCTCGTCGGGAATCATGAGCACGTCCACGGGTATCTGCTTCGCGCGCAGGACGGCGGCGAGCGCGGTGGTCTGCTGGATGTTGACGATGGGGTCGGCATCACCCAGCATGAGGAGCACCGGCGCGCGCCATTTGTCCATGTGCGCCACCGGGCCGGAGTCATAAGCGAGCTTCACCGCGGCCTCGTTGCCAGGCTGGGCGCCATTGACGTCGAACTCCGGCATCGTCACCCAATCGTAGATGCCGGAGTAGCTCGCGCCGGCGGCAAAGTATTGCGGCGCCTGCGCGAGCGCGAGCAGGGTCATGCGTCCGCCGTAGCTGCCACCCCATACGCCGAGGCGCTTGGGATCGACGTCCGGCCGCGACTGCATGTATTTCGCGGCGGCGACGATGTCATCGAGCTCCGCGGCGCCGCCGGCGCCGAAGCGCGGCGGCTCGCGATAATCGAAGCCGTAACCGGCACCGCCACGGTAGTTCACCGACAGAACCACATAGCCGTGGTTGGCGAGATACTGACTCGACTCGTAGAGATGGCTGTGCGTCTCGAACGGGTCCCAGGCGGCGAACATCTGCCTGTTGGTAGGACCGCCATGGAAGAAGAGCAGTGCCGGCCCGGAACCCGTGCGACCCCTGGGAACGAAGAGCTGGCCGTGGATGGTGGCGCCGTCGGCAGCCTTGAACGTGACCAGCTGCGGCACGACGAGATCATTCGAGGGGAAGTTTTTCGGCACGGCATCCGGCGCGAGATCGATCATTCCTTGCTGCGTGACCTCAATCGGGCGCAAGGGTCGGCGCGCCTCGCCACGCAGGGCGAAAATCCGATTGTCGACCGCGATGGCCGGCATGTCCTCCACGCCGTCGCCGCGAGTCACCTGGCGCGCCTGCCCGGGGATCAGCGCCAGTTCCCAGATGTGGCGCCGGTCGAGATCGCCCTGGTTGGACGAGTAGACCAGGTGGCGGCGGTCATGGCTGAGCTGTGCGCCGAACACCTCCGACTCCCCCGGTGTCAGCAACTGGGGCTGACCGCCGTCGGCGGCTATCGAATAGAGCCGTACCCATCCCGTGACCTCCCAGGGAAAGACCAGCCGGTCGCCGGCACCCCAGAAGATGCTGTCGCGGCTGTTGAAGAGCAGACGGAAGCGGCTGCCGACGCCGGCGGCGGCGCGCCAGATGCTGCTGCCCTGCCCGGTGGCCGCATCGGCGACCCAGAGCTCCCACGGCGTGCCTTCGCGATTGGAGGTGAATGGGACGACGGGATCCGACGGGGTGCGTACGAACGCGATGCGCTTGCCATCCGCTGACCACACCGGGTCGAGGTCGTAGTCGATCCCGGGCGCGATCCATTGAATCGATTTCGTCGCGAAGTCGTAGACACCGACGATGCTGTGCGCCGGCCGGTCGCTGACGAAGGCGAGGCGCGCGCCATCGGGCGACCAGGCGAGCGAGCTCACGCGCCCGCGATCGATGAAGAGCGGCACGGGTTTGGTGTCGCCGAAGCTCGAAGTCACCCACGGCTGGCCGTCGTGGAGGAAGACCACGACATCGCCCTTGGGCGACGGCGCCGGCATCGTGCCCTCGCCGATGCGCCGCGGCGCGCCGCCGTTCAGAGACAACTCGCAGACGGCACCTGCCTCGGGGCCGCTCGGCAGACTCAGTGGATTGACGGCGACCTCGGCGTTCCACGACAGGCCACCGCGCGTATAAAAGAGTGCCTTGCCATCGCCGTTCCAGGCGAGGTTGGCGATGACGTTGCCGTCATCGGCCGTGTAGGGCGTAAGCCGCCTCGCGGAATAGCCGCCATGCGCTCCGGGTTGCGCGACCCAGACATTGCGCGCGCCGCGCTCGTTGTAGATCCAGGCCATGGTCCCATCGACCGGCGAGGCGGTCAGCTCGTAGGGGAAGGGCGCGCTCGCGATCTGCGCGATGGTCAGCGGCCGCGTCGCATGCTCCGGGCCCGCCAGGACGGCCGCCGAGGCCACGACGGAAAGCGCACTCATCGCAATCGGCTGCATCATTTTCACGAACATCCCCTGGCCTTCGGCTACCCTCGAGGGTAGCATGTCGTAATATCAGCACTTGTGATCACAATAGCGCCCTGACGCCCCACCCCCAATGGACGATTCGGAGCAGTGATTTGGATTTTTCGCTGGCAGCGAGCATTTCCTCGCTCATCCGCGAGCTGCGGCTTGCGACTGCCGCCCATCAGGGCGGCGTGGAAGCCCGCGTCCAGACACTGCTCGCCGAGGCGCTGAGTCTCCTCGATCAGGCGTTCGCGGGCGCCGACGGTGGCGCCGCAGGCAGCGGCGACCGCCCGGCACGGCTCGTCGCGCAGTTCGCGAGATTGGCGGAAGCGCACTGCCGCGAGCGTTGGCGGCTGACCGACTACGCCAACGCGCTGCACGTGTCCGCGGGCCACCTCCGTGCGACGTGCGTCAGGGTCACGGGAGCCCCGCCGGTTCGCCTCATCCACGAGTGCCTCATGCGCGAAGCCAAGGGCCGCCTCATTGGCTCGTCGCTGCCGATCAGTGCCATCGCGCTCGAGCTGGGATTCGAGGACGCGGCGTATTTCTCGCGGCTGTTCCATGCCAAGAACGGCATGTCACCGCAACAGTACCGACAGTCTTTCAGGCAGAATGCATCATGGAGCTGAAGCCCCATACCCACTCGCTGCAACCCATAGCGCGCGACACGCTGCAGGAGCGGGTGTATCTGCGCATCCGTCAGGCGCTGATCCACTCGGAGTTCCAACCAGGGCAGGTGCTGACGATCCGCGAGCTGGCGCAGAAGCTGGGCACCAGCATCATGCCGGTGCGCGAGGCGCTGCAAAAACTCACGGTGGAGCGGGTGCTGGAGCTGCTGCCGACGCGATCGGTGCGGGTGCCGGTGTTGTCAGCGGAGGAATTCGCCGAGATCTGCGAGGCGCGCATGCTGCTCGAGGGACACATGGCGGGTCTGGCGGCCGAGCGCGCCAGTGCCGCCGAGCTCGAGCGGATCGAGGAGGCCAGCCGCGCGTTCCTGAGCGCCAAGGTACCGAGCGCACCGACGGTCATCCAACAGCGCAACCGGGAATTCCACTTTGCCATCTACGAGGCGGCGCATCAGCCGACGATGCTCGAGCTGATCGAGCCGCTCTGGGTGCGTTGCGGGCCGTGCACCGTCGCGCTTTTCGTGGACCTCGGCGTGGAGAAGATCAAGCGCGGCGCCACCACCCATCACCAACAGGCGCTCGAGGCCATTCGGGCGCACCGTCCGGCCGCGGCAGAAGAAGCCATCGTCGCCGACATCCGCGCGACCAGCGAGAGGTATCAGAAGTACCGGCGCGAGCACGCGGAGTTCTTCGCCGAGGGACGCCCGGCAGGCACCGCCGAGCGTTAGCGCGGTCGCGTCAGCGCGTCATCCATTTGCGTGAGCGGACCGTGGCGACGGCGTACGGCATGATCCAGAATAGCGCCACCGCCGAGTAGTACGTGTACAGCACGCCGTACAGGAAGCTCATCGAGCGCTCGGTGCGCAGGAAGTAGAGCACGCTGAAGAGCGACATCGCCCCCATCGTGGCCACTATCGGCATGGTGACGGTCGGATCCTGCATCATCAGGATCGGCAGCAGCCCGAGACTGGAGTACGACGCGGGATAGCGGAAGTTGGTCACTGCCCGATCGAACATCGCCATGAGACGTATGGGCCAGGGCCGCTTCCACACAATGCCCATGAAGCGGATCTCCTCGCGCACATAGGAGCGGTCCCAGCGCAGCAGCATCTTGCAGAGCTTCACGTAGGAGATCGGCACCAGGGTGCGTACGACCGCCGTGCGCTGGTACACCGTATCGTAGCCGCTGTCGAGCAGGTAATTGGTCATGGCTCGGTCCTCGCCGAACGTACAGCGGGAGCCGAGGAACTGCTGATTTTTCCAGCGCTCGAGCACCTTGCGGACGCCCGCGGCCCGCAGGCCCGTGAGCGCGCCGGGACAGCAGTAGACGTTGCGGTATACGGACTCCACGGCGCGCAACATATCGAACGACAGCATGTAGCGGACATGCAGCATGCGCGGAATGATGCCGTGGGCGCGGTTGTAGACCTCCACCCTGCCCGCGACAGCGCCGATCTTGGCGTCGCGGAACGGCCCGGCGAGGGCGAGCAGCGCGGGGCGCTCGATCACACTGTCGGAATCGATCGTCACCAGGACTTCGCCGCGGGCGCGGCTGAAGGCGAGGGCCAGCGCCTCACGCTTGCCGCGGTTGCGGTCCTGGCGCAGCGCGGTGACCAGGGTCGGATAACGCGCCGCCGCCTGCGAGATATAACTCCAGGTGTCGTCCTTGCTGCCGTCATCGACCACCAGGATCTCCAGCCGATCGTGCGGATAGTCGGCCTTGGCCACCGACTCGATCGACTGCAGGACCATGGCGCCTTCGTTGTAGGCGGGGATGATCACGGTGAGGCTCGGCGCGCTTTCACGCGTGGCCGCTGCAGCCGGACGGTACGCGATCCAGAGAATCGTCCGGATCACGACCAAGAGGAATCCGAGACCGAGCCAGAAGAGGCCGAGATAGGCGAGTGCGCGTATCCCGTGTTCTCGCGCCGCGAGCGCCAGGATGCGCAGCACGATGATGTGGAACTGGTAATAGCCGACGATGATGCAGCCGATTGCGAGCAGCGCATAGACCGCATGCGTCCACAGCTCGCCCGGCTCCCCTGGAGTCCCCGTCATGTTGGCGGGCGGTACGACTGCCAAGGCACCGGCCGCGGATGATGCCGAGATGGTCTGTTGGTTCTGGAACGTTCGCATGAGGACCTTTTCCATCACTCTTCCGTCATCTTTCGGTTCAACGCCGTTGCCGGTCCACCGATGACGGGAGCGGCGACAGAGCTGGGGATTTTACGCGAAGGGGGCCGGGGCTGAGTCGCGCCCCTGTGTGAAGAATCCTGAAGATCCCTCATGGTGAGCGAAGCACTTGCATTTCTGTGGCACGGTGACGACACGTGCTGCACATGCTAGGCGCCAGCGCTTGAACCGGTCATG
Organism: Steroidobacteraceae bacterium; assembly: GCA_050738635.1. Classification (GTDB taxonomy): domain Bacteria; phylum Pseudomonadota; class Gammaproteobacteria; order Steroidobacterales; family Steroidobacteraceae; genus 13-2-20CM-66-19. The sequence goes on from JBOIAB010000097.1 coordinate 24,119, forward strand.
AACCGGCGGAGTGCTTCTCCAGGGCGATTTCCACGTCTTCTCCCGTCAGGCGGATGGTGTACGTTGCGAGCGGCGCCACCGCCGGCGCGCCAATGGCCGCCCCGGTTCGACAATCAAACGACCCGCCGTGCAGCGGACAGATGAGCCGCGTCTTACGCAGCTGTCCTTCGCTCAGCCTGGCGTAAGCGTGTGTACACACATTGTCCAGCGCGAACCAGCCCTCGCGCGTGTGGCAGAGCACGATACTGCGCGTGCCCACGATCACCTCGAGCATCCTTCCCCTGGGTACATCGGTGATGCGGGCAACCCGCACGAAGGCGGTCTCGCTCATCGAGCGGATCAGACGCCGCTGATGGCGGCTATCTTCGCGCCATCAGGGCTGCCCAGGCCGGTGCAGGCATCCCAGCCCGGCGAGGCCGCGAAGCCGCCGTTGTTGCCCTGAGTGATGTCGTGCAACGCGGAAGGTTGACCATACAGCGCGGGGTTGATCAGTCCCGCGGCGCGCCCGGTCAGGGCATTGATGCGGGCGATGAGGCCGGCCCAGAGCGGGGCCACCGCACTCGTGCCACCATACACGGCAGTTGTCCCATCCACCAACACGCTGTAACCGGTCTGCGGATCGGCATCAGCCGAGACGTCAGGGACACCGCGCATCGACAGTGGACTGCTCGTCCCTTCCGTATCGCTGGCAGCGAGGCCCTGTTGCCATGAAGGCAACGCGAAGAAGGTACTGACACCACCTCCCCCCGCGCCGTTGGCCGCGTCGCCATCGTTCCAGACGACTTCCGCGGCGATGGTCGTTCCACTGGCTTGCAGGCTGGTTCCTCCACAGGCGAGCGCGTTGGAGCTGGAAGCAGGAAAATCCACGTGGTTGCTGCCATCGGTCACGCCATCGGTCGAGCCGCTGTCGCCCGCGGCGACGCACACCGTGACTCCCATTGCGGCGGCTGCCTGAAACGCCTGGTCCATCGCGGTCATCGCCTGTTGAGTCCAGGTCGATTCGGGCCCACCCCAGCTGATGGAGACGACGGAAGGCTTGCGGACTTCGTCGTGAATGGCCGTAGTCACGGCGTCGAGGAATCCGGCGTCGGTGTTGGGGGCAAAGTACACCGCGATGGCCGCGGCGGGCGCGATCGCGCCGGCGATTTCGATATCCAACATGACTTCGCCATCCGGCCCATTGGGATCGCCTGTGGGCTGATTCGACGCCTGGTCGATCGAGACTGCGGTCACTGCGGGCAGGGAAACCCCGAGACCGGTGAAGTAGGTCTGCAGGTCCTGCGGCTGATAGCCGCCGCCGAGCTCGATGAGAGCGATGCATTCGCCCTTGCCGTCGCCCTGCGGGAAGTCATAGATCGCGGCGAGCTGCACGGGCGTGAACGAAGCCGCGCCCGCGCGCGCCGGTCGTGAGCGCCGCCCGGTGCCGGCTGTCTGCATGCGAAAATGAGCCTGCGCCTGCGGGCGATTGTCGAGACCCAGCACCGCTTCGATGATGCCGACCAGCTCGGCGGGAATGTTCACCGGACCTGTGCGCCCACGGTAGGTGCCGCCTCCATGCGAGCAGTGTTGCAGCTCGACGTCGAAAGCGTCGTTGAATTGCGCGACCGTGCCAGCCAACACCATCGTCCGGCGGCCTGCGTGCTCCTGCACCACCGCCAAGCCGTGTGCTTCGGCGAATTCCCGCACCGCGTCGAGATCGGCCTGGCTGGCGCCGTGACGCCGGGCATAGTCGGTGCGGGAGAGGTGCGGCGTCGCGGGCTGACGTTTGGCGATTTTCTGCATGCGGTCCTGCAGGCCCGGACGATCCATCGCTCGTACGACGACCGTGACTTCGAGCCGTTCCGTTGGGTCCGCTGGTCCGAGTGCGCTGGAATTCGGGAGCGGGCTTCGCTCGCTTCCCTTGAGTGGACGTCTGGCCATGGCGCCGCCTCCTAGTCTGCTGATGCAGGGTCCGTGGCTACCTTAGCTCCGACGCAGCCGTCCGGCCACCGCTATCTCAGGGCTGTCTCAGGGCGCAGACAGCGAGTCCGCGACCCACTCCGCAATGGCCAGCGCCGATGTCAGGCCGGGAGACTCCATGCCGTAGAGATTGACGAGGCCGTGCACGCCATGGGCTTGCGCTCCCTGGATCATGAAGTCAGCGGACGTGGTGCCCGCGCGGCTCAGCTTCGGACGGATCCCCGCATAACCGGGTTGCAGCGAATGGTCCGGCAATGCGGGCCAGTAGCGGCGGATCAGGCGATAGAAGCGCTCCGCGCCGGCGGGATCGACGCTGTAGTCCAGGTTCTCGACCCATTCGACATCGGGTCCGAACCTCGCCCGGCCGGCGAGATCGAGCGTCAGATGCACGCCGAGCCCGCCCGTCTCCGGGACGGGATAGATGAGATGCCGGAAGGGCGCATGCCCCTGCAGGACGTAGTAGCTGCCCTTGGCATAGATCGGCGGCGGAATACTCTGCGGCGGGATGCCCGCGATGCGCCGCGCCACCGCCTGCGCCTGGAGGCCGGCGCTGTTGACGACGACTCGCGCCGCAAGCTCGATGACCTCATCGGAACCCGCCTCGAGGCGAATGAAGCCGTTGCCGCACTGACCGCTTCTGACGGGCGCACGCACAGCCACCGTGCCGCCCGCTGACTCCAGATCACCCTGCAGCGCGAGCATGAAGCCGTGGCTGTCCACGATCCCGGTGGAAGGCGAGAGCAGGGCGGCCACACAGCTCAGCGCCGGCTCCAGGGCGATCGCTTCCGCAGCGCTGAGCCGGCGCAAATCGTCGACGCCGTTGGCGCGGGCGGTCAGCACGATCTTCGTCAGCGTCCCCGCCTGCTCTTCATCGGTCGCGACGACCAGCTTGCCGCATCTGCTGTGTCCCACGCCGCGCGCCTCGCAGTAGGCATATAGAAGGTGTTTGCCCTGGACACAGAGCTTGGCCTTGGCCGAGCCGGGCGGGTAGTAGAGCCCGGCGTGGATCACCTCGCTGTTGCGCGAGCTGGTGGCGGTGCCGATCGCCTCTTCGGCCTCCAGCACCATGACTTCGCGGCCACGCATCGCCAGCTCGCGCGCGACCGCGAGGCCGACGACACCGGCGCCGATGACGACACAATCTACTTTCTCCGTCATATGTATCTGTTTGTCTCTATGCCAAGCGCACGCCGCGTCGCTCCGGTCCGAACAGTGACAGCAGCGCCAGCGCCACGGCGACCACTCCGCATACCAACGTGAGCGCAAAAGCGTAGTCCAGGTGCCCCGCGGTTCCGTGCGCGGTCGCTATGGCAGCCTGCAGCGGCGCGTTACCGGCGGCCAACAGATTGCCGAGCTGATAGACGACCCCGGGAAAGGTACCTCGTACGCCTTCCGGCGACAGTTCATTGAGGTGCACCGGTACGACACCCCACGCCCCCTGCACCATGAACTGCATGGCGAAGGCGGCAATGGCCAGCGTCACCGGAGTGGACGAATGCGCCCAGAAGGGCAGCGCGATCAGGGAGAGCACCGCGGCGAGCGCAATGCTGCGGCGCCGGCCTATGCGGTTCGACAGCGAGCCGAAGAGGAGGCCGCCACAGATGGCGCCGATGTTGTAAACGACAGCGATCTCGGCGGTGGTCGCCGGCGAATAGCCGCGCTGCGCTTGCAGCATGCGCGGATAGAGATCCTGGGTCCCGTGACTGAAGAAGTTGAAGCATGTCATGAGTACGATCGCGTACAGCGCGAGCGGCCAGTGACCGCGCAGGGCCCTGAGCAGGCCGCGGCTCGCGGGCTCCCGCCTGCCCGCGGTCCAGGTCTGGGATTCCGGCACCTTGTGGAAGATGAACACCACCAGCAGGGCGGGCGCCGCCCCGACGATGAACATGCCGCGCCAGCCGATGTGCTGGAACAGCAAGCCGTAAACCACGGCGGCCAGCAGGTACCCGCAGGGATAGCCAGCCTGCAGGATGCCGGAGACCAGTCCCCGCGAGCGGGTCGGCACGGACTCGAAAGCAAGCGAGGCGCCCACGCCCCATTCCCCGCCCATCGCGACGCCATAGAGCGCACGGAGCACGAAAAACGCCACCAGCGACGGCGCGAATGCCGTCGCCAGCTCCATGGCCGAATAGAGCAACACGCAGGCCATCAGCGCCGGGCGGCGGCCATAGCGGTCGGCGACACGGCCGAAGAGGAAAGCGCCAACCGGCCGCAGCGCGAGCGTGAGAAAAAGGGCCCAGGTGATCGTCTCGACGTCGGTGCCGAAGTCGCTCGCCAGGCGCCCGAGCACGAACACGACCAGGAAGTAGTCGAACGCATCGAGCATCCATCCCAGAAAACTCGCCACCACGACGTTGCGATGTACCGCAGTCCAAGTCTCGTTCGACGTCATACCCGACCCTTGAGGCGAAGGAGCAGGCATCATATGCCGCGAAGTCAGCGCCGGGCCAGCAGGCGGGGCTGACCGGGAGAGTGGCAATGCGCACTGCTATGCGATTGAATTTCTTTCTGCCGACGACAACTGCGGCGCTTGTGCTCGCCGCATCGCCAGGCGTCTCGGTCTGCGCGCCGGCACCAATGCCAACTGAAGTGACGCGAATCATTCTCCTCGGTACCAATGGTGGACCGCGTCCCTATCCGGTCCGCGCCGAGCCGGCGAACCTGCTGGTGGTGAACGGGATTCCTTATCTCATCGATGCCGGCGAGGGCGTCGCGGGGCAGATCGCCCGGGCGGGATTCGCGCTGCCGAAAGTGCGGACGATCTTCATCACTCATCATCACATCGACCATGACGCCGGACTGTCGCCGCTGATCGCCCTGATATGGTTCGACACCGCCTGGGACGACCAGTCGCTGCCGCCCGTGCAGATCTATGGGCCGCCGGCCACGCGGTTCCTGACTCGAGCGGCACTCGACTATCTCAGCGTCTCCGAGCGCATCTTCCGCGCCGGAGTGCCGGCACTGCGGCCGGCAGCAACCATGTTCAGCGCTCACGACATTCACGGCAATGGCGAGCTCTATCGTGACGGCCGCATCACCGTCACCGCCGCCGAGAACACTCACTTCCATTTCAAGTCCGGCTCAGCCGCGACCGGCACGGACATGTCGTTCTCCTACCGGTTCGACACTCCGCATGGATCGGTCGTATTCACCGGGGACACCGGACCCAGTCCGGCGGTGACGGCACTGGCGCGGAATGCGGACGTGCTGGTCAGTGAGGTCTGTCTGTGCGACACCCCCGCGAAGGTCCACCCACCGACGACCTCACAAGCAAGCCTGCAGACGGCGGCCGCGATGGACCAGGAAGAGAACTTCCACATGCGCAACGAGCATCTGACCCCGGAGGAAGTCGGCGAGCTGGCGGCGGCGGCGCATGTCAAGGTCGTCATCCTGACGCACTTCGTGCCGGGCAAGACCACGGATCCGACCACGTTCACGGCCGGTGTCATGCGGTACTTTTCCGGCCCCGTCATCCCGGGGAAGGATCTGCTGGAGTACGACCTTCGCTGAGCGGTCCCGGTAGCGGCTCGATGCGGCCGAGGAGGAACACGAAGGCGGCGACGCCCGCCACCAATATCATGCCCGCGATCAGGAAAACGCTGACGAAGGAGTGCGTGCTTTCAACGATGAAGCCGGTGACGATCGGCGCGGCTATGCCCATCATGGTGTTGGAAAAATTCATGATGCCACCCACGGCGGCCACTCCGCCCTTGGGAGCAACCAACGACGGCAGGGACCAGGCGACCGCCGCGGCTGCCGAGAGACCGGCCAGTGCGATGGAGATCCACACCAGGGCAACACCCGGGCGGCTCGTGGCGGTCGCGCCCAGCACCGCCAGGCCGCCACACATGCCGGTGACCAGCACCGCTTTGCGGACGCGGGTCTCATCGCGTCCTCTGCGGATCAGGAAGTCGATCAGCCAGCCGCCCACCATCAGGTCGGAGAGTGAGCCGCACGCCCATGGAATCGCCGCGAAGCCCGCCGAGGTGAGGATGCTGCGGTGCATCGTCCGTACGAGGTAATCGGGCAGCCAGGTCAGGAATAGGTTGAAGCTGTAACCGTAGGCTCCGAAGCCGATCACGATTCCCCAGACCTTGCGTGTGCTCAGCAGGTAGGAGAGCACTCCGGTGGTGTCGCCAGCGGGCTGGCCTTCGGGCTCCGCACCGCCGGTGACGAGGTCGTGCCGCTCCTCGCGTGTCAGCTTCGGGTGTTGGCTGGGGTCGCGGTATTTCCAACAGAAGACCACGAAATAGGCGAAGCTCAGCGCCGCCACTGCGGCGAAACCCCAGCGCCAGCCCAAACCCACCACGGCGAAGGCGACCAGCGGCACACCGATGACGTTGGAGAACTTGGCGCCGACGTCGAAGAGTGCCGTCGACAGGGCCCGCTCGGAGCGCGGGAACCAGTAGCCGATGGCCTTCGAGCTGCCGGGGAAGCTCGGCGCCTCGGCGGCGCCGAGCAGCAGTCGCGCGGCAAGAATACCGCCGAAGCCACTCGCGCAGGCAGTGAGCAGCTGCGCCGCACTCCACAGAAGCGCGCTCCAACGGCCGACGCGGGTAACGCCCAGGCGATCGAGTATGAGGCCCGCGGGGATCTGCAGCGGCGCGTAGGTCCAGAAAAACGAACTGAGAAGCAGTCCCTCCTTGACCGGTGTCAGATGGAATGAGTGATCGAGCTGCGGAACTGCGACCGAGAGGCTGATGCGGTCGAAGTAATTGATCAGCACGCCGGTGGCGATCAGCCAGGCGATGCGCCAGCGAAGGCGCGGCGCGCGGTCTCCCTGGACGGTCAAGCTGGCGTCTGCAGCGCGCAGGCTGTCGCCAATACGGCTGCCTGCCGCGCCGATTCCGCATCGAGGCGCAGCCCGAAGGTGGTGACGAGCGCATCCGCGAGCTCCGACTCGCCGAGGAAGCGCCGCTCGGCGGCACCCTGGGCATGGCGTACGGTCAGACGATTGTTCGCCAGCGTCGTGCGGCGCTCCGGCGTGGTCACTGCGACCCGCAACTCCTGTCGAAACCCGGATTGCGGATGAGTCGATGTATACCAGTTGGCGGCAATGTAATCGCTGTCGAGCGCGGGTTCCGGCGAAAGCAGGTAGATGGGCTGCCAACCGTCGGGAAGTTGCGCCTCGAGCAGCGTCCAGGTGCCCCGCGGTGTCAGGCGAAACGCTTCATGTCGCGTTGACTGCGCCATGCCGACGCAATCCAGGCGCAGCGGAGCGCCGGGGACACAACTGCCGAAGCCGACATCCGCCAGCCACCGTTCACCATCTATCGTGATGCGCAGCGCCATGTGAGTCATGGGTAGTGGCGGCGCATCATGCGGCCGCATCCAGACCACGCGCCCAATCAGCCCCTCGACTGTGAATCCCAACGCGGCGAGCACCGACTTGAGGAGTCCGTTCTGCTCGAAGCAGTAGCCGCCACGTCCAGCATCGACGAGCTTCGCCTGGATGGCGCCCGGGCTGAGATCGACTGGCCTTCCGAGGAAGACGTCAACCGCCTCGAAAGGAATGGCTGCCGGGTGTAGCGCGGTCAGGGCACGCAGCGTTTCGAGGTCTGCCCGGGGACGGCCACGGAAGCCGACCCGGGCGAGGTAGCGGTCGAGATCGATTGCGTCCTTGCCAGAGGATGGGCGCGCTGATTCTGGCATGGCGATGTTGGCCGTCTGCGGCGAAGTGATCCAGTCTAGCGACTGGAGGCCGTGACCGCAAAGGAGGCAGATGCTATGGTGAGCCGTTCGACTCGCCTCGATCAACTGGAGAGCACATGGCGCGACGACATCTGCTGGCCGCGTTTGCGACGGTTGTTGTGTTCGGACTGGTGCCACTCGCATTTGCCGCTTCCGCTGCCGATTATCACCTCACGCACAGCATACGGCTGGGCGCACCGGATCGCTGGGACTACGTCATTTATGACGGTCCATCGCACCGCCTGTACGTCGCTCACGGCGATCGTCTGACCGTGGTGGACGGCAGGAGCGGCAGGATCATCGGCGAGGTCGAGGGCATGCCGGGGGGTACTCATGGCATTGCGATCTCCCATGCCGCGGGACTGGGCTACACCGATGATGGCCGCGCGGGCGAAGCCGTGGCTTTCAGCCTGAGAACCTTGAAGGTCGTGAAGCATCTGACGGCGGCGCCGGACGCCGACGCGGTGACCATCGATCCGACGAGCGGCCACGTTTTCGTGGTCGACGGCGATCCGGGCCTGCTCACCGTGATCGATCCGGCGAGCGATCGAGTGGTCGCAACCGTGCACGTGGGCAGCAAGATGGAATACCCCGTTGCCGGCGATAACGGCAAGGTGTACGTGAACGGAGTGGAGAAGCGGGAGATCTACCGCGTCGACACCGCGACCAACCAGGTCGATGCCACCTGGTCGATACCGCAATGCGAGGCGCCCCATGGCCTGGCGATCGACACCGCGACACATCGGCTCTTCTCGAGTTGCGAGAACGGCCGCCTGGTGGTCGTCAACGCCGACAGCGGCGCGACAATTGCAACGTTGCCGATCGGCCAGGGCACGGACGCGGCCGCCTTCGACCCGACACGCAAGCTGATTTTCAGCTCCAACGGCATGGATGGCACGCTGTCAGTCATCCGCGAGGTCGATGCCAACACGTTCGTGCCGGCGGGCACGGTCAAGACAGCCTTGTCGGCGCGCACGATGAGCGTGGATCCTGGCAGCGGCCGGATCTTCCTAGTGGCGGCGGCGACGAACGCCAAAGCGATGGCGGCGTTCCGGGCGGCGCGGCAGGCGGGCAAACGCGGGCCTTCGCCCTTCGTCCCCGGCTCGGCCAAGCTCCTCTTCTTCGACCCGGGAAAATAGGCCGCGGCTAATGCCGGCTGCCGGGAACCTGCCACGAAGCGGGGCGTTTCGCTGGGATTGCGGCCGCCGAGGAGGGCGCTTGCGTGGATGCCAGCATCACTCTGCGGGTCGATGGCGAGCAGCGCTCCCTGACCGTCGACACGCGCACCACTGTGCTCGATGCGCTGCGTGAGCATCTCGGCGTCACCGCGGCCAAGAAGGGCTGCGATCATGGCCAGTGCGGCGCCTGCACGGTTCTCCTCGACGGCAGGCGGGTAACGACATGCTTGTCCCTGGCGGTCGCATATGACGGGGCAACCATCACGACTGCGCGGGGACTGGCGTCCGGCGGCAGGCTGCACCCCGTGCAGCAGGCTTTCCTCGAGCACGATGCACTGCAGTGCGGCTACTGCACTCCCGGGCAGGTTTGCTCCGCCGTTGGGATGCTCGCGGAAGCCAAAGCGGGCCATCCAAGCTTCGTTACCGCTGGCCGCACCGCCCCGGCCGAGCTGACCGATGAGGAGATCCGCGAGCGCATGAGCGGCAATCTCTGCCGTTGCGGCGCTTACGTGAACATCGTTGCCGCCATTCGCGATGCGATGCGGCAGGCGCCGGCACCGTGACTCCATTCGCTTATGAGCGTGCCCCTGACGCGAGCTCGGCGGTCGCCCGTGTGGCGGCAAATCCAAACGCAGTTTTTCTGGGCGGCGGCACCAATCTCGTCGACCACATGAGGCTGGGTGTGGCGCATCCGGAATTGCTCGTGGATGTGACGCGCCTACCGCTCTCCCGGATCGAGCGGCTGCCGGACGGCGGGATTCGGGTCGGCGCGGGGGTGCGTAACAGCGACCTTGCCGCGGACAGGATCGTGCGGGAGCGTTACCCAGTCCTGTCGCAAGCGCTGCTGGCCGGCGCTTCCGGCCAACTGCGCAACCTGGCGACCACCGGCGGAAATCTTCTGCAGCGTACGCGCTGTGCGTATTTCCAGGATGTGACTACACCTTGCAATAAGCGCGACCCGGGCAGCGGCTGTTCCGCCCTCGAGGGACACAATCGCGATCATGCGATCCTCGGCGCTTCCGAGCAGTGTGTGGCCGTTCATCCGTCGGATATGGCTGTTGCACTGACAGTGCTCGACGCCACGGTGGTTGTGCTGGGGCGGCAAGGCGAGCGGCGCATTCCAGTCGCCAATCTGCACCGCTTGCCGGACGGTGCACCGGACCGCGACACCGTGCTCGAGCACGGTGATCTCATCGTCGCGGTGGAGCTGCCTGACCTGCCCATGGCCGCGAATTCCACTTACTACAAGGTGCGCGACCGGGCTTCCTATGCGTTCGCTTTGGTCTCCGTCGCTGCGGCACTCGAGGTCCGCAACGGACGCGTGACGGACGTCCGGATCGCGATGGGCGGAGTCGCGCACAAGCCTTGGCGGGCATTGCGAGCGGAGGCGGCCCTCCGCGACGCTTCGGCCACCGATGAAAGTTTCTGGCGTGCGGCCAATGAGGAGCTGGCCGACGCGCGGGCGCTGCCCCACAACGCATTCAAGATCCCGCTGGCGCGCAACACCCTGTGCATGGTGCTGCGTCATCTGACCCGGGGAACACGGCCGTGAAATTGCTCGAGCCCCGCGCGATGGGCAGCCCTTTGCAACGCAAGGACGGCGCGGCGAAGATCATGGGCACGGCACCGTATGCATTCGAGCACCGCGTAGCGCGACCGGCATACCTGCATCCGGTGCAATCCACCATTGCGCGGGGCAGGATCAGGAAGATCGATACGAGCGGCGCCGAGGCCGTCGCCGGCGTCATCGCCGTGCTTACACACGAGACGGCGTCGCGACTTGCCTCGGACGAGAACAAGGAGCTTTGGATACTGCAGTCGGAGGAGGTGCACTTCCGCGGGCAGCTGGTGGCTGCAGTGATCGCAGAGAGCCCGGAAGTGGCCCGCCAGGCAGCTGACCTGGTGGTGGTGGAGTACGCGGCGACGCATCACGATGTCAGCTTGCGCGCGGACCGCAGGGACCTTTACGCGCCCAAAGTCGTCAATCCACGTTTACCCACGGACACGGATCAGGGCGATGCGGAGCAGGCGTTCGACAGCGCCGAGGTGAAGGTGGATGCGACCTATAGCACGCCCATGGAGCACAACAGTCCGATGGAGCCGCATACCACGGTCGCTCTGTGGGAGCCGCCGCAGCTCACGCTGTACGATTCGACGCAAAGCGTCCACTCGGTGCGCACCACGGTGGCAAAGACGCTTGGCCTCGAAGCCGGGCAAGTCCGCGTCGTCTCCCCTTACGTCGGCGGCGGCTTTGGCTCCAAGGGCGAGACGCATGCGCACAACGTCCTCGCCGCTCTCGCGGCACGGCAGGTCCCTGGACGCGCGGTAAAGTTCGCGCTGACACGCCAGCAGATGTTCTGCCTGGCAGGCTATCGGACACCGACGATCCAACGCTTTCGCCTGGGCGCCAGCCGCGATGGGCGGTTGACGGCGATCATTCACGATGTGGTGGAGCTGACTTCCCGCTTCAAAGAGTTCGCTGAGCAGACCGCGGCGCCGACGAGATTGATGTATGCCTCGCCGAACCGCCGCACCCGCCACCGTCTGGCAGCCCTCGATGTGCCGAAGCCATCGTGGATGCGAGCTCCGGGCGAGACTCCGGGCATGTTCGCAGGTGAAGTCGCCATGGACGAGCTGGCGGTGGCGTGCGGACTCGACCCCATTGAGCTGCGGGTGCGCAACGAGCCCGAGTGTGACCCGGAATCCGGCAGGCCCTGGGGCAACCGGCATTTGGTGGAGTGCCTGCGGGAAGGCGCGCGTCGCTTCGGCTGGAGCGGGCGCAATCCGAAACCCCGCCACCGCTCGCAGGGGAATTGGCTCATAGGAAGTGGCGTGGCGAGCTCCACCTATCCGCGCCACCTGCTCCTGGGGTCGCGCGCCAGCATCATCGTGGACGACGACAGTCGTTACCTGGTGCGGATCGGCGCGGCCGACCTGGGTACCGGCACCTGGACGGCGCTCACACAGATTGCCGCCGACGCACTGGGATGCGCTCCGGAGGCGATCCGACTGGAAATCGGTGATACCGCGCTGCCGAACGCGACGGTGGCCGGCGGCTCGTCGGGCATCTCTTCCTGGGGATGGGCCATCGTTGCGGCAGCCCAGGAGCTGCGCCGTCAGCACGGGACGCGGCCGGCGCCCGGCGCGGAGGCTTCGGCGCAGACCCCGAAGCCTGCGGAGGACGAGACTTTCGCGCAGCATTCCTTTGGCGCGCAGTTCGCCGAGGTGCGGGTCAACGCGGACACCGGCGAGGTCAGGGTGTCACGCATGCTCGGCGTATTCTCCGCCGGCCGAATCATCAATCCGCGCCTCGCGCATTCGCAGCTCATCGGCGGCATGACGATGGGCCTTTCCATGGCGCTTCATGAGGAGAGCGTGATGGACGAGCGCTTCGGGCACGTGATCAACCATGACTTCGCCGGCTACCACATCGCTTGCAATGCCGATGTGGCCGATCTCGACGCCGTTTGGCTGGATGAGGTCGACGACCACTCTACACCGATGGGTTCCCGCGGGATCGGGGAAATCGGCATAGTGGGCGCGGCCGCGGCGGTCGCCAACGCCGTCTATCACGCGACCGGCGCACGCGTGCGCAACCTGCCGATCACGCCCGACAAACTCGTGACCTGAGTCGGCGCTGGCGAGCGGGAGGACGGCTAGCCGCTCTTCGCGGATTCGCGGGGTAGCGCGAGGGTAACGCATTGATTTTCCGGGGAGCGGCCCCCGGAGGTCTGCACTACACGGGGGTGGTCGCGGCAGCCTGGGC
>JBOIAB010000098.1:0-4203 GCA_050738635.1 Steroidobacteraceae bacterium
CGGCAAGAGCGTGCTCCTCGGGATGATGGCCCGTTACACCAGCGCCCAGGTGATCGTCGTGGGACTGATCGGCGAGCGCGGCCGCGAAGTGAAGGAATTCGTCGAGCGCATCCTCGGACCCAAGGACCGCGCCCGCGCCGTGGTCGTCGCCACGCCGGCGGATCATCCGCCGCTCATGCGCCTGCACGGTGCGTGGCTCGCCACAGCTGTCGCAGAATACTTCCGCGATCAGGGCGCAAGCGTACTGTTGCTGATGGACTCACTGACGCGCTTCGCCCAGGCGCAGCGCGAGATCGCCCTCGCCATCGGCGAGGCACCCGCCACCAAGGGCTATCCGCCCTCGGTGTTCGCGCGCCTGCCGCAGCTCGTCGAGCGCGCGGGCAATGGCGCCACCGGCTCGGGCTCCATCACCGCCTTCTACACGGTCCTCACGGAAGGTGACGATCAGAACGATCCCATCGCGGACGCGGCGCGAGCCATTCTCGACGGCCATATCGTGCTCTCGCGCCGGATCGCCGAGAGCGGCCACTACCCGGCTGTCGATGTCGAAGCCTCGATCAGCCGCGCGATGCACGAGATCGCCTCCAGCTCGCATATCGCCGCGGCGCGGCAGTTCCGCCAGACGCTTTCGACCTATCAGCAGCATCGCGATCTCATCGCCATCGGCGCCTATCAACGCGGCAGCGATCCGCGCGTCGATCAGGCGCTCGCTCTCTGGCCGCGCATGCAGCGCTTCCTGCAGCAGGACATGCGCGAGCGGGTCGACCTCACCACCAGCCTCGCGGCTCTCACCGAAACGCTTGTCGAGCCCAGTAAATGAAAAAGACCGAACGGATAGGCCTGGTACGGCGCGTCGTCGACGACATCGAGCGACGCAAGGCGGAAGCGCTGGCGACCTGCGAGAAGAACGTGCGCGCGGCGCAGGCGAAGCTCGATGAGCTGGAGGCTTATCGCGGCGGCTACGTGCGGGACTTCGCGCGCCGCGCCGAATCCGGCATGAGCGGCGCCGGCGCGCGCGAGTATCAGGTGTTCCTCAGCCGCCTCGATGAGGCGTTGCGCCAGCAGGCGCAGATCCTCTCCCAGGCGCGGCTGCAGCGCGGCGCCGAGCTCGAGAGCTGGCGCAACGCGGCCAGGCGGGCGACGGCGGTCGGCAACCTCGCGAGCCACTGGCAGGCCGAAGAGCGGCTCGCCGCGGACAAGATCGAGCAGAAGGAAACCGACGAGCACTCGCAACAACTCTGGTCCCGTAGGACCATCGCTCATGGCGGCTGACGGCATGCTTACACTACCTTTGCTGCCGGGGTCTGCCGGATCGGCGCCCTCTGCGCCGACACCGGCCGCAGCCAACGCGTCCGCCTCCGCGACCGCGCATTCAGCCGCCGCATCGATCGCCGACGCGCCGGCTCCCAACAAGGCGGGTTCCGGCGCCACCGCGGCAAATTCCTCCACAGCGCGCACGCCACAATCGGCAGCCGCATCCGACGCCTCGGGTTCCGCAAGCGCCAAGTCAGCCGCCTCGCGTGCCAACTCTCCCGGCAAGAGCGCCGCGTCCGGCTCCGGACCCAAGCGCTCGAGCAGCGGCGCCTCTGGCTCCGGCGGGCAGAGCACCCGTCCGGCGACGCAGGCACCGGCAGGCCCCAGCACATCGAAGACGCGCTCCACCCAAGCCACCTCATCGGGGAAGGCGCCGACGGCGCCCGAAACCAACGACTTCTCCGCGGCACTGGCGCAGTCGCTTGCCGCGACTCCCACGGCCGCCACAGCGGCGACTGATGCCACGAGTGGCGCGGTTGCGGCGCATGAGACCACGACAACCAACACTGCAGCCGCCAAGCCCGGGACATCCGCTGCGACTGACCCGAGTGAGCCCACACCCAAGCATGCCGCGGCCGACCCGGCATCGAGCGCGCTGACACTGCTCGAGCAGGCCCTGGCTGCCGTGCTGGTCGCGATGCCCTCATCGCCCGCCGTGCCGGGCCCTTCAGCCGCGCCCTCGAGCAGCGCCTCCTCATCCGCCAGCGATCCGATCGGTACCGGTGCGGGCAACGCGGCGGCGCTCAACAGCCTGCTCACCCAGAGTCTCAGCGCCGCCTCCGGCACCGCGGCCTCGAATCCCACGCCGGCCGGAGCCTCGGCCACTCCTGCCGCGCCGACAGCAACGGCCAGTGCCGCGGTGGCGGCGCTCACCGCCGCCGCCCACTTGCCGACGCTGCAGCATGTCGGGTCGCCGCAAGCAGCGATCGATTGCTCCAATATGTCGCTCGCCTCGCAGGTTGGCACCAGCGCCTGGACGGACGAGCTCGGCACCAGGCTCACCTGGATGGCACACCAGGGAATCGAGTCCGCCTCCCTGCAGCTCTCGCCGGAGCACCTCGGCCCGCTGCAGGTCAACATTTCGGTACACGACGGCCAGGCGACCGTCTGGTTCGGCGCCGCGCAGCCGGACACACGCGCAGCGCTGGAACAGTCGCTGCCGCAACTCCGCCAGCTGTTCGCCAACCAGGGGCTGTCGCTGGCCGATGCAGGCGTCTCACGGGAATCGCCCCGCGGTCAGGACCGCCGGAGCTCGGGCCGCTCGACGGCATCGACGGCTGCGATCGCAGCCGTCAACCTCGAGAGCTCCGGCAGCCAGAGCGGCGCCGGCGGCTTGGGCCTGCTCGACACCTACGCCTGAGTACTCGGCCCCTGTTGGGCCTCGTCAATAAACCGTCGCCGCCCTCCGACTGCGACGCGTTTCACACTCCCGATCCGGTACCAAACGCTTATCTCTCAGGCACTTAGGCGCGCTGCGACGCCCATGGCATGGGCGTTGCACCTGCAGGATGCAAGCAACAGGCGCCCGGCGCCATATCAGCCGCAGGAGAAGACAGAGCGATGGCCGAAGTATCCGTCACAGCCTCGGCGCAGGAGGCCGCCGGCGCCGCAGCTCCTGCAGCAGGCAAACGCCGCAGTCCCAAGATGCTCATCATCATCGGGGCGGCGGTGCTCATCGCCGTCATCGCCGGCGGGCTGATCCTGACACGCGTCTTCGGACACTCCGCGAAGGCGGCACATGCCACCGCCGCGGCGGACAAGAAGCCTGCCGGGCCGCCGCTTTACCTGCCGCTCGATCCACCCTTCGTCGTCAACTTCCAGGCCGATCAGCTGGTGCGTTTCCTGCAGGTTGCGATCGAGGTGATGTCGCGTGATCAGAAGACCCTGGACCTGCTGAAGAGCAACGACCCGGTGGTGCGCAACGATCTCCTCATTCTCCTCGCCAATCAAAAGTACGCCGTGATCGCCACGCCCGAGGGCAAGGAACAACTGCGCGCCCAGGCACTCACCGTCATCCGCAAGGACCTCGTGCAGGCGGGCGGTGATTCCAAGCGGCTCGAGGCCGTCTACTTCACCAGCTTCGTGATGCAGTAACGCGCCGCGAGTCAGCCATGAGCCAAGAGAAGATTCTCGACCAGGCCGAGATCGACGCGCTGATCCACGGCGTCGATACCGGTGCGGTGAGCACGGACGCGCCGCCGGCGCAGCCGGGCGAGATCCGGTCCTTCGATTTCAACACTCAGCTGCGGATCGTACGCGGGCGGATGCCGACGCTGGAGATGATCAACGATCGCTTCGCGCGTCTCAACCGGGTCAGTCTCTACAACCTGCTGCGCCGCTCGCCGGAGGTCTCGGTCGGCACCGTCGAGATCAAGAAGTTCAGCGAGTACATCCATACCCTGCACGTACCGACGAGCCTCAATCTCGTCAAGATCAATCCGTTTCGCGGTACGGCGCTGGTCGTGCTCGATCCCAAGCTGGTGTTCGCGCTGGTCGACAACTTCTTCGGCGGCACCGGCCGGCACGCCAAGATCGAGGGCCGCGAGTTCACCGCAACCGAGCAGCGCATCATCCACATCGTGCTGCGCAGCGTCTTCGCCGATCTGCGAGAGGCGTGGTCGCACGTCGCCTCCATAGAGCTCGAGTACCTGAACTCCGAGATCAACCCTCACTTCGCCAACATCGTCTCTCCCTCGGAGATCGTGGTCGTCACCAGCTTCCACATCGAGCTGGACGGCGCCGGCGGCAACCTCCACGTGACCATGCCCTACGCGATGATCGAGCCGCTGCGCGAGATACTCGATGCGGGCGTCGCGAGCGACCGCGTCGAGAAGGACGAGCGTTGGATGATGTGCCTGCGCGAAGAGATGGAAGATGCGGAAGTCGAGC
>JBOIAB010000099.1:0-9473 GCA_050738635.1 Steroidobacteraceae bacterium
AGTACGCGCAAAAGATCGCCCAGGGCGATCACAGCCTCGGCACGATGTACGGCGACGCGCTGGCGCTGATGCAGGACAACAAGGCGGCGCAGGCCGTGCCCATGCTGAAGAAGCTGATCGCGCAGCACGGTGATCTTCATTTGCTGTACTCCGCTCTCGGACAGGCGCAGGCGCAGGCCGGCGACATGAAAGCGGGGCTCGCGACGTTCCGGCTCGCGGAGCAACTCTTCCCACGCAACGTTCCGATCACGATACGTTACGCCCAGACACTGATGGCCGCTGGCAAAAACGCACTGGCACACCAGACATTGCTGGACCTTTTCAACAACGTCGACCCGACACCGGATCAAATCCAGCTCACCGCCCGCGCCGCGAGTGCCGCGGGCGACCGCGGCGATGCCTACTACTACATGGGCGTATATCAGACCGAGACGGGCAATCTGCCTCTCGCCGCCCAGCAATACCGGCTCGCGCTCACCACCGCGCATCTGACCCACGTGCAGCGCGCCCGGATCACCGCCAGTTTGCGCGAAGTGGACGATTACCTGGCGACCATGCGCCAGCAGCGTACGACCGCCGAGTAATGCCCGGCGTGCGCGCCAGGTGGCGGCCTGCGCCGCCGGACCTACGGCTGATACAATGCCGGTTTGAGCCCCTACAGGGATCCGTAATGCCAACAAGAATTCGCGCGGCGGCCTTCCGGCTGGCCGCGACCTTATCGCTCGCCGTCGCCCTCGTCGGCTGCGCCACCGTGCCGCCGTCGGAGCGCACCCCTCGCGACCCCTGGCAACGGATGAACCGCGGAGTGTTCAAGTTCAACGATGCCTTCGATCGCGCCATCTTCAAGCCCGCCGCCAGGACCTACCTGCGCCTGCCGCAAGTGCTCCGCACGGGAATCGGAAACTTCTTCAACAACGTGTCGTATCCCGGCGTCATCGTGAATGCACTGCTGCAGGGCCAGCCGAAGGCCTTCGCGCGCGACACCGGACGGTTCGTGGTGAATAGCACCGTCGGCATCGGCGGTCTGCTCGATCCGGCGACGCCGCTCGGCCTGACCCTGGAGGACCGCGACTTCGGCCAGACCTTCGGCAAGTGGGGCATCCCGACCGGACCCTTCCTCGAATTACCGATCCTCGGACCGTCTGATGTCCGCGATGCGGTCGGCCTCGTCCCCGCGGAGTACACCGACCCGCGGCATTACCTGCAAAACCCCTACTGGGACTACGGGCTGGCCGTGCTCGATGGCGTAAGAATCCGGGCGGACGTCCTGCCCCTGACCAACATCGCGGAGCAGAACTTCGATCCGTACGCCTTCGAGCGCAATGCCTACCTGCAGCAGCGCCATTTCCTGGTCAAAGGCGCCCAGGCCCAGAAAAACAGCGCCGAGGAAGAGCTGAAAGAGCTCCAGCAGCAGTAGTCCGTCGGCGCAAATCGCTGCCGGCGATTTGCGCGGCCAGCCGAGTTCAAACTCCTTTCTGGAGCATTTCCTCGACGCCGCTGATGCGGGCGACGGCGAGGAGCCCTGGCGGCAGATTGACGAAGCAGAGCGGCCGTCCTTCCTGCTTCATGATCGCCATCCAGTCGAGCATCACGGCGAGGCCCGCGCTGTCGGAATGCGTGATTCCGGCGCAGTCCATCTCCAGGTCACGGGAGGTCGAGGTCCGTAGCGCGTGCAGCCCTTCGCTGCGCGCGCCGCGAGCATTGGCAAAGGTCAACACGCCGCGCACCGCAAACCGCCCCGGGGCAGCGGTGACAACCTCGAACGAGGTGCCGCCGGCAACGCTCGCGGCGAGGCTGCTCACGAAGCGCCGCCGGTCGTCTTGCCGATGTTCGCCGGCTTCTCGCCCCGCTCGAGGTGGGTGATTACAGCGTCGAGCCCCTGCTGGGCGATCTGCGGCTGGAAATCCTGACGGTAGCTCAGAATGTAGCTGACGCCGTCGATGACGACGTCCCACGCCTTCCAGCCGTCCGGGGTCTGATGCATGTAGTAATTGACGGAGATCGGCGCCCCACTGGTGCGCATCATCTCCGTGCGGACGGTGGCGTTCTGGTCACCGGGATTCACGCGGCTCGGATAGACCTTGAGCGTGTTCGAGGTGAATTCGACGATGGCAACACCGTAGTTGTTGAGCATCGAGTGATAGAAGGCGTTGATGAAGCGCTCCCGCTGCTCCTGGGTGGCCGTCTTCCAATATTTGCCGAGGACGAGCTGCGCCGCGAACTGGGTATCCACATGAGGCAGGATGTACTGGTCCACCAGCGCCTGTCTCTTGGCAGCATCGTTGCGGTAGCCCTGGCGATTGGCGTCTAGCGCCTTCAGCAAGCCGTTAGCAGCGGTCTGGATCACCTCTGAGGGTTGTTCGGCTGCGCTCGGCGCGGCCGCCGCGACCGGCGCCGGCGCCTGCATCAGCCAGCCGGCGGCGATGAGCGCCGCGGCCGTCAAAAACGAATGCGGTTTCATGGATGTGGCTCCTGCGGTTTCTGGCTCTGATTCGGGGTCGTGCCGCTGCTGTTACTGCTGCCGCTACCGCCGCCGCTGCTGCTGCCGCCGCCCGAGAAGTTGGCGAAGAACTTGTTGATGAGGTTCTCGAGCACGATGGCGGACTGGGTCTGCAGGATCTGGCTGCCGCTCTTCAGGTAGGTGCTGAGGCCCCCAGGACTGATGCCGACGTACTGGCCACCGAGCAGGCCCTCGGTCTCGATGCTGGCGTAGCTGTCCTGCGGGATCTCGTTGAACTGCGGGTAGATGTGCAGATGCACATTCGCCCGGTAGCTCTGATCGTCGAGGCCGATTCCGGTCACGTCACCGATCCTCACTCCCGCCATCCTAACGGGCGCGCCGACCTTGAGATCCCCGATGTTGTCGAATTCAGCGGAGACGTCGTAGCCTGGGCTCTTGCCTAAGTTGAGCTTCAGGCCGCTGGAGGGCAGCTGGGTGGTGAGGAAGATGAGCGCGAGGAGTCCGAGCAGGACAAAGAGGCCCGTTCCGATCTCGAGTGAGCGAGTGGGGCGCATGGCGGTTGCGATCCTCTTACATGAAAGCGGCGGTCAGAACGTAATCGAGCAGCAGCGTGAGCACGGATGAGGCGACTACCGTCCTGGTGGTCGCAAGTCCAACGCCTTCGGCGGTGGGCTCGGACTGGTAGCCTTCGTTGACGGCGATGAGGCTCAACACCGCGCCAAACACGAGGCTCTTGACGATCCCCTCGGTAACATCACGCAGGCCGACCGAGCCCTGCATCTGCGACCAGAAGGTGCCCCGATCGATGCCCAGGAGTTGCACTCCGATGAGCTGCGCTCCGAAAAGTCCGATGACGGAGAAAATCGCGGCCAGCAGCGGCATGGCGACAAGCCCGCCGAGGAAGCGCGGCGCCGCGACATAGCGCATCGGGTCGACCGCCATCACGTCCATGGCGGTGAGCTGATCCGTGGCCTTCATCAGCCCGATCTCGGAAGTCAGCGCGGTGCCCGCGCGCCCGGCAAAGAGCAGCGCCGTGAGCACCGGGCCGAGCTCCTTCAGAAGCGCGAGCGCGGCCACCGTGCCGAGCGCCGTCTCGGCCCCGAAGCGCTCCAGGACTTCTCTTCCCAGCAGGCCCAACACCATTCCCGTGAAGAGGCCCGACAGCATGATGATGATGAGCGAGCGGCCGCCGGCGTTGTAGATCTGGGCGATGATGAGTCGTGGCCGTGCGAGCGCCGGCACACAAGCGGCCAACAGCCGGCCGAGGAATATGCCGGTGACCCCGAACTTGCGCACCCCATCGAGCAGCATGGCTGGGCGACCTCCGTTGCTCATGCTTCATCCGCTCCGAGAAGCTGACCGGCATAGTCGGGGGCCGGGTAGTGAAATTTGACCGGGCCCTCGGCACTGCCGGTCATGAACTGGTGCACCGTCTCGGAGTCGCTCTTCGCGAGCTCCTGCGGCGTGCCCGAGGCGACGACGCGGCCATCGGAGAGCAGGTAGCTCTGATCGGCGATGGTGGCGAGTTCCTGTACGTCGTGGGAGACGACGATGCTGGTGATGCCGAGCGCCTGGTTCATCTGCTTGACGAGGCGCAGGATCACGCCGAGTGAGATGGGATCGAGGCCGACGAATGGCTCATCGTAAAGCAATACTTCCGGGTCCATGACTATGGCACGCGCCAGCGCTACGCGACGCGCCATGCCGCCGGAGAGCTCCCCGGGCATCAGATTCGCGGCACCGCGCAGGCCCACCGCCTCGAGCTTCGTGAGCACGAGCTTGCGAATGACGGATTCAGGCAGATTCGTGTGCTCACGCACCGGAAACGCGACATTCTCGAACACGTCGATATCGGTGAGCAGCGCGCCGTTCTGGAAGAGCATGCCGGTCCGCCGGCGCACGCCGTAGATTTCCGAGCGCGAAAGGTCGGCGATATCGCGTCCAAACACCAACACCTGGCCGCTGTCGGCGAAGAGCTGGCCGGTGATGAGGCGCAGCAGCGTCGTCTTGCCCGTGCCGCTCGGCCCCATGACGGCAGTAATCAGGCCGCGGCGCACACGAATATTGAGCCCGGCGAAGATCGCCCGGCCGTCGATGGCGTAATGCACGTCGCGCACGTCGACCACGGCATCATCTGCCGTGGCAGCGGCCGCGTGTTGGAAAGAGGCGGCCCCGCTCAAGCGGCCTGGCTTTCCATCTCGGAGCTGTAGCGGCCGGCGGTCGCGAGCCCGTTGAGCTTCGCGCGACGGGCGAACTCCTTCTGCCCGGTGGCGAAGGTCGCCGCATTTCCGCCCCACGCCTTGAGTGCGGTGTCCTGCAGGGCGCGCCCGTAGCTGAACGTCAGCGACCAGGGCAGCGGACCCATCCGGTTCATCAGTGACAGATGCAGTGTCGCCTCGGTCGACGATTGACCACCGGAAAGGAAGGCGATACCGGGCACCGCCGGCGGCACGTGACGCTTCAGCGTGCGCAGCGTCGCCTCGGCCACCGCCTCGGGCGACGCGCGATTGGACGCCTTCTTGCCTGAGATCACCATGTTGGGCTTGAGAACCATGCCTTCGAGATAGATACGATGCAAGGAGAGCTGGTTGAAGACGCAATTGAGCGTGAGGTTGGTCACTTCCTCGCAACGCTCGATCGAATGATCGCCATCCATGAGCACTTCGGGCTCCACGATCGGCACGATGTCGTTTTCCTGGGCCAGCGCCGCATAGCGGGCCAGGGCGTGAGCGTTCGCCTGGATCGCGAACGGCGTCGGAATGCCGGCGGCGATGTCGATCACCGCGCGCCACTTGGCGAAGCGCGCGCCGAGCGAGCGGTACTCGACGAACCGCTCGCGCAGGCCGTCGAGACCTTCGGTGATGGTTTCGCCGGGAAAGCCAGCAAGCGGTTTCGCGCCCAGGTCGACCTTGATGCCGGGGATCATCCCCTGCTGCGTCAGATACTGCGGAAACGATACGCCATCGCGCGTCTTCTGGTGGATGGTCTCGTCGTAGAGGATGACGCCGCTGATGGCCTCGGCCGCGCCCGGCGCGGTAAAGAGCATCTCGCGATAGGCGCGGCGGTGCTCCTCGGTGGAATCGACGCGAATGGCGTCGAAGCGTTTCTTGATGGTGCCGCCGCTCTCATCCGCGGCCAGGATGCCCTTGCCCTTGGCGACCATGGCTTGGGCTATGCGGGCGAGCTCATTGCGGTTCATCGTTTTTTCCTCCAGCAATAGCGGGGCCGCCTGCAGCCTCAGCAACCGGGCCACCGACGTCCGCCCCTGGTCTTGTCGCGTAAATGGAAGCCGGAAGGATACCAAATAGCCGCGACGCTTGGTTCCCGGGGCAATCAGTACTAAAATAGTCCTACTTCGAAGGCGCCCCTTTTTTCCGGGCAATGCCATGGTCCGAATCAGCCGACTCACCGATTACGCCACCGTACTCCTCGCCGTGCTCGCCGAGCAGCCTCATCGCGTGCAGACCGCCGCCGCACTGGCGGAGCAGACCCGCATTGCGGCTCCCACCGTAAGCAAGTTGCTGAAGCAGCTGCAGCGAGCCGGGCTCGTCGCCTCGACCCTGGGGCTGCGCGGCGGCTACCAGCTCGCCCGCCCAGCGACCGAGATCAGCGCCGCGGCCATTCTCGATGCCATGGAAGGGCCGGTGGCGCTGACCGACTGCTCGGTGGGCGCAGGCCACTGCGATATCGAGGAGACCTGCCGCGTCGGGCGGGCGTGGCAGCGCCTGAACCTCGCCATCCGGCGCTCGCTGTACGACGTCAGCCTGGCGCAGCTCGCCGGCATCGATCCCGCCCAGGTCACGCTGCCGGCGCTCGAGCGTGACATGCAGGCGGCCGCCGTGCGAACCCCCGTCCGCTCCTGAACCGAATCATGAGTGAAACCGCAAACCAGCTGCAAACTCTGCTCACCCGCCGCTACAAGCACGGGTTCGTCACCGATATCGACGCCGACACGGTGCCGCCCGGGCTGGACGAGAGCGTGGTGCGGCTCATTTCCCGCAAGAAGGGCGAGCCGGAGTTCCTCACCGAGTGGCGCCTGAAGGCGTTGCGGCATTGGCTCACCCAAAGCGAGCCGCACTGGTCGCACACCCGCTATTCGCCGATCGACTATCAGGCGATTTCCTACTACTCGGCGCCAAAGGCGAAGACCGATGGGCCGAAGAGCCTCGCTGAGGTGGACCCGAAGCTGCTCGAGACCTACGAGAAACTGGGCGTGCCGCTACACGAGCGGGCGCGCCTGGCGGGCGTGGCGGTCGATGCGGTGTTCGACAGCGTTTCGGTCGCGACCACCTTCAAGGAGCGCCTGCACGAAGCCGGGGTCGTCTTCTGCCCGTTCTCGGAGGCGGTGCAGAAGCATCCCGAGCTCATTGAGCGCTACCTCGGCAGCGTCGTGCCCTACACCGACAACTTCTTCGCGACGTTGAACTCCGCGGTGTTCACCGACGGCTCCTTCGTCTACGTACCGAAGGGCGTGCGCTGCCCCATGGAGCTGTCGACGTACTTCCGCATCAATGCGGCCAAGACGGGTCAGTTCGAGCGCACGCTGATCATCGCGGACGCAGGCGCGACCGTGTCATATCTCGAGGGTTGCACCGCGCCACAGCGCGATGAGAACCAGCTGCACGCCGCGGTCGTGGAGTTGGTGGCCCTGGACGATGCCTACATCAAGTACTCCACGGTGCAGAACTGGTATCCCGGCGATGCCGAGGGCGTGGGTGGCATTTACAACTTCGTCACCAAGCGCGGCGAGTGCCGGGGCAGGAACTCCCACATCTCCTGGACGCAGGTCGAGACGGGCTCGGCGATAACCTGGAAGTACCCGAGCTGCGTACTGCGCGGCGAGGGCTCCAGCGGCGAGTTCTACTCCGTCGCGACCGTCAACAACCGCCAGCAGGCGGACACCGGCACGAAGATGATCCACATCGGCCGAGACACGCACAGCACCATCATCTCCAAGGGCATCTCGGCCGGACACGGCCAGAACACCTACCGCGGCCTGGTGAAGATCCTGCCGAGCGCTCACGGCGCGCGCAATTTCACGCAGTGCGATTCGCTGCTCATGGGCGGCAAGTGCGGCGCGCATACCTTCCCTTACGTCGAGGTCAAGAATCCCTCGGCAACGGTCGAGCACGAGGCCAGCACCTCGAAGATCAGCGAGGACGAGCTCTTTTACTGCCTCTCCCGCGGCATCGCGGCGGAGGATGCGGTGAACCTGATCGTGAGCGGCTTCTGCAAATCCGTCTTCAAGGAGCTGCCGATGGAGTTCGCGGTGGAGGCGCAAAACCTCCTCGCGGTGAGTCTCGAAGGCGCGGTCGGTTAGAAGTAAAGAGAGCGAGATGCTTAAGATAGAAGACCTGCACGTCAAGGTAGACGGCAAGGAAATCCTGCAAGGACTGACACTCACGGTCCCGACCGGCGAAGTGCATGCCGTCATGGGACCCAACGGCTCCGGCAAGAGCACACTCGCCAACGTGCTCGCGGGGCGGCCGGGATACGAGATCACCGCCGGCTCCGTGACCTTCCAGGGCCGCGACCTGCTGGCGCTCGCGCCCGAGGAGCGGGCACGCGAGGGTGTGTTCCTCGGCTTTCAGTATCCGGTGGAGATTCCGGGCGTCAACAATGTCTATCTGCTCAAGGCGGCGGTCAATGCCGCGCGCAAGCACCGCGGTCTCGACGAGGTCGACGCGTTCGAGTTCCTGGCGCTGGTGCGGGATAAGATGCGGCTGATGCGCATGGACGAGAGCATGCTCTCCCGCGGAGTGAACGAGGGCTTCTCCGGTGGTGAGAAGAAGCGCAACGAGGTTCTGCAGATGCTGGTCCTCGAGCCGCGGCTGGCGATCCTGGATGAGACCGACTCGGGCCTCGACATCGACGCTCTGAAGGTCGTCGCCAACGGCGTCAACACGTTGCGCTCGCCGGAGCGGTCGCTGGTGCTTGTGACGCATTATCAGCGTCTGCTTGACTACATCGTTCCCGATCACGTGCACGTGCTGGTGAAGGGGCGCATCGCGCGCAGCGGCGACAAATCGCTCGCGCTCGAGCTCGAGCGGCGCGGCTACGACTGGGTGACCAGCGAGGCGGCATGACCTCCTCCGCTCTCTCCAAGCGTGCACTGGACGAGTACGCCACGGTCCGCGAGTCCCTGCCCACTAATGTGGTCAGCCGGGAGCGGCGCCAGCAGGCGATCGAGGCACTCGCCGCGCGGGGCCTGCCCACCACGCGGGACGAGAACTGGCGCTACAGCAATCTGCGGCCGCTGGAGCGGGCGCGATTCGCGCCGGTCATCGCCACACTGCCGCCTCCATCCGAGGCCGATCTGCCGCCCAGGCTCGAGGGCTTCGCCCGCTGCACTTTCATCGACGGGGTCTTTGCACCGGAGCTGTCCTCGCCGCGCGAGCAGGCGGGGCTTGCGGTGCGCAACCTGCCGCCACACGTGCCCGCTTTGAGCAGCTTGCCCGAAGCGCGCCTGGCGCTGCTCAACGAGGCTTTCGCGACCGACACGGCCATCATCCATGTCAGTGGCGGCGCTGATCAGCCCGCGAGCGTGGAACTGGTATTCGTTGCGCTCGCCGGCGCCGACGTCGGCACGTCGTACCCGCGCGTCCAAGTCCGCCTCGACCCTGCCTGTCGCCTGACCCTTGTCGAGCGACACGTCAGCGCCGGTGGCGCTGCCAACTTCGTCAACAGCTCCGTCAACGTGGACGTCGGACGCGGGGCACATCTGACCCATTATCGCCTCCAGCAGGCGAGCACCCGCGCCACCTGGATCGATACCCTATCGGCTGTACTGGCGGCGGACGCGCGTTACGGAGTGCTGGCCGTCTACACCGGCGCGCAGTCCGCGCGGTCCACCACTTACGTGCAGATGGCCGGCGCCGGGGCGGAGCTCGTGCTGTCGCTGGCGGCCCTCGGCGATCGGCAGCAGATACAGGACAACTTCGCGCTGGTGGAGCACATCGCCCCGCGCGCCCGCACGGAGCAGACCTTCCGCGGCATCGCCTCGGGGCGTGCC
>JBOIAB010000100.1:0-3900 GCA_050738635.1 Steroidobacteraceae bacterium
GCGACGTATTCGCGCAGGCCCCCGATGTGCGGCCACGAGTCCGAAGTCGTGATCACGGCTTTAACCGGCAGGCCCGGAAAGCGTCGCTGCGCCTGATCCAGGACCTGGAGCGAGTAGTCCGGGGAGAGTGGTCCCTCCAGCACGACGATGCCGTCGTTCTGGCGAATGATGTTCACGTTCCACGCGCCAGGAATGTGGAGTACACCGGGCTCGATTTCCGTTGCCGGCTGACTGGGAATGCCCAGTGGCAGCTCGGCTATCGTGCGTTTGTGCTGCAGCAATTCCGTGCGGACCGTGTCGGGAATCGCGAGCTCCGCGACGTTGAGCGGCGGGTTGACAGTCAGTGAGGTGATGCTGACGTCGGATTCGGGCAGTCCGTTCCGCTCGATGGTCCATTGTCGGGGGTAACGCAGCCCATCCGGCTCGAGCGACCACATGCCGTAGCTGATGCGCGTGGTGACGTCACCCCATACGCTCCAAAATACGTCGTATGGACGCGGGGCGGTCCATTCCACCACTTCCGGAAGGCTGGTGTACCCATTGAGGTAGATTTTCACCGGGTAGCCGTGCCAGCTGAAGCCGACCACGTGGTAGACATAGCCGCGCAGCCTGACGTCCAGCAGCGAGTGCAGATCGGACGTCGCGAGCGCGGTGAAGAGCACGCGCAAAGGGCCGAGTGCGAAGTCTTCATCGGCCTCCTGCAGAGAGCGGAACGAAGCCGGCGAATACTTGCCATCCGAGATCTGAGCGACGACCCCGCGCGAGACGACGTAGGTCGGGTAGAGGGGAGCACCAACCCATTGCGGCTGCTGCAGCCACCATTGCGGCGAGGAATAGCCGCGGTGTTGCTGCACGACTCGCTCACTGTCCGTGGCGAAATCCCGAATCACATCGAGCTGCACGTAGTCCTGCCACCACGGCCCTTCCGGGCGCAGGGACTGCTCCAGCATGTTGCGATGGCCGATTGCCTCCAGCCGCAGTGCGTGCACGGAGGCGACCACTCCCTTGCCGCCCATCGCCTCGAAGGCGGCTGCCAGCTCCCTGGAAGCATCTCCAGCGTGGGATCGCGCATGAGCGATCCCGCCAGAGCCCGCGAGCAGCGCAACTGTCAACGCGACGAGGACCGGATTTCTCATGTAGCCATTCGGAGGGTGAGCCAGGAGTAGCAGTGAGCGTTTGTGCCCGAACGTCACTGCAGGGAACCCACGGCTCATGCCGGCGGATGCTCGGTTCGTCGCATCCGCGACCGGAAGATCTCGTCAATCTGTTGGGGTGAAAGGGCTCCCGCCTCCGCTCCGGGCTCTCAATACGGCCCGGCGCGAGCGCTCTCATCAAAAAACGCCTCGGTGTCGTCGCGGCAGAGCTTTGGATACTTGTACCACATCTGATGACCCGCATCGGGGTAGACGATGCTTCGGCTGTGGGGAATAAGACGCACGATCTCCTGGTCGATATATCCCAGGAACTTGTATGAGACGCCACCGGACATGACGAGTACCGGCACCTTGATCGCGCGGATGGCAGCGGGATCCACTTCGGGAAACAGGGTGCCGCTGGTCATCATCACGTCCCATTCGTGAGCATCGCGCATGGTATCCGTCCGAGCGGAGACCGACATCTTTGCCCACGCGGCGGAATCGTCGAATACATAGTTGATGAAGGTTGCAACGCCAGCCTCCCTGTCGTTCTTCGCGAACGCGGCCCTCATGGGCGCCACCATTCGCGACTGGATGTCGGCGAACAGCTTGTCGCCTTTGGCGGCCTGCTCATCGGGCAAATGCCGCAGCAGCGTGACTGCTGGCGGCTCCGCCAGCACGAGCGCCCGAATCAGCTCAGGATGCCGGACGGCCAGGAAGAGTGCCGTAAGCGCCCCGTACGAGTGGCCTACGACATACGCTCTCCCAAGATGCAGCTTCCGGATGAAGGCCGCCAGGTCGTCAGCATCGGTGACGGCGGAGTAGCCCGGCCGCGCAGGATTGCTGTTCGGATAGTTGTAGCGGCGGCTGTAGGCGATCGCCCGGTATCGCGTGCCAAAGGCAGCTATCTGGTCGTCCCAGTAGCTGTAATCCCCGATCGAGCCGTGCACGAACACGACCGGCGCCCCAGCGCCTTTCTCCACGTAATGGATGGTGATGCCGTTGCCGATGTTGACGGTCTGCAGCACCGGAGCCGGCCTGCCGGCGTCAGCCGCAAAGCCAGGCGCGGCCGCAATGAGGAGCCCAGAGAGAGCGATCGCCAAAGATCGCAAAAACGACGTCGCCACGGACCGGAGATCGATGACCATGTTCCACCCTCGTGCGAATGGATCCGGAGTGTGCCTCAAACTTTGCTAAGTTGCAACGTTACTTCGGATGAGGTAGAACGCTTCAGGGGCCTGCGCCGACGCGTCCGTAGGCTTCGGCCAGGGCCAAGGCATCCGCGGCCGAGTGCGCGAGCCGGGACATCACCCTCTGCAGGGTCTCGAATTCCGTGCGGCTCAGACCCTGGAAGATCTGGTCATTGACCCGCTGAATCGTGGGCAGCAGGCGGTCGAGCAGCTTCAATCCTGGGTCCGTCACGGTGAGGAGCACGCTCCTCCTGTCGCGCGGATTCGGCGATCTGCGCACATATCCGGCCTGCTCCAGTTTGTTCGTTTCGGCGGTCACGTAGGTGCCGCTCACATGCAATCCCGCGGCAAGTTGCGTCACCGTGATTCCCGCTTCCGCCGCACCAAGATGCGCAATGGCGATGATCAGGCTGTATTGCGAACCGGAGATTCCGGCCATTCTGCCGAACTCCTCCCGGATCGCGTGCAGCCGGGTGGAGAAGGCGAGCATGTCCTGTATGAGCTGACGGAAGCGGTGGTCCGACCCGGAATCCAGCAAGGCTGCGTGAGACACCGATGGAGTCCGTCCGCTGCCGAGCGAGCCTTGCCTGGCAGGTGAGTGCATCGTCGGTTTTCGCGCCCTGGCCATGTGCAGGCGCGATTAAAGCAGAAAATTCGCTAAGTTACCGCTGGATCTCTCGGCCCGACGCGGCACTGGCCGCAGCCCTCTAAACTACCTGCTGGGCGGATTGACCGTGAGCGCGCCGAGCTCGCGCAGAGTACTGGCACTGCTCTGCTCCCGCAGCGCCGCGATCCACCAGCGTCCGTGCTGCCAGTGAAGCACGGCGAAAAAGAGTCCGCCTTCCCGTTGCCGAACCTTAGATGTCCGCGTGGGCTCTATGGTCCAAGCGCCATCGACCAGAGCTACGCTCCCGGTCAGGTCGCGCACATGATTCACGACGGCCGTTGCGCGGCTGCCTGCGTATCCGCGCATGAACGCCCCTTGATAGAAGGTCTCGACCTCCCGCCTGCCGGTGGCATGCATGCCGTCGGGGCTGACACGTGCCCTCGTTTGCCTCGGCCGTGAGCCTCTTCTCCAGCTTGATATTCGCGGCACTCTCGACGGCTGCCGCAGCTCGTGCTGCCTCCGTAAGTCCCACGGCAGCTATGCGCTCAGCTTGAAGCGATGGCCCCTTACCAGCTACAGTTCTTTCAAGCTCGATGTCCCGAACGTGTATGCGGCGCACAGGGCCGGAAACCGGCTTCGACACCCTGAGCGCTCGCGGTCCTCGTCAAAAAATGTCGTTTTCGGCGTTTCTACGCAACGTTACGCTCGGCTGCGCGCTGACCGGACTTTCCATCGCGTCCGCGATCGCGGCCACTGCACGGCAGAGTCAGCCGGCGCCGCTGCCAATCGGTCCGGCGCGGTTCCGCGCTGACATCCGGAACGTCAAAAAATCATGGAACAAAATTCTCGACCATGGCGCCGCGACCTTCTTTTTAGCGCAAGTCTACGCGGAGTTAGGCAAGCCGCAGGAGGCTTTGTCACTGTTGCGGCGTTGTCCTTTGGACGAAGGGTTCGATCCGAACGGGGT